>NZ_CP041405.1:3735000-3982500 GCF_007066085.1 Paenibacillus thiaminolyticus | reverse complement strand
CGATCACCCTCTCAGGTCGGCTACGCATCGTCGCCTTGGTGAGCCGTTACCCCACCAACTAGCTAATGCGCCGTAGGTCCATCCATAAGTGGCAGATTGCTCCGCCTTTCCCGATTCCCTCATGCGAGGAAATCGACTATCCGGTATTAGCCCACGTTTCCGTGAGTTATCCCAGTCTTAAGGGCAGGTTACCTACGTATTACTCACCCGTCCGCCGCTAAGCTAATGGTTTCCCGAAGGAAACCGTCGCTCCGCTCGACTTGCATGTATTAGGCACGCCGCCAGCGTTCGTCCTGAGCCAGGATCAAACTCTCCATAAAAGTAGTTTGACTTGCTCATTCTATTGCTGACGAGGTCAATAATGACCTCTTGCACAAACATCACTCGTTGTTCAGTTTTCAAAGAACAATTATTCGCTCAAAATCCGTCTATAAAGCTTCCAAAAGCCTTTATATTATTCTTTTTCGCGTTGTCGTTGCGTTCAGCAGCGACCTTTATAATATATCACATTCGAGCATTCTTCGTCAAGCATTTTTTAAATCTTTTTTTCGATGCCTTTCGACATCTATCAACTGCTTGCCTCGGTCTCTCGAAGCGACGCTTATTAATGTATCACATAGGAATACAGCAAGTCAATAACTAAATCATAACCATTTTCAAGAAAATAATCGCCGCCAAACCGGGCACTCCAAGCAACCCGACCGTAGATAACGTGACCGGATTGACAGGCACATATACGTCAGCAGCCAAGCCGGTTGTATTCACGATATACAGAAGCACGAAGGCCACTGTGCCATGGAGAAGGAAGCTTAAGATTCCCCGCCAGGCGACTCGTTGGCGCAGCAAGACGAACAGCAGCGCAGCTGCCGATACGATCAGCACGCCAATCATCATCCATTTCATTTACGTCCACCCTTTCCCCAGCTTTACTGCATGCAGCTTATCCCGTTTTGCTTTTTTGATTAGCATCCCCACTCGCTTCTCGGCAGCTTCCAGCGTAAAGATCGCATAGTCGACCTCATCTTCGCCGACTGCATACTGGAATCGCGCATGGGCCCGTTCCCATTCCCGAAGCGCCAGTCTAATGTCATCCATCAGCTCTTCATGCTCGACCGCTTCAGCGACTTCCTGCTTTTGGACCCTGGAGAACCAACGCTTGATCGTCAGCCATCGCACGTTCCGTCCCTCCCCACTCCTTTGTATAACTAAGGTTATGGAAATCTGGACAAGACTAGAACCGAAAATGCTGACAAAAAGCCCCTGGCTGAATGCCAGGGGCTGAGATCGCTTATGCTACGGTTATGCGTCGTTACAATGTTCAACGCATGAGTTTATTGAATTTCCCGCCGTCCCTCCAGCGCTTTGGACAGCGTCACTTCATCGGCATACTCCAGGTCGCCGCCAACCGGCAAGCCGTGGGCAATGCGCGTCACTCGGATACCGAAAGGCTTCACCAAGCGAGATATATACATCGCCGTCGCCTCTCCTTCGATATTCGGATTCGTGGCCAAGATCAATTCCTTGACCCGCTCATCGCTAAGCCGCTTCAACAATTCGGCGAGACGGATATCCTCCGGCCCAATTCCCTCCATCGGAGAGATTGCGCCCTGCAGCACATGATAATACCCCTGGAACTCCTTCGTCCGCTCCATGGCCACCAAATCCTTTGTCTCCTGCACGACGCAGATTACGGACGAATCCCGGGTCTTATCCTGACAGATCCGGCACGGATCTGAATCGGTTATATTGCAGCATACCGAGCAGTATTGCAGATTGCGCTTTACGTTGACCAATGCTTTGGCGAAATCGATAACATCATCTTCAGGCATGCGGATGACATGGAACGCAAGGCGGGCAGCCGTCTTGGGCCCGATGCCCGGCAAGCGGGAAAATGCCTCGATCAACTTCGCGATCGGTTCTGGATAATACAAGGCTGCCTCTCCTTTTCAATGGCATAGGATGCAGACGCCGCTTCTCGCGACCGGCTATCTGCGCGACAGACTCCGCAAGATCGAAATCTCCGCTCCTATAGGGCATGTTCAAAAATACCGGTTTTCAGCACGTAAGGCCGCAACAACTCGAAGCCGACTTTTTGAACGTCCTCTACAATAACAGAAGGGCATATACCAAATGGTATATGCCGAACATGTCGCCTTATTAGAACAAGCCAGGAATTTTCATACCGCCTGTAAATTTGGCCATATCGTCATTAGCCATATCTTCTGCTTTGGTCAGCGCGTCATTGACAGCGGTAATTACGAGATCTTGAAGCATTTCGATATCTTCCGGATCAACGACTTCAGGCTTAAGCGTAATGCTGAGCACTTTCTTGTGGCCGTTCACTTCAACGGTGACTGCGCCGCCGCCGGAGGTACCAATTATTTTCTTGTCAGCCAACTGCTCCTGGGCCTTCAGCATTTGCTCTTGCATCTTTTTAACCTGTTTCATCATTTGATTCATATTGTTCATCGCTGTAATTTCTCCTTTTTTACATAGAATAATATAATTACTCTTTTATGACAACGAGGTCTTCCCCGAACATGTGAAGCGCCTCGTCAATCCAAGGTTCTTGTGCCGGTTCCGCTTCGGAACCTTCCGGCTCCAGCCGGAACGCCGGCTCTTCCTTCTCTCCGGCAGACTTCTCCGCCGCCTCTTCCCAATCCTTCAGCATCATCGTATCGAGCTGATATGGCTTGCCGAACACTTCGGACAAGACGCGCTCAATCACCTGCTTGTTATTGGGCTTCTCGGTCGTATCCCGGTGAATCGTATTTTTGAAGGCGACCAGCACCCGATCTTCCAGTGCCGATACCGGCTCCCCATTAACAAGCCAAGCGTGAATCGTGACGCCGGCTTCCTTCACCCGCTGCAGCACCTGCCCCCAATTGGAGCGGATGCGGTTCGAGTCAGCGGAATCCTTCGAGGCAGTATACCGTTCGAAGTGAGGCGGCTGCTTCGCCATCCGCGACACCCGCGCAGGCGCTCTGGTGGCCGCTGGGCTCCGTTCGGCTTGTCCGCCGTCTGACCGCCCATCCGGTACTCTTGCCTTCGCCAATTCATTCAGCTTCGCTTCTAATGACGCAACTTGACGCTGCAATTGTTGCACGACGGAAGAAGATCCCACCGCATCGGAACGATCAGCCTGCCTTTCAGCCGTTCCCGCCTCCGGTTGGCTGCTCAGCGCCCCCGGTTGGTTCTGCACGGCTAACTGCAGCAAGGCTACCTCGAATAACGTTTGCGGTTGCACCGCATATTTCATGTCTGTCTGATACCGGTTCAATGTGTCGATAATCTGGAATAGGCTCGCCGCTTCAAAAGCATCGGCCATCTCCCGGAACGCTTCCACACGCGTTAGCCGATCCGTCAGCCCTTCTCCGTCCGGCACCATCTTCATCATCAGCAGATCCCGGAAAAAGTAGAGCAGACTCTCCATGCACTTGTCCGCGCTCTTCCCTTCCTGCATCATCGACTCCACCGTGGCCAGCACGGATCCTACATCCCCCGCTTGAACGGCACGGGCGATATCCGCGAACTGCTCCTCCGGTATGCCGCCGGTGATGTCCAGGACTTGCCGATAGTCAAGACGTCCATCGGTGAAGGATGCCGCCTGATCGAGCAGGCTGATCGCATCGCGCATGCCGCCATCCGACAGCTTCGCGATATAGGTGAGACTGTCCCGGTCTGCCTCAATCCCCTCATCCCTGCACACTTGCTCCAGTCGGGCAACCTGTTCCTCCAGCGTCACTCTGCGGAAATCAAACCGCTGGCACCGGGAGATGATAGTCGCCGGCAGGCGGTGAGGCTCCGTCGTGGCCAGAATGAACATGACATGGGCAGGAGGTTCCTCCAGCGTCTTGAGCAGCGCGTTGAAGGCCTCCGTCGTCAACATGTGAACCTCATCAATAATATACACTTTGTGGCGGACCTCGGAAGGCGCGTATTTGACCTTTTCCCGAAGATCGCGAATTTCTTCTACGCCCCGGTTGGATGCGGCGTCAATCTCGACGACATCCATGACCGCACCGGCGGTGATGCGCCGGCAGGCTTCGCATTCATTGCAGGGCTCTGGACCGGGTCCCTGTTCGCAGTTGACCGCTTTGGCCATGATCTTTGCAGCAGTGGTCTTGCCGGTTCCCCGGGGACCACTGAAAAGGTAGGCATGCGAAAATCGCCGCTCACGCAGCGAGTTTTGCAATGTCTGAATGATATGCTGTTGTCCGACCATGTCACCGAATGACTGTGGCCGCCAAGCGCGATACAATGCAATATGTCCCATGCTGTAACCTCGAGAGCGTTTTTCTTATTATACTATATCACAAATTGTAAAAAAACAGCCATTCCCTCTCTTTGGCAATCAGGAAAACGGCTGTTCATGACTCCTATTATGTTCGAAAATCCCAGCGTTTATGGCAAAGGGAACGGGAAGTAAAGGGTGAATGTCGTGCCATAGCCTTTGCTTGATACCCGTATCGAACCGCCCAGATCATGAATAATGCGCTGGCAGACAGACAATCCTAGACCTGTACCGTTCGCCTTGGTCGTGAAGAACGGATCGAATATTTTGTCGATAATGTAACATGGGATTCCCGGACCCGAATCCTGAATCTCGATCAGCACCCGCTTGCTCTCGTCATCCCGTCTCGCTGTCACATTCAACACGCCGCCTTCGCTCACCGCCTCGATACCGTTTTTGGCAATATTAATGAACACCTGCTTGAGCAGCTCGCGGTCGCCGATGATTAGAGGCAGCGGCTCGTCCGCCTTGTAGTTGACTTGAACCGCATGCAGTACCGCCTCATTCTGAATGATGGGCAGAATCTCGCCCAGCACCTGGTGGAGATTCACCCGCTCTATCGTAAGATGCTTCGGCTTGCTCAGCAACAGGAACTCGCCGACCAGCTCGTTAATCCGGTTAATCTCGGTCAGCATAATATCGGTGTAATGCACTTCCTTGATCATGCCATGCTCGCCGAGCTTCTTCTTGAACATTTGCAGGAAGCCCTTGATCGAGGTGAGCGGGTTCCGTATCTCGTGAGCCGTTCCGGCCGCGATCTGCCCGATCATGGCCAGCCTGTCGCTCCGCTGCACTTGCTCTTCCAGCGAGCGCAGATTGGACACATCCTTGAACAACACGTAAGCGCCAACAATCTGGCCCTGTTCATCCCGCAGCACGTTCGAGTCCATCAGCAGATCATAGCGATCCGATCCGTTGGTCCAGGAGACGGCATGATTTTGTGTAACGACACCTTCCAGAAGCGACCGCTGCACAAGATGATACTCCGTCGGCATCTCGCCGAACAGGTCATTGACCCGGCGATGCAGCACTTCGGGCTTCACCCATCCGAGAATCCGGCACGCCATTTCGCTAATATCCACCAGGCGGAACTGGACATCGAGAAGCAGGATGCCCAGATTGACGTCCTTCAAAAAAGCACCCGCAAATTGCTGCAGCAAATTCAGCTTCCCTTGCTCCTGATCCTGGCCCTCTGTCGATCCGGCAGAGGAGAGGGTACACGCTTGCTGAGAACCAAGGGACTGATTCAATTCCGTCATAGGCTCACCTCATCGTATTATTGCGCCCATCTCTACCGCTCCCTCTGAAGCCGGGAGATACCTATAGTATTCCGTAAACGCAAAAAAAATCCTGCCTTATTATTAATATTTGAGCATATATTCATAAATGGAGAACAAAAAACACCGATTCGCTCGGTGTTGGATATTCGATATGGAACCGTGCACCTGTTATTGATAATTGTGATCCGAGCGGCACCTTCGTCTTACAGCTCAGGTCAGGCTTCCCTCCGGCACATGAAAAACCCTACTTATGGCTGCTTCCTTCCGGACCTGACCAGATTCATAGGTATCCATTGCGAAGGACCCGGCCGTCAACACCAAAGACGAATACCAAGCCTCACATCAACAAAACCTCTAACAGGAATTCAACCTCGCTATAGCGGATTGCGAGTTACAGGGCACCGCTACCTCCCCGTCTAGCACGGCATAACTTAGTATAGACGATCTGTGCCGAAAGTGCAACCAAAGTAAATTGTTTACAGCTTCCCAGTCCTCCGCCGGTTCATTCTCCGCATCGGCTTCGGCATCTCTGAAGCCCCATGACACCAGCGTTCCGGCTGTGCTAATGAAGCCGCACTGCGCAGATCCTCCTATATGCATGTTGTTCAACCGAAGCCGATAATGATGCTGTACGCGACAACCAGTACGTCTGCATAAAAAATAAACCCCCTCGCCATCACCAGCAAGAGAGTCTATATTTAACGTATTACATGCCATATTTCTTCTTAAATCTATCCACACGACCGCCTGCATCAAGAAACTTCTGTTTGCCTGTGAAGAACGGATGGCAAGCCGAGCACACCTCTACCTTCAGGTTTTCCTTAACCGAACCTGTTTCGAACGTATTGCCGCATGCGCAAGTTACCGTTGTAATGTGGTATTTGGGTTGAATCGCTTCTTTCATTCGAATTCACCTTCTTTCCGCCCTGAGCCCTTTGCGTGCCCAGAGTTATATAGAACAATAATGAATTATAGCACGGCCCGCCCAACAGCGCAACCGGAAAGTAGCGCATCGGGAAGAGCCAGCGCGTCAGACAGCCAGCCCGGTGAAGCTGTCTCAGCCGCTCTCTATCAGCTGACCGAAGTGCTCCGGGTGCGGCGCGTCGGCGTCGGCGTGTTGCCGTTCGTATCCAAGGTAGCCAAGAATTCCGTGTTCGTCTTCGTATCACGCAGCTTCTTCAGGAATTGATCGATGAACTCCGGCGTTTCGTTCATATTTTTCCGAATCATCCACAGCTTGTCGAGCTCTTCCTTCGACAGCAGCATCTCCTCCCGGCGCGTGCCGGAGCGTCGGATATCGATGGCCGGGAAAATACGGCGTTCCGCCAATTTGCGATCCAGATGCAGCTCCATGTTGCCCGTGCCTTTGAATTCCTCGTAGATGATATCATCCATGCGCGACCCGGTCTCGACCAGAGCCGTCGCCAGAATGGTCAAGCTGCCGCCTTCCTCGATGTTACGCGCCGAGCCGAAGAATCGCTTCGGACGATGGAAGGAAGCCGGATCGATACCGCCCGACAGCGTCCGGCCCGATGGCGGAATAACCAGGTTATATGCCCGAGCCAGCCGGGTGATGCTGTCCAGCAGGATGACTACGTCCTTCTTGTGCTCTACGAGACGAAGGGCACGCTCAAGCACCAGTTCGGCGACCTTGATATGATTTTCTGGCACTTCATCGAATGTGGATGCCACGACTTCGCCCTTGACGGAACGCTGCATGTCGGTTACTTCTTCCGGACGCTCGTCGATCAGAAGCACGAACAGCTCAATTTCAGGATTATTCTCCGAGATGCTGTTCGCGATTTCTTTGAGGAGAAGCGTCTTACCGGCCTTAGGCGGTGCGACGATTAAGCCGCGCTGTCCCAAGCCGACAGGAGCAATCAAATCCATAATCCGTGTTGAAATGCGGGATGGGGAAGTTTCGAGCACCAGCTTCTTCTGCGGATAAAGAGGAGTTAATGCAGGGAAGTGCAGCCGTTGCGCGGCATCTTCTGGATTTTCACCATTCACGGCATTGATCTGCAGCAGACCGAAGTAGCGCTCATTCTCTTTCGGAGGACGGCACTTGCCTGAAACGACATCCCCCGTTCTCAGATCGAATCTACGAATTTGCGACTGTGAGATATAAATATCTTCCGCGCTCGGCAAATAGTTAATCGGCCGAAGGAAGCCGAAGCCTTCCGGCAAAATGTCAAGAACGCCCTCCATGAACATGTAGCCGCCCTGCTCCGCTTGCGCACGCAAAATCGCGAAAATCAATTCTTTTTTCTTCAATTGACCGTAACCCGGAATTTGGAACTCCTTCGCCAGCTTGTACAATTCGGTCAACTTTTTCGTTTCCAAATCGGAAATTTGTAAATCCATGAATACAACTCCTATTCTGTTATAAAATGCGGACAATGTCGTATCAATAAGTCCATTTCCCTTATTCAACTCGGGAATACAGCAGTTGTTCTTTTATCTATGTCATTGTATTGATGGGCTGTTTCACCGGAAAGAAATCGTGGACGGAATGAAGATGAGAAGATGGTGGGCCAGAGGCAGCCAATTCTTCATCATAGGTTGATATATCGTAGAAATAGAAATCTCGTTCTGTATGGATTGTGCCCATATCAATCTATTATTAACCTATCTTTACCCCAACAGAATCGATTTATTCCACCTGACGCCATACATCGGCGCCAAGATTGCGCAAATTGGACACGAGATGATCATACCCGCGGTCGATAAATTCCACTCCTGAAATCTCCGTGACATCGGTATCTACCGTTAAGCCGGCAATGACGAGCGCGGCGCCGGCACGCAGATCGGAAGCTCTCACCTTCGCGGCATTCAGCTTCGTGCCTTCGATCACGGCGGTTCGCCCTTCAACCCGTATTTTGGCTCCCATGCGGGCCAGCTCCGGGACATGCTTGAAGCGGCTGCTGTATACGAGATCCGTCAGCATGCTCACCCCTTTGGCTTGCGTCAGCAAGCTGGTCATCGGGGACTGGAGATCCGTCGGGAATCCGGGATAGACAAGCGCCTTCACATCGATGCTGTTGTATTCGGGCTGGCCAATAACGCGAAGCGACTCATCGCCCTCGATAACGCGCACGCCCATTTCTTCCAGCTTCGCCGTAAGGGCTTCCAGATGTTTAGGAATAACATTATCGATCAGAATATCGCCGCAGGTGGCCGCAGCCGCAATCATATACGTTCCCGCCTGAATGCGGTCCGGAATAATCGAGTGCGTACAGCCGCGCAGGCTGTCCACGCCTTCAATGCGGATCGTCTCCGTGCCCGCTCCCTTGATGCGGGCGCCCATCGCATTAAGCAGTGTGGCAACATCTATAATTTCAGGCTCTTTGGCCGCATTTTCAATAATCGTAGTGCCCTTGGCGCGTGAGGCAGCAAGCATAATGTTAATGGTCGCCCCTACACTGACGACATCCAAATAGATTTTGGCGCCGCGAAGTTCCCGCGCGTAAATATGGACGGAGCCGTGATCGTTCGTCACTGTCGCGCCCAAAGCTTCAAAGCCTTTGATATGCTGATCGATCGGGCGAGGCTCGAAATTGCAGCCCCCCGGCATGCCGATGGTCGCTTCGCCGAACCGGCCCAGAAGCGCGCCCATCATATAGTAGGAGGCCCGCAGTTTTTTAACGGGTCCATTGTGCATCGGTACCGAGATCATCTGCGACGGATCGATGCGCAGACAGGAACCTTCCCAGCTAACCTGTCCGCCAAGCTCCGTCAAGATCTCCATATAAGTGGCGACATCGCTCAGTTCGGGCAAATTATCCAGTACGACTTCCGTCTCCGCAAGGATTGCTGCAGGAATAAGCGCTACCGCGCTATTTTTGGCACCGCTGATTTGCACGGCTCCCCGAAGCGGCCGACCGCCGCTAATCATTAACTTCTCCATGACAAGCCAGTTCCTCCCATGCGTTGCTGACAACCCCGATAGCCGGCGACATCCGGCTTATATCGGCTCCCCATAATGCAAAAAGGGAAGAACACCGGCGAACCGGTGCTATTCCCGCATTCGTAAACGTAAGTATTAACTATGGAATTGCGCTTGTTACGCTTGGTTGTTGCTGCCGAACAAGCGAATTTTGCCCCGAACGACTTCCACCATCGCTTTACGAGCTGGAGTCAAATATTTACGAGGGTCGATAACATCGGCATCCTTCGCCAATGCTTCGCGGATCGCCGCCGTACAAGCGACTTGGTTCTCGGTGTTCACGTTGATTTTGCCGGCACCTGCCGCGATTGCTTTGCGGATGGATTCGTCAGGCACCCCGGAACCGCCATGAAGTACAACCGGTACAGGAATTTTGGAAGCTACCGCTTCAATGATATCGTAATGAAGTTTTGGCTCGCCTTTGTACATGCCGTGAGCAGTACCTACCGCAATCGCAAGCGCGTCAACGCCTGTTTCTTCATAGAAACGGATTGCTTCATCCGGCTTAGCCAGCTGTGCGGATGCTTCATCCACTTCCAGGTCGTCTTCGACCCCGCCGATAGTTCCCAATTCGCCCTCGACGGATACGCCCATCGCATGAGCCGCTTTAACGACTTCCTTAGTCAAGCGAATGTTGTCTTCGTATGCATGATGGGATCCGTCGAACATGACGGAAGAGAATCCTGCACGGATACAAGCCATAGCGACTTCAAATGTGCTGCCGTGGTCAAGATGCAAAGCGATTGGCAAGCCGGATTTCTTCGCAGCCGCTTGCGCCATGGCAACTGTATATTCCATTCCCATATAACGCAATGCCCCTTCGGATACACCGAAAATAATTGGCGCATTCTCTTCCATAGCTGCTTCCGTAATCGCTTGTGTAAACTCTAGGTTGTTAATGTTGAATTGGCCCACCGCAAATTTGCCCGCTTTTGCTTTTGGCAGGAATTCGTTCATCGAAACTAATGGCATGGTCTCCATCCTCCTAAGAAGTTGTCTTTGTCTGTATTTCTTGTAGTTAGCCGACATCCAGTACGGTGTTATTATATCACATTTGCCCGTAAAAAAGTAAACAACCTCTTGACAAACCCTGCCTCTTTAAGACTGCCATCAGACCGCCATTTCCACGCCTCGTCATTCATTCGTGCCCGGAAAACAAAGAAGCCGGGTGTCAGCGCCCAGCATCGTTCAAACCTATGTCATGGCCTTGTCTATCGAGTCATGTCGTCATATTCGCCGGGTTCGCCGCCGAATGGTCCTGTTGAAGCGTCATGTTCACCGCCACTCTCATCTCATCAATGTCGAACGGCTTCGTAAAATGCATGATCGCGCCGAGATCGGTCGCTTCCTTGATCATATCTAGCTCTCCGTAAGCTGTCATCATAATCACTTTCATCTGCGGCTCCATTTTCTTAATCTGCTTCAAGATTTCCAAGCCGTCCATGCCTGGAATCTTCATGTCCAGCAAGACAATATCCGGAGATTCCTCACGCACGATGTTCAATGCAATCTTCCCGTTGGAAGCCTGGTAAGTCGAGTACCCTTCACTGCTGAATACTTCCATCAGAAGAACTCGAATACCGTTTTGATCATCGACTATCAATACTTTCTTCTTATCCAACTGGTACCCCTCCCATCGTGTAACACGAGCGAGTGCATCCGCTAAGACAGGCGTCGCCTCGTATGAACATGCTTTTTTTTCCAAAGCAAGAATAATGGTACTTATTCGCCTTGATATATTAAAATCCTGCTTGAAATACGGAAAAACATGAACTTCCCCTTACGAAGTGCAAAAAATAGGCGGAAATTCCCATAATGGGAATTTCCGCCTGGATCATTATCCGCGGTGTGCCACGGCCGCCCGGACAAACTCCCGGAACAGCGGCTGCGGGCGATTCGGACGGGATGTGAATTCCGGATGGAATTGCACCGCCAGGAACCATGGATGATCGGCCAGCTCCACGATCTCGACCAGCCGCCCGTCCGGAGACGTGCCGCTGAACTTCAGCCCGGCGTGCTCCATCGCTTCGCGGTATTCATTGTTGAATTCATAACGGTGACGATGGCGTTCATACACCAACTCGTCCTGATAGCTTGCCATCGCAAGCGAATCTTCCTGAAGCTTGCACGGATACAGTCCCAGACGCATCGTTCCGCCCAGATCCTCGATGTCTTTCTGTTCCGGAAGCAGGTCGATGACCGGGTAATCGGTCGACGGATTGATCTCCGAGCTGTTCGCGCCCGTCATGCCCAGCACGGAACGGGCATATTCGATAACCGCCACCTGCATGCCGAGGCAAATACCGAAGAACGGAATTTTCTGCTCGCGCGCATAGCGGATCGCGGATACTTTGCCTTCAATGCCCCGGTCCCCGAAGCCGCCCGGCACCAGAATGCCGTGGACACCTTCGAGACGCTCCCGCGCATTGTCGTCCGTAATCTCCTCCGCATTGACCCAGCGAATGTTCACTTCCGTATTCGCATCGAACCCTGCGTGCGCCAATGCTTCGACGACAGACAGATACGCATCGTGCAGGGCGACATATTTGCCTACGATCGCAATCTCGACTTGTCCCTGGAGCTGCTTCACGCGATCGACGAGCTTGATCCACTCGGTCATATCCGGCTGCTGCGTCTCCAGCTTCAAATGATTGACGACAATGTCATCCATGCCTTGATCGCGAAGCATCAGCGGCACTTCATACAAAGTGGACGCATCTCGGCATTCCACGACGGCATTGGCATCGATATCGCAGAAGAGCGAGATCTTGCGCTTCAAGTCCTCGGACAAAGCGTGCTCCGTCCGGCATACGAGCATGTTCGGCTGAATCCCGATGCTCCGCAGCTCCTTCACGCTGTGCTGTGTCGGCTTCGTCTTCACTTCGCCGGCAGCCTTGATGTATGGAATCAAAGTGACATGGATGTACATGACGTTGTCGCGGCCCACATCGCTCTTAATCTGGCGGATGGCTTCCAGGAACGGAAGGCTCTCGATGTCGCCGACGGTGCCGCCGATCTCGGTAATAACGACGTCGGAACCGGCTTCCTTGCCGGCGCGGAAGACGCGCTCCTTGATCTCATTCGTAATATGCGGAATCACTTGAACGGTGCCGCCCAGGTATTCACCGCGGCGCTCTTTGGAGATGACCGAAGAATAAACCTTGCCGGTTGTAACATTGCTGTTCTTCGACAGGTTGATGTCGATGAAGCGCTCGTAATGTCCGAGATCGAGATCGGTCTCTGCTCCGTCATCGGTAACGAACACTTCGCCATGCTGATACGGGCTCATTGTACCCGGATCTACGTTAATATAGGGGTCGAACTTTTGGATCGTAACCTTCAGCCCCCGATTCTTCAGCAATCTTCCCAGGGACGCTGCGGTAATCCCTTTGCCTAGAGAAGATACAACGCCGCCCGTCACAAAAATATACTTTGCCACTGGTGAAACCCTCCTATGATCAAATGCATACAAGACATGTTCTCGGGAGGCTTTGACTCTTGAGTCAGGGTTCGAAGCAATCACATGCTGCCTGATGTTATCGTAACCCATTTGCACGAGAAAAATTGATGAAAAAATGTCAATAAAAAAATAAAAAAGTGACTCCCGTAGTGTCACGGGGCACTTTCATCTTTTAGCGTCAATCAACCTATTCAATTACAAACAAATCAAAAGCCCATATGCTAGTTTACTCTGTAGGACATGCCGTGTCAAGGGAACGTTTACGGATTTTCCAGCTAATTGATCGGGGCGCCGTCCTGATCCAGTTACACCCATCGGTAGGAGGGGATTTCCGCCGCTTCCAGGCGGCAGCGGCCAGCTCCGGCAAGCGGGACAAGAAGCATGACGAGCCGCGTGAAGAGGAGCGGTTCTATTAAAAACCCGTTTGCTTATCTTCCCGCCGAAGCGCCTCCAGGGAGATCGCTCGGGAATCATAAGCAAACGGTCCATCACAGCCGAAGGAGCGGATTCCGATTACTGATCTTTATCCTCGTCCATATCCGGCTCTTCTTCCTCGTCAGGGTTGTCTTCATCGATCTCTTCCTCATCGATCATGACTTCCTCTTCTACTTCGGCCTCTTCTTCTTCATCCACATACATTTCTTCATCATCTTCGCTGTCTTCATCCACGAAGTCGAAGTCTTCCTCATTGTTGTAGCTGTCGTCCTCTTCGACGAAGATATCATCATCTTCCAGATCATCGTCGTCATCATTAATGATGCGAGGACGCTTCGTGCCCATCGACTCTTCCGAGCGATCGACAGGATACCAGCGCTTCAAGCCCCAGAGATTGTTCCCTACGCACGCAAAGCGGCCATCAATGTTGATTTCCGTATATAACTGTGCAATGACATCATTAATTTGCTCTTCGCTGAGTCTGCGAAGCTTCGCAACTTCATTCATCAGATCACGGTAGTAGAAAGGCGTGTTGGCTGCTTTCAGTACGAGGAAAGCAATATCCACCATCGGCATTTCTTGCACTTTGTCGGGATCTAACTTCAATTCCAACGGGGTGCTCATAAGGACACATCCTCTCTCAAAGGTTCAAACGGATAATTACGATCATATCCAGTTTCACACCTAAGTAAAACCGATTTTCCATGAAAAAGCAAGTTTATCCGACGCGGACAAAAAAATGCCACATGTCTGTCCGCTTCCCCTGCCCTAGATGGAAAAAAAGAAACGCGAAGGGCATCCCTTCGCGTTCGACTGTATCCGCACCACAGACAGGTTTACACCTCGTCTACCGTGTGCAAAGCCCCTCGCCGGCTCTTCTTCATCCTATGTCCGCAGCCGCCTTTTGACACGGAAGAAGGCCTAACTTTCGCAAAAAAGGCAGCTACCCCAGTCCACCATCTTCCCCTTGGCATACGATACCCCACAAGGAATTGTCGGGAGGGACTCGACATTGGATATGACGGCCTTATTGCACATGTTGCTTCAAGAGATGTCCTTCAGCGGACGGCCTGCGGCGAAGCAGTTGATTCGCTTCCACCGGCCGGAGCGGTTCGCTGTATTCAGTAAGGCGCTCCGCAGGCTTCGCCGGAATCGGCCCGAGCTCCAGCATATCCGCGAACTTCCGCTCATCCGCGCCTGGAGCTGTCCGGTTCCTGAATCGGCTGCACAGCTGCTGTCACGGTATCCGAACGAGTTCACGATAGAGGACGACGCGTTGATCGCGATTCAAGCCGCTTCCCACAGGCCGGTCACCTGGGAGCGGGGCATTCCGTGGGGCGTACGGCAGATCAAGGCTCCGCAGGCATGGGGAACGACCACCGGCCACCGCGTGCATATCGGCGTGATCGACACCGGCGCCGATTACCGCCATCCCGATCTCCGCCAGTCACTGATGCGCGGAGTCAACTTCGTTCACCGCGGCATGCCGCCTTATGATGATAACGGTCATGGCACCCATATTGCGGGCACGATAGCTGCGGCCAATCAAATGTACGGCATTATCGGCGTGGCTCCCCGCGCCCTGATCCATCCCGTGAAATCATTTGATGAGAACGGAGCTGCTTATGTGTCTGATATTATCAATGGCATTGAATGGTGCGTCCGCAACGGGATGCACATCATCAATATGAGCTTCGGCATGAAATCCCGCAGCAAGTCGCTGCTGCAAGCGGTGACCCAGGCCTATCAATCCGGGGTCACCGTCGTCGCTTCATCCGGGAACGACGCGAAGCGGAAGTCTGTCGATTACCCGGCCCGCTATTCCCAGACGATCTCGGTCGGGGCGACCGATCGCTTGCGGCGGATTGCCCCATTCAGCAATCGGGGGCAATTCGTGGACATTTACGCTCCCGGCGAGAAGATCGTATCCTCCTGGATTAAGGGCCAATACCACGAGATGAGCGGCACCTCGATGGCTACCTCGCACATCAGCGGTGCGATCGCGCTGCTGCTGGCCGTGCGGCCGCGCTTGAAGCCGGGCGAGATCAAGGCCTTGCTCCGGCGGACGGCGAATCCGATCCGCAGCCGCAAGACCCGGAACATCCAGATCAAAGTACCGGGGGAGGTAGATATAGTCCGTCTACTGAAGGAAGCCGAGCGGCTGTAGCCCATCGCCTATGCCTTGTCCTTGGGCGCTGCCGGAAGCGAGCACCCTTGGATGGTCATACGCATACAATCGCCGCGAACTGGCCTGATGGGCTGCCGAGCAGGCGTGCGCCGCCCCCTGGAGATAAAGCGCGCCAGCAACTGCTCCCGGAGAGGCTGTTCCTGTTCCAGGCAGGGAACGTGACTTGCGAGCTTGCGGGATATTGTTGTTCTGCTTGTCTTTACATGAATCTTCTTCCCGTTGGTCACGAACGTATTCGTCATATGATGAGCGAGGGGCAGCCGTTCCTTACTGTTGCGAGAAGCGGCCGCCCATCTTGGATTCATGCCCGTGCTGCTTCCGTAATCGGCGCCGGCCAGTCCTCTAACGTATAGGCCATATCCCAGAACAGATATTCCAACTGGCAGCTGGTCACAAAATGCTCCTCCAGCCGCTGCTTGCGCGCCGCGGGTAAAGACTCCGCCCACTCATCAAGCAGTCGGCGCAGCTGCATCGTAATCCCGCTCTCCTGCTCTCCATAAAAATGCATCCATTCATAGAACGGATGGGATGGATCCGGCTTCACTTCCTCCAGCAGCCTGCGGCCGATTTCCGTATACGTCCACGGGCAAGGCAGCAATGCCGCCACGATATCTTCCCGCGTTCCCCCATGGGCGACCGTCAGCATATGGTTGACATAGTGATTGGCTGAAGGGGCCAAGGCGTAGCCCTGCAGCTCCTCGTACGTCACCCCGGCGACATCGCAAAAATTTTGATGAGGATGGGTCTCGCTGTCCAAAATAAACGAAATTTGCTCGTTAAAAAGAGCCATCGCGGCGCGGTGGTCGCATTTGGAGATCGCAATCCCGTATACCCGGATAAAAGCGTTCAAGTATTCAAAATCTTGCTTGACATAGTGAATAAGCTGTTCCTTCGCTAACGTTCCTTCCGCAATGCCCCGAACGAACGGATGGGCAAAAATCGCCGTAAAAATCGGATCCGCCGTACGCCGGAGTTCTTCGGTAAAGCAGGCCATACTCAGCACCTCCGCCACATTTTTGGGGAAATCCAAACCAGGGGCGCCGGCGCGGCCATACAAAAAAGCCGCCCCGAAATGGAGCGGCTTCGCCAAGTCTTCGTAAAATGAGCGTGAATTCAAACCTGTGAAGGCCGTCTCCACTTCCCTACGCCGGTATTAACCGGATCAGGTTCAAAGGGTCCAAGCATCTCTTGTCTCAGCCGCCTTGCGCGGCTCCCCCAGCGGATTTCGTATAAAGTTCCTTATCACGTCCTACTTTAGCCGTGATTGCCAATCTTGTCAAACTATTCTTGCCGATTCATTGCCTGCGTGCCGAAGCGTCTGCCGGACAAGCGCTCCTGAACCGTTCATGTCACGTTAAGCGCTTCGAGATTCGCCCGCGGCCCGTTCCACAGTTCAATCCACTTCTTGATGGCGGATACCATAATGATGATGCCGAGCACCAGCATAATGATGGACAGTGTGGCGTTCAATACGCTATACCCGGAAGCTGACGGGTTAAGATACACATTTTTGACCATCCAGTAGCCGGCATAGTTGACCGTGACGAACAAATAGGCGAGCGGGATGAGGCAGGTCAGCATATACCTCCGCTTATCCGCTATCTTCAGAATCACTGTCGCGCCAATAATAAGTCCGATCGATGCCATCAGCTGGTTGGAGACGCCGAAGAGCGCCCAGACGGAGCCGATATCTCCTGAGAAGAGCAAGTATCCCCACATGAGACAAGCCAAGGCGCTGGCGAATATGGAGCCCGGTACCCAGTCCACCTGCTTCAGCGGCTTATAGATGTCTCCGAAGAAGTCCTGAATCAGATAGCGGGCCACCCGTGTGCCGGCATCAATTGCCGTCAGAATGAACACCGCCTCGAACATAATGACGAACTGGAAGAAGTAGGATGACAAGTGGCTGAACCACGGTATCTTGGTAAAAATGTACGTCATCCCAACGGCCAAGGTAACGGCTCCGCCGGTCCGTCCTTCGAGATCGAGGCCGATCTGCTGCGCCAGCTCCGGCAGATGCACGGTCGACATTCCCAGCGTCTTGAACACTTCCGGCGTCGAATTAATCGCGAAATAGTCAGCCGGTTGAAGCGCCGCCGCCGCAATAAGCGCCATAATTCCAACCAGCGATTCGACAAGCATCGCACCGAAGCCGACTACCTTGATGTCGCTCCAGCGGTTGATCATCTTCGGCGTCGTGCCCGAACCGACGAAGGCGTGGAAGCCGGAGATGGCTCCGCAGGCAATCGTGATCGAGATGAACGGCCAGACCGGACCGGCCAGTATCGGGCCGCCTCCATTTACGAACTCTGTGACGGCCGGGAACGGGATGGCCGGATTAATGATGAAGACACCAACGATGAGGGCGATGAAGACGCCGATCTTCATGAAGCTGCTCAAGTAGTCCCGCGGCGCCAGCAGCAGCCAGACGGGCAAGGCGGCAGCGAAGAACGCATAGATGGGCAGCAGGATCGCCAGCGTACTTGAGTCCAGCGTCAGCCAGTCTCCCAGGACGGTGCCTTGGATCTGGGGTCCGAGAAATACCCCGGTCATGAGCAGAATGAAGCCGACGGTGGACGCAAGCTTCAGATTCCCCGTCTTCTTGTAGAACAAGCCGACGCCCATCGCGATCGGAATCGTAATCCCTACGGCGAAGGTGCCCCATGGGTTATGCTCCAATGCGTGGAGCACGACCATCGAGAGCCCGGCCATCGTAATCGTAATGATGAAGAGCATCGCCAGGCCGGTGCAGAAGCCGGCTACCGGACCGAGCTCGTCCTTCGCGACCTCGGAGAGCGACTTGCCCTGCTTGCGCATCGAGGCGAACAAGACGACGGCATCATGCACCGCGCCGCCGATGACCGCGCCGATAAGCAGCCACAGCAGGCCGGGCAGGTATCCGAACTGCGCCGCCAGTATCGGCCCGACGAGCGGCCCTGCCGCCGCGATCGCGGCGAAATGATGACCGAAGGTGACCCATTTGTTGGTGGGGACATAATCTTTGCCATCATTCAGTTCATGGGCCGGGGTCGGCTTGGAATCATCCAGCTTAAGCACTTTGGCCGCCATGAACGTTCCATACAGCCGGTATGCAATCATCAGGATGCATATCGATCCGATCACAATCGTTACCGCATTCATGTGAACCACTCCCTGCAATCGTATTGGAGTCATCATACAATATGAAAGCTTCGCTGCTTCATTTTCATGACAGAATGCGATAGATGCCGTTTCAATTGCAAAAAGGAACCTTCGAATTGCAAGCGATTACATCCCGAGCAGCTGCTTCAATTCCTTCATGTAGGTGCGGCTGACCGGAATGCGGGATCCATCCTGCATCTGAAGATGGAAGGTCGAATGGAACCACGGCTGAATCTCTACGATGCGATCCAGATGAACGAGGAACGCCCGGTGCACGCGGACGATGGAAGGATGATTCAGCTTCCGTTCCAGCTGGGTCAGTGATTCCCCAACCTTATACTTCCGCTCGGACGTAGCGATAACCGTCTTCCCCTCTTCGAACCCGAGGTAGACGATATCGCCGACATGCAGCACGATGATTCGTTCGTCGACCGTGATGGCCAGACGTTCCTGCCGCTCCCGCTCCGCCATCCCGGCCCGGACGGCGGATGGTGCCGAAGGCGGATAGCTATCCCGCTCATGGAGGCGCAGCAGCTTGCGGATCGTCTGCTGCACCCGCTGCTCCTCGAACGGCTTCAGTATATAGTCGGCGGCGTTCAGCTCGAACGCCTTCAGCGCAAATTCATCATACGCGGTAGCGAACACGACATCAGGCGGCGCTTCCAGCTCCCGGAGCCGGCCGGCGATATCGAGCCCGCTCTCTTCCTGCAGCTCAATATCGAGGAAGACCACATCCGGCTGCGCCGCAGCCACTCCCGCCAAGGCATCCTCCAACGTGTCCGCTTCGCCGACGACCTCCACCTGCCTCGTCCTTCTCAGCAAATAAATCAGCTCATCTCTTGCCAACGGCTCATCATCGACGACAAAGGCCTTCAGCATGACGCTTCCCTCCATTCATGGAACTGAATCGGCACGGCAATCATTACCGTCGTCCCGTGTCCGGGCTCGCTGTCTATCCGGAAGGAGGCCTGCTTGCCGTATATCTCGGCCATCCGCTTCCGGATGTTGTACAGCGCCGTTCCGGTGCCCTCCGCGGAATCGACAGCCTGCTTGCCGAGCGCCCCCTGGATATCCTTCGGTATGCCCTGTCCATTGTCCCGTGTCAGCAGAATCATCTGTTCGCCTTCCCGGTACGCTTGCAGGGTCACGCTCCCGCAGAGCGGAGCCGCGCCACGGGGGAAAGCATGCCGCACGGCATTCTCGACGAGAGGCTGCAGCGTGAACGGCGGCACGAGCACATCCTCCAGCTCCGGATCGATATCGGTCGAGACGGTATACTTGTCCGGAAAGCGCGCCTGCTCCAAGGACAAATACGCTTCCACATGCTCCAATTCTTTGTGCAGCGGGATGAGCATCGTCCGTGCGCCCTGCAGATTGCTGCGGAAGAAGATGCTGAGCTGCTGCAGCAGATCGCGGGCCTTCTCCGGATCGGTCCGGCACAGCACCGAGATCGTGTTGAATGCATTGAAGAGAAAATGCGGATGAATCTGGGCCTGGAGCGCCTTAATCTCCGCATCGCGGAGCAGCTTGCTCTGCAGCTCCGCCTCGGCGAGCTCCAATTGGGTGGAGAAGAGCTTGCTCAGCCCCTCCCCCAGCTCCTGCTCGACCTGATCGAGCTGCGTGGAGCGGGCGAAATACAGCTTCAAGGTGCCTACAGTCCGGTGATGCGCCTTGAGCGGCAGCACGAGGGCCGCCTGCAGGACACAGTCTGTATTGAGGCAGTGGATTTCCTCCCGCGATTTCGCCATATGAATCAGCCCTTCCTTCAGCACCGTTTGCGTAAGCTGGGTCGAGATCGGCTGGAGCGGCACATGGTGATCAGACCCGGCCCCGACATGAGCCAGTATCTGATGCTCATTCGTGATCGAGATGGCGTCCGCATTCGTTTCCTTCAAAATAATAAGGGCCGCCTCCCGGCAGGAATGGGCGTTCAAACCTTGGCGAAAATAAGGCAGCGTCTGATCCGCGATGTAGAGCGCCTGATGGGTCTGCAAAGCGCGGGTCCGTTCCTCTTCCTGGAAAATCGACTGGATAATCAGCATAAAGAGCAGCGTGCCGAAGCCGTTGACGGCAATCATGGGCACGCTGATCATTTTGACCAGCTCCAGCGCATGGCTCCAAGGCTCGGCCGCCAGCAAGATGATGCCCATCTGCGCACCCTCCATTAATATGCCGATGAGGGCCGCATGCCAAGCCGCATAACGGTTCTGAATGCGGAAGCGCTTACCGATCAGGCCGGTGACTATCCCGGCCAGTATCGTCGAGATGCCGCAGGCGAAGGCGGTGTATCCGCCAAGCATCAGCCGATGAATCCCCGCAAGCAGACCGACGCCTGTCCCGACCAGAGGCCCGCCGAGCAGCCCGCCGATGGCCACCCCCATAATGCGCGTATTGGCGAGCGCGCTGTCACCATCGACGCCGGCGCTCCACGCCTGGGTCGAAATGAGATTGTCATGAATCTGGACGGCGGTGTAATTGCTTACAATTCCGAATGCGCCGAAGACGACGATCAGCATCAGCTTCTCGGCAATGCCATGCTCGTTCTGAATGATCTGCCGGAACGACTTCATCCGCGACAGCACAAACGCGATAATCAGCAATATACCGACCCGCTCCAGCATTAACGGAAGCAGGTGAACCATGGGCCTCACCTTCTCTTATGATGATTGTGCTTCTATTATACCTGAGAACCGGAAATAGACGATGGAGAATCGTGGCATTCCACGCACGGCAAAAAAGCCGGCCCCGACAAGCGGGAACCGGCTCAATCGCATGTTACTATTCGTCTTCGCCGCTGCCTTACATCCGTTCCGGAGCGGATACGCCGACGAGACGGAGCACATTGGCCAGAACGGTGCGCACTGCGCCCAGCAAGGCCAGGCGTGCCTGGGTCTGCTCCGCATCCTCGGTAATGACGCGCTCCGCCTTGTAGTAGCTGTGGAAGAGAGACGCCAATTCATAGACGTAGCGGATGAGGCGGTGCGGCGCATAATCGCGCGCGGCGACCGCAATCTCTTCCGGCAGCTCGCCCATCTTGCGAAGCAGGTCGTACTCATGCTCCGCAGTCAGCTTCGCCAGATGAATCTCCGCCAGCGGCTTCCGGGCGATTCCCTGCTCCTCCGCTTGGCGGAAGATACTGCAAATCCGCGCGTGCGCATATTGCACATAGTAGACCGGATTCTCATTGGAGGTCGAGATCGCCAGATCCATGTCGAAATCAAGATGCGAGTCCATGGAACGCATCGTGAAGAAATAGCGAATGGCGTCGACGCCGACTTCATCCATCAGATCCTGCATCGTTACGGCTTTGCCCGTACGCTTGGACATCTTCACCTTCTCGCCGTCCTGATACAGACTGACCATCTGGGCGATCAGCACGATAAGCTTGTCCGGATCGTTGCCCAACGCTTCCATGGCGGCCTTCATCCGCGGAATATAACCGTGATGGTCCGCTCCCCAAATATTGATGATCTGATCGTACCCGCGATCATACTTATCCATATGATAGGCCACATCCGGCGTCAAATACGTGTATGAGCCGTCATTTTTGATCAGCACGCGATCTTTATCATCGCCGAACTCGGTCGTCCGCAGCCAGGTCGCGCCTTCTTGCTCGTACACCTTGCCGCGCGCCTTCAACGCATCCAGCGCCTTGATTACTTCGCCGTTCTCATACAGCGAGGTCTCGCTGAACCAGACGTCGAACGGTACGCCGAAGCGTCCCAGATCGCGCTTGATCTTATCCAGCTCCTTGTCCAGGCCATAGCTGCGGAAAAACGTCAGCCGCTCGGCATCCGGCAGGTTCAGCAGCCGATCGCCTTCCTTCTCGACGAGCTCCTGGGCGAAGCCCTTGATATCTTCGCCGTAATAGCCGTCCTCCGGCATGTCCGCTTCCTGCCCGAGCGCCTGCTTGTACCGGCATTCGATCGACTTCGCCAGATTGTTGACCTGATTGCCTGCATCATTAATGTAATACTCGCGCGTCATCTCATAGCCAGCGAAATCAAGCAGATTGCAGAGCGCGTCGCCGACGGCCGCCCCGCGGGCATGGCCCAGGTGAAGGCTCCCCGTCGGATTGGCGCTGACGAACTCCACCTGGATGCGCTGACCGGCGCCCATACCGATCCGTCCGTAATTGTCGCCTTGCTCGCTGACTTCGCGGAGAACATCATAGAGGTAGGGCCGGTCCATCCGGAAGTTGATGAAGCCCGGACCTGCAATCTCCGCGCTCTGGATCGAAGCCGCCGACAGATCCAGGTTCTCCACGATAGCCTCCGCGATCTGGCGCGGATTGCGCTTGGCAATGCGGGTCAGCTGCATAGCCGCATTCGTCGCCAGGTCGCCGTGCGACTTATCCTTCGGCACCTCGATGACGAAGACCGGAAGCTCCGATTGCTCCGCCAGTCCAGCCTTGACGACGGCTTGTTCGATCGCCGCTTTGACAGACTCGTTCATTTTTTCCATTACACTCATGCTCATGTAACCTGCTCCTCCTAGTGCTTCAGCGGGCCTCGGCCCGTATCTGTAGTTGAAAATAACCGGCTCGCTCTTCTTCCATATATAGCGTATAGGACCATGACGCCGTCCAGGCGCGCAGCCTTCCGGCTTCATCCTGCTCGTATACGGGCGGCTTCCAGTCCGATGTCTCCGTGACGACGGAGAACCGCATGCCGCTTACTTGATAATAGCCGCCGCCTCGCCCGTCCTTGACGAAGGATAGCTCCGAGTTCACGCTGCCCCGGCGCATCAGCTTGCCGCCGTGCTCGCCCGCCTTGAAGGTGACGGAGGTCTCCAGCGGATCTCCCCCGGCATGTCCGGCTTCCCCGGGCCCGACCGGACGCTCCGTGTCGGAAGCCGATTCCTTGTACAGCAGATAGAAGCTGCTGCCTTTCCGGTACAGCTGGCCATCCGCATAGAGAACGGTAACCTCGCCATCCTGCCGGCTCTCTATGGCGATGCGGACGCGCTCGGCTCCTGTGTGATCATTGCTCATCTGATTCAACCTCAATCCCTGATGTGCATCCTCTCTTCATCTTATCACTTCATTATCCGGTATGCGTGCTTCTTTTGCAACATGGAATGAGACGGCTCATTCGCAGCGGAGGCGTTCGAGCCGGCATGATCCAGCCTGGTCCGTTCCTGCGTATTTCGTGCGCTTTGATCCTGAACCATTGCGTAATGAGGGCATGTTGTCAATCTCTTGCGGCTTACCTAAGTTCCATCCAGCCCCGCTTTTCGTCCTCGTCTGAATGCCGCGGCAGGAACATCGCAATGGGGAGTAGTTTAAATGAGGAAAGCGGCAATACCTTATATTGTGCTTGCCATCATGGTAGGAGCTACTCTTTTTCTCCATGTTATTGGCAGTGATAAGATAATTAAGGAAATTGCTTTTTCCAGTATCATTCTTTATCTGTGCATTCTTATCCTTACCTTAAGGAAAAAGGACAGCAGTAAACAACATGACTCGAGAATTCGAATTTTGATCGTCTTCATTTTAGGGATTAATTTTTTCATTTCCATTTTCTCTGGGAATGAACGGTTTAAAGATATTGTTCTGGGGTGTTCATTTTTCTTTGTCGCCATATTTGTGATCATGCATTTGGCAAGGAAGAAATAATCAACAAAATATCAATAACTTGCTGATTGAGAATGGAACGCTAGAGCTGCCGGCTTGCAAGATCCGGCAGGAAAGCTGGCTTCGATAAAGAATTGGGAGCTGCCTTCATAGGCGGCTTCTTTTTTGCGTTGTGAAGGGCTCGATTTGCACACCCTATATATATGTAAAACATATCGAAAACGAACAAAATATATATTTTTCATATAGACGTGCCAATGATACGATGGCATCAATATGATCTTCGAGGCAGAGAGGCCTGGCGATCCCTGCCTTGGCACCTTGGGATTGGACTGATTTATCGGCCGGCTGGACGCTTCCTCACCCGAGGATGTGCCGCCGGAATTGGATCTGACAGGAGTGTGATCTCGATGAATAACCGATTGATTGCCGCAGCCGGGAGCGGACAGACGGACACCGTCCGCGCGCTCATCCGGGAAGGCGCAGATGTCAACGTCAAGGACGCTTCCGGACGCACCGCCGTTCTGGCTGCCGTGCACGGGCGGCATGCGGATACCGTCCGCGCGCTGATTGATCTCGGAGCTGACGTGAATAAGCAGGATCAGCGCCGCGACAACCCGCTCCTGCATGCAGGCGCCGAAGGGCTTCTCGACATGGTCCGCCTTCTGCTGGAGGCGGGAGCCGACACCCGCCGGACGAACCGCTTCGGGGGCACTGCGCTCATTCCGGCTGCGGAACGCGGCCATATCGCTGTCGTTGAAGAGCTGCTGACCCATTCGGATGTGGATGTCAATCATGTCAATAACTTAGGTTGGACTGCGCTGCTGGAAGCTATAATTCTTAGCGACGGCGGGGCCGCCCACCAGCGCATCGTCAAGCTGCTGCTCGATCACGGAGCCGATCCCCGCATTGCGGACAAGGATGGCGTGACTCCGCTCGAGCATGCCGCAAAGCGGCATTATCGCGAGATCGGGAAGCTCCTTGCCGAAGCGATCGCGCGAGCCGGCAAGCCGGAGCGGCGGTCACGATGACGGTCCCTCATCGTCCAGAGCCTGCGGCATCCTGTTCATCCCCGTATCATCAATATGAAAGGAAGGGTTCTTATGTATAGCGAATACTGGCTGACACATGTCCGGTTAGAGACCGGCTACACGAAGGAAGAGGGGCGCATTACGGGCACCTCGGCATCCTTGTTCCATATCCGCGTCAAGGACGGAATCATGGAGGAGATTCGTCCGGCGGCATCTCTTCCGGCTGACCCGCTGCCGCGGATCGATGCGCAGGGACTGCTCCTGCTGCCGCCCTTCCGCGAGATGCATATTCATCTGGACAAAACCTATTACGGCGGGCCGTGGAAAGCGGTCCGGCCGGTCTCGAGCATCTTCGAGCGGATTGAGGAAGAGCGCCGCCTGCTGGTGGAGCAGGCTCCCTATGTCAGCGAGCGGGCAGCGCATATTCTCGACTTGATTCTGCGCCACGGCTCCACTCATCTCCGGGCTCACATCAATATCGATCCGGTCTCCGGGCTTCGTAATCTGGAGATGTGTCTGGAGGTGCTGGAAGGTTATCGCGACATGCTTACGTATGAGATCGTCGGATTCACCCAGCACGGGCTGCTCCACTCCAACGTAGCCGGATTGCTCCGGCAGGCGGCCCGCAGCGGCGCCGGCCTCGTCGGCTCGGTCGATCCGCATTCGGTGGACGGCGATATGCAGCGGTCGCTCGCTACGCTGATGGACATTGCCGTCGAGACGAATACGGGCATCGACATCCATGTCCACGACGGCGGGGAGCATGGCATGGCCACTCTGCATCATCTGGCGGATCTCACCGAGGATGCCGGCTGGCAGGGCCGCGTCGCCGTGAGCCATTCCTTCGCCTTCGCCAGTGCCTCCCCGGAAGAGGCTGCGGAGCTGGCCGGCCGGTTCACCACACTCGGGATCGCGGTCCATTCGACCGTACCGATCGGGCGGCGCGTCATGCCGCTGCCGATGCTGAAGGAACGAGGCGTCCCTGTCGGGCTCGGCACGGACAGCCTGACCGATCATTGGTCGCCGTTCGGCACCGGCGATATGCTGGAGAAGGCGGGACGGCTGGCGGAGCTGTACGGTTACTCGCATGAGCATGGGCTGTCTCAGGCGCTCGGCTATATTACCGGCGAAGTTACCCCGCTGAATCCGGATGGGCAGCAAGTCTGGCCGAAGCTAGGCGTTCCGGCGGGCGGCGTGCTCGTTCATGCGAGCTGCTCTGCCGAGGCGGTGGCCCGCAAGAGCATACGACAAGCCGTGCTGCACAAGGGCCGGATCGTGGCGGGGTCGCTATGATTGGCCCGCATCGGCAGGAACGGCAAGCGATGAGTCATCAGACATTCATCGAACAGACCGTCCGTCTGGCTTACGAGCATACGGTCCTCCGGGGAGGAAAGCCGTTCGGGGCGGTCCTCGTCCGCGAAGGCCAGGTCATCGCCACAGCCGTAAATGAGGTGCTGACGAGCCATGACCCGACTGATCATGCGGAAATGCGCGCCATCCGCGACGCCTGCCGGCGGCTGGGTACCCCCGATCTGTCCGGCTGCGTGCTATACGCCAGCGGCGAGCCGTGCCCGATGTGCCTAAGCGCGGCCTATCTGGCCAAGCTGCCCGTCATCTATCACGCCTACGGCCAAGCGGAAGCCGAGGCGGCCGGGCTGGGCATGTGCTGGTTGTATAAGCAGCTCGCTCTACCGGCGGAGGCGAGAACGCTCCGGCTCATGGCCCAGCGGGCGGACGCCGAAGCGGACTCGCCGTATGCCGCCTGGATGCGCCGCCCGACCGATGAGAACAACGGATAATTACAAGGGGGAGCCGATATGGATGTAAGGCAGCTTCGCTATTTCATCGCCATCGCGGAGGAACGGACCATTACGGCGGCGGCCCGGCGGCTTCATATTGCGCAGCCGCCGCTCAGCCAGCAGCTGAAGGCGCTGGAACGGGAGCTGGGGGTGCAATTAATCAGCCGCAGCCGCAAAGGGCTGGAGCTGACCGAGGCGGGCCAAGCCCTCTATCGGCACGCGACCATGTTATTGAAGCAGATGGAGGAAGCCGAGCAGATCGTACGGGATATTGGAGGCGGCACACAAGGGACGCTTAAAATCGGCGTGAACACGCTGTCCGATCGCCGCCTGCCGGATTGGCTCCGCGCCTTCCGGGCGTCCCGTCCCGACATGAGATACAAGATTCACCAGAACGACTCGCGCCAGCTGTGCAAGCTGGTGAAGGAACGGGATATTGAACTCGCCCTAATCCGGCTTCCGCTCGATCTCCAGGAGTACTGCGTTCACCCCTTTCCCGCCGAGCCGTTCTATTTCTTGGCCGGCCGTTCCTTCCAGCCCCCGCGTCCGGAACTGACGCTGCAGGACATAGCTTCCGCTCCGCTCCTGCTGCCCAGCACGGAAGGGCTGGGAGTCTACCAGGTAATTATGGACGCGTTCCGCCAGCGCCGCCTCGAAGCCCACATCCTCGGGGAATGCTCCGATATTTCGTTATTGATGGAGCTCGTCTCCACCGGCTTCGGCATGAGCATCGTGCCGCTGACCGTACAAGGCCGCTGGACGGAGGAGAACATTCAAGCGTTCCCTCTTCCCGAGATTAGCGGCGCTTCGGCTCTGATCTGGCTGAAGGAGCATCATTTGTCCCAAGCGGCGCTGCAGTTCATCGAGATCGTGTCGCGATAAAGGGATTGGGAGCAAGTAAGAGTGGATGCCCGTGAGTGGCAGTCTTACTTGCTCTTACATTTTTCATATTCATAGTACTCAAGCAACGCGTCATTCCTATAAGAACTCATCGCAGATGCTCCTTCACCTGCTCCTGCATCGTTTTGCTCGTAGATTTCCATAAGTGCCCGTTGGAAATGGAGAACTCCTTCAAACAGCCCCAGCAGACAACAAGCTACACAGCAATCCGAGGAAAAATATAGATAAACATGGTATCGTAATAGAGCAGAGTGGGTCTTAATTTCCAAATCACGGGGAGCCTGGGGAGGCAAAAGAGAGAATGAATCGAAAAATTTCAATTTTACGAATTGCATTGCTTTTTGTGAGCATGTTTGCAGGCTTCCATTATTGGAATGATCATCGTGAAAGAAGCTTTACTGATCTCGTATCTTATCCTTCCAACGATTTTTTATCGATAGGGTTCCGGTTGAATAAGCCGCTTGACCATAGCGTCTCCGAGTGGGTAAGCAGTGAGGCAGAGGCCGCAACGGAATTGATGCAATTCCTGGGCCAATATCGACTGAAGAAGATAGGCGAAGCAGATTTTCGTCAATTCGTAGGCAATAGATTATTTGAATTTACCATTTCCTCCTCTCATTCCAATCCCGTCATTGTCCATGCAAGTGAGAACTTCGTTCATATCTTGGCGGGGCATTATTATAAAGTCGTCAATGGTCCTATAGATGTAGGATGGATCAAACAATTTGACGAAAAGCATCAATCTAAAAAAACCGGTCAATAGCAAAAATCCCCCTCCATTCGCCTCTCCGCGCCAACGGCGGCAGAGATGATGGAAGGGGATTAGCGTGATGCGATCGATGCTACTTCACGAAGCCAAGCAGCATCTCGCGGATAATCTTGCTGGCCGTAATCGGCGTCTGCTCGGTCGGGTCATAGATCGGCGCCACTTCTACGAGGTCGCAGCCGACGACGTTCGCCTCGGAACGGGCGATGAGATGCACCGCTTCAAGCAGTTCCTTGGACGTGATGCCGCCCGCTTCTGCCGTGCCGGTGCCCGGCGCGCAGCTCGGATCGAGCACGTCGATGTCGATCGTGACGTAGACCGGACGTCCTGCCAGCTCCGGCAGCACGCTCTTGAGCGGCGCAGCCACATCGAATGGATGGAAGTTGATGTTCTCACGGGCATAGGTCCACTCCTCACGGGAGCCGGAACGGATGCCGAATTGATAGATGTTCTTGCCGCCCATCAATTCCGCTGCCTTGCGGATTGGGGTCGAGTGCGACAGCGGCTCGCCTTCATACTGCTCGCGCAGGTCAGCATGCGCATCGATATGGATAATCGCCAGATCCGGATACTTCTTATACACTTCCTGGATAACCGGCCAGGAGACGAGATGCTCGCCGCCCAAGCCGACCGGGAACTTGCCGTCCGCCAGCAGCTTGCTTACGAACTCCCCGATGATGTCCAGGCTCTTCGCCGCGTTGCCGAACGGCAGCAGCAGATCTCCGGCATCGAAGTAGTTCAGCTCCTCAATGCTCTTGTCGAGATAAGGGCTGTACTCCTCCAGCCCGATCGATGCCTCGCGGACGCGGGCCGGGCCGAAGCGCGACCCCGGGCGGAACGAGACCGTGTAATCCATCGGCATGCCGTAAATGACCGCCTTGGCGCTCTCATAATCTTCCGAACTGTAGATGAACACGTTGCCCGAATATTTTTGATCCAATTTCATAGGTATGCTCCTCCTCGCTGCAGCCTGCCTTACGGCTTACTTGCAGAGATCCTCGACGAATTTCGGCAATACGAAGGCGGCGTGATGCAGACGCGGGGAGTAGTACTTCGTCTCCATCTCCGGAATGCTCGCTTCCTCCACCTTCAGCGGATCATGCTTCTTGCTGCCCATCGTGAACGTCCACATACCGCTCGGATAGGTCGGAATGTTCGCCGCGTACACGCGGACGATCGGGAAAATCTCCTTCACGTCGCGGCTCACCTTCTGAATCAGATCGGCCTTGAACCAAGGATTGTCCGTCTGTGCGACGAACAGACCGTCATCCTTCAACGCATCATAGATGCCTTGATAGAAGCCGCGCTCGAACAATGGAGCTGCAGGGCCAACCGGCTCGGTTGAGTCGACCATAATGACGTCGTACTCGTTCTTGCTGTTCAATATATGCATATATCCGTCATTCACCTGCACTTCAACCCGCGGGTTATCCAGCTCGCAGGCGATTTCCGGAAGGTATTTTTTCGAGTATTCGATAACTTTGCCGTCGATATCGACGAGAACGGCCTTCTCGACCGAAGGGTGCTTCATAATCTCGCGTATGACTCCGCCGTCTCCTCCGCCGACGACGAGCACTTTCTTCGGATTCGGATGCGTTGCGAGAGCCGGGTGCGCCACCATTTCATGGTAGACGAATTCATCCTTCACCGTAGTCATTACCATGCCGTCCAATACGAGCATTCGTCCGAATTCTTCGGTATCCAGCATGACCAAATGCTGAAACGGCGTCTGTTCATTCACGTAGGTCTCGCGAATCTTCGCCGTAATGCCAAAGCTCTCCGTCTGCTTCTCTGTAAACCACAATTCCATAGGAATCAACCTTCTTTCTTATCGGTAATGGTATCGTTGGTCCCTGCCGAAATGCTCGTAATGGTTCCCATGTGTACATTCGTAACACTTCATCTACATATCGCACCAAGCTGCTTAGTGTATAAATAGACCAATTGTATTATACGCGAGTCACCCCGTCTTAGCAAAATAAAAAAACAGCCGGCAGGCAATCCTGGCACGGCGCCCGATCGGACTTCCGATTCTCCTCTTTTTGCCCTGTTTTCTGTGTCCCCGAATACGGAAGAAGCCCTGCTCCCGGCTGTACTGAGGCAGCCGATTTTTTAGCTTACCAGGAATAAGCCATTCTATTCTTTTCCATACTGAAAAATAACGGGAATGAATGTCGAACGAACGGGAAATCGGGGATAAGGAGGAGTCATTATGGATCGACGCCGCACATCAACCAAGAAGCGCAAGCGGCTTCGCTTGCTGCTCATCAGCTCCAGCGCCGCCTTCGTCATGGCGATCGGCGTGTCTGCCTCCGTGCTCGGTTACCTCTATGTAAGCGATCTGCCCGTCACCGCGACGGAGCAGGCCTCGCGGATTCTCGACAGCCAAGGCCAGCTGCTGACGACACTGTCCCCGGGCCAGAAGCAGCAGATGCGCGTCCCCTTGAAGGATATTGCCGAGGATCTGGTCCGCGCGACGCTGGCTACGGAGGATCGGCAGTTCTATCACCATCCGGGGATCGACGTGAAGGGTGTCGCACGGGCAGTGCTCGTCAATCTGGAGAACATGTCCACGCGGCAAGGAGCCAGCACGTTGACCCAACAGCTGGCGCGCAATCTGTATTTGAGCCATGAACGGACATGGAAGCGGAAGGTGAAGGAAGCGCTGTATGCCATGCAGTTGGAGATGAAGTACACCAAGGACGAGATTCTCGAGATGTATCTGAATCAAATCTATTATGGGCACGGCGCCTATGGGATCGAAGCGGCGGCGCAGCTCTACTTCGACAAATCGGCCCGCGATCTGACCTTGGCCGAGAGCGCCATGCTGGCAGGCATTCCGCGCGGCCCTGTCTATTATTCTCCCTTCCTGCAAATGAAAAATGCGAAGGATCGGCAAAAGACCGTGCTGAACGGCATGGTCGAGACCGGATATATCTCGCAGGAGGCAGCCGGCACAGCCTACCATGAGATGCTGACCTTCCGGCCGCAGACGGAACGGCCGGACACGCTCGTCGCCCCCTACTTCCGCGACTATGTGCGGCGGGAGCTGACCGATCTGGGCATCCCGGAAGTGGAGGTCGACGGCGGCGGCCTGCTCGTCTACACGACGCTTGATGCCCGGGCGCAGCAGGCGGCAGAGGATGCGGTGGCGAAGCAAATACCGGCAGAAGGAGATCTGCAGGCAGCCCTTATCGCTATCGATCCGCGCAACGGGTACATCAAAGCGATGGTTGGCGGCAAAAACTACCGCCTCAATCAATACAACCGCGTCTTCGCCGACACGCGCCAGCCGGGCTCGGCCTTCAAGCCGATTGTCTATCTGGCCGCCCTGGAGGAGAAGGCGATCACGGCGGCGACCCACTTCGTGAGTGAGCCGACGGCTTTTCCTTATGACGACGGGCGGCAGGTATACCGGCCGAGCAACTATGGCGGCAAGTACCATGGCGACATCGATCTCCGCCAGGCGATTGCCGCCTCCGATAACATTTATGCGGTTCATACGATGATGCAGATCGGCCCCGACAAGGTCATCTCGCTGGCGCGGCGGCTCGGCATCGACGGAGCGATGAAGCCGCTCCCGTCCTTGGCGCTGGGGACCTATCCGGTCAGTCCGTTCGACATGGCTGCCGCCTACGGCGTCTTCAGCAATGAGGGCAAGCGGGTCATCCCGCGCGCGATCCTGAAGGTTACGGATCAGGCGGGCCGCATATTGTACGAAGCGCCGCCGGTGGAGGCGGAGCAGGTCGTGAACCCGGCGGAAGCTTATGTGCTCACCAGTCTGATGGAGAGCGTATTCGAAGCGGGCGGGACCGGCAACCGCGTCTCGCCGGTCATCAAGCGCCCCGTAGCCGGGAAGACCGGCACGACCGATGCCGACGCCTGGATTGTCGGCTATACCCCGGAGCTGTCGACCGCGGTATGGGTCGGCTACGATCGGGGCAAGAACATATCGCTGACCGAATCGCACAAGGCCGCGCCGATCTTCGCCGAGTTCATGGAGAAGGCACTGCACAGCGTGCCGCCCAAAATTTTCACGGTGCCAGGTGATGTGGTCAGCCTCTATATTGACCCGGACTCCGGACAGCTTGCCGGAGAGGATTGTCCGGGGAAGCGGCTGGAGACGTTCGTCAAGGGAACTGAGCCGACGGAATGGTGCGGCCTGCATCGTTCAACGAAGCCGAAAGCCGGACCGGACAAGCCGACCGAGAAGGAGCCGGGGAAGCGCTCGTGGTGGCATCACTTCAAGCGCTGGTGGAGCGGATGAGGAAGAAGAGCATGAGACAATCAGGCGCTCATTCCGGATGTGTAGGACGGTAAAACAGCCGGACCGCTTGCGCCGCTCCTTCTGAAGAGCTGCGCCGGCGCCCGGCTGCTGGCTGCTTGGCTGTATCGTCCGCAGCGGAATAGGCCCGGGAAGCGGCGGCGGCTTAGTCGATATACCGGTTCCGCCCCGCTCCCAGACCTGCGGCGACCATGATGGAGGACGTGCCGAGCAAGGCGATGACCGGCCACGTCCAGGCCGCTGTCACATCATGCAGCGCCCCGAGGCATATCGGGCCGAGTGCCGCCAGCGCATAGCCCATGGATTGGGACATGCCGGACAGCGCTGCCGCTTGCGTCGCATTTCTGGCGCGTAGCGCAATGAAGGTCAGCGCCAGGCTGATGCAGATGCTCTGCCCGATTCCCATCAAGATGACCGCAACGGTCGCAATCGCGGCATTATCGATCAGCAGGCCGGCATAGCCGGCCATGCCGATAAGCGCCCCAGCGGCGGCCACCAGCCGTTGATCCTTCAACCGTTCCGCCATCGCCGGAACCAGGAAGTTGAACGGAATGCCGGTCAACTGCATGACCGACAGCATCCAGCCGGCATTGACGGGAGACCAGCCGTGACTGAGGAGAATCTCCGGCAGCCAGGCGACGGACACATAATAATTGAAGGATTGGAATCCCATATAGATCGTAATCTGCCAGGCCAGACCGGACTTCCATACATTCGCGGCCTTGCCGGAGCCGGTACGCTTCGCTCCACCCCCGCCCCGTGCCAGGGAGGACCGAGCCATCGGCAGCCAGATCAGCAGGCCGAGCAGCGACAGCGCGGCCCACACCAGGAGCGTGTTCCGCCATCCCCAGCCCGCGCCTTGAGACAGCGGGACACTGATGCCCGCGGCAATTGAGGCGAAGATGCTCATCGTCATGCTGTACAGGCCGGTCATGAAGCCGACCCGGTTGATGAAGTTCTGCTTCACGATGCTCGGCAGCAGGACGTTGCACACAGCGATCCCGATGCCGACGCCTGCGGTTCCGACGAAGAGCAGCGGAACGGAATCGAAGGCGCGAAGCCCGATCCCGATCGTCATGAGCGCCAGCGTCGCGACCAGCGTGCGCTCTGTCCCGTATCGGCGCGCCAGCGAAGGCGCGAACGGGGACAGCACGGCGAAGCCGATAAGCGGTATCGTCGTAAGCCAGCCGACGGCCCCGTTCGACAAGCCGGTATCATCGCGAATGAAGCCGATGAGCGGTCCCACCGACGCGATGGCGGCGCGCATGTTCGCGCCTACAAGCACAATCCCCAATAAGAGCATCACTAACGTTTTATTTGACGGAACCGGTTGTTCTGCCTGCAGTGCGGGTCTCACGATGCATCTCTCCCTCTCTTTTATCTGTTTCTATCTACTTTTCTACATGTGTACGTTATGTGTAAGCCGAATAGGCATCCATAGGCATCTATCTGCCGGTCAGCCATTCATTCGGAAATTGTGAAGTTCAGCTCCAGCAGTTGGCGTACGAGCTGCTGCGCCGCGTTCCCGTCCTGCCGCTCGATCACGTCGACCAGTTCCTCGTGGAAGCAGGCCATCTTCTCCCGCTGCGGGCTGCGCTTGATGAACAGATCCACCGATTGCCGCACCGCATCCGCGATGCTGCTGTATAAGTTGACCAAGAGCTGGTTATGCGTCGCCGCCGCCAAGGCCAGGTGAAACTGATAATCATAGCGGACATAAGCGTCATCGTCCCCGATACGGAACGATTCGCTCATCAGGCCGAGCCAGCGGCGCATCGCTTCCAGATCCGTATCCGTGCGTCTCTCCGCGGCCAGCCGCGCGATCTCCCGCTCCAGACAGAAGCGGACCTCGGCCGCCTCCCTTCTATCCGCCTTCATCAATTGATGATGGAGGATCGCATTCAAGCTGCTCTTGGAGCAGACATACGTTCCGTCACCCTGCCGCGCCTCCAGCACCCCGACATGGATAAGCGATTTCACCGCTTCCCGAATGCTGTTGCGGCTCACATTGAACACTTGCATCAGCTCGGGCTCAGGGGGGATGCGGCTCCCCAATGACCATGAATCCGATTGAATCAATTGTTCAATCTGTTCGATGACCTGCTCCACTAGAGTTTGTTTCTTAACCGGACGAAGCTCCACGTTACTCCTCCTCAGCTCGTAAACATAGGATGATTGGATGTTTGTTTGTAATCATACAGGTCGTCGAGAATGATTGTCAATCAAATTTTAAGGTCCCGACTTTGCATTACTGTGCTTCCGATCGGCCCCCCATCTCATGTCGGGACAACGCCAAATGAGGAAAAAGGATGCTGGTGGCGGCCTTTTCCAGTCCGCTCGGACTTAGCCGCTTGAGCCATGTGATTGTAAACATACAGCTTATGCGCTGCGATCCCGGAAAAAAGCTGCAATCATACAGTTTCTTCACTGAGCCCTCTAGAATTTAAAGAAAATCCTGCGAATATCAGGCTGTTGAGTAAGTCCAAGGGATTTTGTGGCACTTTATTTTTTGTGTGGTGGATCTCGTCTCTCCGTAGAAAAAATCGATTTAAAACGCTATGGGTGCCAAGTTTTGAGTAGGAAAATGGACAATCTCCACCCCTTCATAAAAAACAGGGGGGTTCCAACGGTCTGAAAACTGCACCATTTCCCTAGACACGTCTATCCGGTAGGCGAAATCCGCAAAACTGCACGATTTCTCCAGACATGCCTATTCGGTAAGCGAAATCCTGTGCAAATACAGCAATTCGATATGGACGACTTGACCAGAAAGGGAATCCTGCAAAACTGCAGGAATTTCACCCGTTTCGCTTCGACTTGAAGCAAAAGGGCCTAAAATGATGTAGATTTGCAGCAATTCCTCGGGATGTGGACTCATTGAGCCGAAATTCCTGTAAAATAGCAGTAATTCCCTCCACACGTTCAAGCCTAAGGAGGCAACGATGCCTCCAGAAGGCAATGATGCTTCCTGAAGACGATGATGCCCCAGGATGGAGTTTTCCAACGGCCTGATAATAGCAGGATTCTTTGCCCAACAGAGAGATTAGGCGAAAAATGCTGCTGCCATGCAGGATCTGCGGAAGTGCTTCAGCAGGCAGGGCAACGCTTCGCCTTCCCCGCAGCACACAAAAAGACCTGTTCCCTCAAGCATGCAGGGACACAGGTCTTCTTCATGTAACATCTTGCCTCATCGATGGGTTACTATGCCAGCTTCGACTTCAACTCATCCGATGAACGCTCCCACCATTCCGCATTATGCGTCATCAGCAGCTCGCGCAGCGCTGCCTTCTCTTCGGCGTCAAGTCCGTCCACGATGACACGGCGCTTCATCGCGTAATCCATATTGTTCACATGGTCGGCGAGAATCTTCCAGCCGCGTCTTGCCTCCGTATCGATGAGCATCTCGCAGGCGGTGACTCCGCCATAGGATGTTCCTTCCGCCGTCCGATCGACCGCGACCCACACAATCCAGCAGCGGCGGCCATTCGGCACGTCCTCACAGTTCGGCGAGAACTTGATGCCCCGCTCCACCTTGCTCTTCGCATGCATGGCACCCATATCGATGTATGCCCGGCCTTCGTCAATAATAACCGGAGATACGTTGTTCAAATCGATGCTGCCGGCGCCAAATCCTTTATGCTTAGTGCCGCTCACGACATTGAGAGCGAGAGGCTTCTTCATCTTCTTATCGGAAGATTCCATTCCGCACACTCCTTCCTCACCCGTGCTCCTGACTGCGGAGAGGCCGGGTATCAAAATCATTTTCATTTTAGCTAATATTCCGCAAAAAGCCAACATATACATGCTATAGATGCTTGTCAACGGGAGGTAAGAATCGTATGACCCGACGCAAAAATTATCGCCCACTGCTCTGGATCACCGCACTTCTCATCGTAAGCTCGATTTTGTACATCCGCTTCTGGCCTTCTGAGTCGGTCCCTTCCCTCGGTTCAGACATGCCGAAGAACATCGCGATGGAGCCCGTTACTCCGCAGAATATCGAGTCTCCGGCTGCAGAAGTGCTCAGTGAACGAATCGCTGAATATCATATCAATGTCAGATTGGACGAGTCCGCTCATCTGCTGCAAGCCGCCCAGACCGTAACGTGGCTCAATCCGGGCAAAAAAACGGTGAACGAGCTCTACTTCCATCTGTATCCGAATGCATTCGAGTCCCCGGATACGACCTTCATGCGGGAGTCGGGCGGCAGGCTGCGGGAAGATGCCATGCCAGGGGACGGATACGGCGGCATAAGCTTGACGGCGCTGGATACGACCGACGGACTATCCTTAATGAACCGGATTGAGTATGTCCAGCCCGATGACGGCAATGCCAAGGATAAGACGCTTATAAAAATTCGGCTTCCCCAGCCGGTCAAGAGCTACGAAAGGATTACGCTCACCATGAAATTCGAAGTGAAGCTGCCCAAAATTTTTGCCCGGATGGGGTATGCAGAGGATTTCGTCATGGCCGGCCAATGGTTCCCCAAGGTGGCTGCTTATGAGAAGGTCGGAGTAAGGGGCCGCTCGTCAGAAGGCTGGAATCTGCACCAATACCACGGCAATTCCGAGTTTTACGCCAATTATGGCATTTACAGCGTCAAGATTGAAGTTCCCGACACGTATACTGTCGCTGCGACCGGCTTCCCTACGAAGACGCCGATATTGGCGAACGGCCGCAAGACGTATCAGTTCTATGCGGATGATGTTCATGATTTCGGGTGGGCCGCCTCGCCGAACTTCATCTATGTAGAGGAACCATTCTCAGCGCCGAATGTGCCGGGCGTGCGCATCAAGCTCTATCTCGATCCGAAGCATGAGAATTTGAAGGAACGATATCTGTATGCAGCGAAGGCCGCGCTCTCCAAGTTCAGCGAATGGTATGGCTCATATCCGTATTCGACCCTGTCCATCGTCGTGCCGCCCAAGGCGGCCAACGGTGCAGGCGGGATGGAATATCCGACGCTTATCACCGCCTTCGGTGCGGAAGATGACAGTCCGGGCTACAATCTGGAACGAACCGTCGTTCATGAGATCGGCCACCAATATTTCTACGGGCTGCTCGCCTCCAATGAATTCGAGGAAGCGTGGCTGGACGAGGGCTTCACCTCCTATGCCGAAGACAAGCTGATGGAGCATGAATTCGGGGTCGCGCCGAATCTGGCCGTGGAAGGGAGCTATATGACGGACCCGGCTCCGCTCAAGCTGGCAGCGTGGGAATACAAAGACCACAGACATTATGCCGAAAATGTGTACATGCGTTCCAAGCTGGTCCTGCTCGCCATCGAGAAGCAGGTGGGCGAAAAGACGATGCACCGTATCATGCGGACGTACACGCAGAAGTACCGCTTCAAGCATCCGACGACCGCAGATTTCCAGCGTGTCGTCGAGCAGGTCACCAAGCGGAAATGGACCGATTTCTTCAATCAATATGTGTATGGGAACCAGATGGCGGACTTCGCTGTCGAGGGGATCGACACCCGCGTTCTGGACAACGAGGGAGCCCCCCGCTACGAGGCCACGGTTCATATCGTGAAGAAGGGCGCCGATTATCCGAGCGTGCCGATTGTATTCCACTTCGCGGACGGCACCAGCACCCGCAAGGTGTGGAACGGAGACGGCGAACGGATGCAATACCGGCTCAACCATACGGCGCCGCTGGACTGGGTCATGATCGACCCGCTCTATACGATTGTCGTGGAGAATAAGCATATCAACAATTATATGAAGGCGCATGTGGAGGAGCCCGTCCGCACCCGCGTCAATCTATCCATCGTCAAATTGCTTGAAATGATCTCGAGCGCAGTGGGGTGGTGAATCGAATGAAAGCCTATATGAGTCATGGTCTGTCCTGGGTGAAGGAGCATATCTATATCGCAGTCCTCCTCTTCTTATATCAATTATTATGGGGCTTCTTCGTCTATCGCTTCATTGACGGCGCGGTGCTCCCCGTCCTGCAGCGGTACCCCGATCCCGCGCCGACCGAGATGACGGCACGGCTGTTCCTGGCAGAGAGCCAGTTCATTCTGATGAAGACGAATGATTACTTGCCCTTTCTGTGGACGGTGGCCGCCTTTATCTTCATCCGTCTGCTGCTGACGCCATTCATTCGAGCCGGCGTATTCTATTCCATGGCCCGGCAATCCGGGTCGGGGCTTGCTTTTTTCGAGGGAATCAAATCGATCTGGAAGCCGATGCTGCTCCTCTACTGGCTCGAGACCATGCTTATCGTGCTTCCTGCCTACTGGTTCATTCCGCATGCCGTGCGCCAGTTCGCCGATGGTCCGACGCTGGCGGCCGTGATGACCGACATCGTGCCTTACGCTGCCTTGTGGCTGCTTGGCGCGTGGGTTGTCCGCCAGTTGTTCCTGTCGATGCAATTCGGGGCCGCCTCAGAGCTCTCTATCCTGCATGCGCTCCTGCAAGGAATTCGACGGATGGCTCCGCTGCTGGGCTTGTCTGCCATATTCGCCGGTATCGCCCTGCTGACCGGTCTTCTGTTCACTGCGGCGGCCATGTTTTGGACGGGACTGACGGCGCTCATTCTACAGCAGGCGTTCCCTGCTGTCCGTACGCTGCTCCAGTTATGGGGATTGTCCTCTCGTTATTCGGTATGGCAGCAATCGGGAACGGAAGAGAAATAAGACGAGAGAAAGAGGCTATTTCTGTCCGATAGAAATTCATACTCGCCCTGAATTCCAAAAAACTTGTCCATTTCGTCACGTGGTGGCGATCCGGGCAAGTTTTTTTGGTATTTATGGACAAAAAGTATTTGTCAAAGCGAAAAAGGTCTGTTACAATAAGTCGTAGATTTATTACAACTTTGTCATGAAAGCGGCAAGATCTCTTGCATTTTTGTTACATATCATTGAACCTGAATCTTAGACAAAGGATGCCGAATTTCCGGATTGGCCGGAAAGCGGGGGAACCAGTTTTTTGGGTGAATTGATCTCATTCGCTTCGATCAGAGATCATAGGGGACCTTCAACCGAACCCTTCAGCTAACCTCGCAGGCAAGGAAGGGGCTTTATCATTTGAAGAAGAAGCTGGTATCTGCTGCATTGGGGCTTAGCCTCTTATTCTCTTTCAGCGCAGGAAGCGCATTTGCAGCTACGAAGATGGATTCTACGATTGACGATTTGATGGGTATTTCTTACATGTATGGCGGTTCGACAACCAGTGGCTTCGACTGTTCTGGCTTCACGAAGTACGTATTCGACAAATTCAGCATCGATCTGCCGCGTTCGTCTACTTCCCAGTTCGAAGTTGGCGAGAAGGTGAGCAAGAGCGATCTTCGTCCTGGCGATCTGGTCTTTTTTGACACCAGCGGCGGCAATGGCGTGTCGCATGTCGGCATCTACGTCGGAGACGGCAAGTTCGCTCATGCCTCGACGAACAAAGGCACGCGCATTGATGAGTTGAGCATGGATTATTATGAGAAGCGTTATGTTGGTGCCCGTCGCGTCATGAGCGAGAAGGAATACACCACCTACGCTACAGAAGAATAGTACCGCAATCATTTATATGTTGGTTACCTAACCCGATGGGAAGCGAATATTCGCTGCTTATCGGGTTTTTACATTTATCTGTAGAAGAAGATGAATCTGGACTTTAAATCATATGCTCGCGGCCCCGGCCACGTTCTGGTCATTGTCACTAGAGAAAGGATTCTATCCATGATTTACCCCGTTTTTCCGCACTGGAAACTCAACTTGAATCCAGATGAGTCAGCCACCCTCTACCTGTAAGAATGAATGCAGACTGCCTTGCTTGACAAGGCAGTCTGATCGGGCCGAACAGAGCTCTTGGTTACTCTCCTATTGGTCTATCTTCAGCAGGACTGGCAATCATTCGCCATGACGTTCCATATTGCGATGTTTCTCGTGGAACAGTCTGCCTTCCTTGCCCAACTTTTCCCTCAACTCTTGTCGAATCTGCTTGCTGGTCTTGCCTTCCGTCGCAATGCCATGCTTCTTCGCAAGCAGCTGAATTTTTTTCTCGTGCAGCGATTTCATCTGCTGGCGCAATTCTTGCATCTGCGTCTTAATCTGCTCCAATTCCTTTTCCGTATCGGCCGCTTCCCGGGAACTGCTCTTGTCCGCCGCGTTCGCCGGCTGTACAATATCCGACACGACCTGTCCGAAAGGCTGCCATTGGGCCGCTTCGTTGGCGCTTCCCGCTTCTGCCGCGGCCGGAGAGGCAAGCAGCAGAAGCATGAGGGTCGTCCATGCTGCTACGGCTGGAGTCCGCTTCATGAGTATCCACCTCCTTATGCCGACGTTGGTACTAGTATGTTCATCCAACCTGAAACCAAACTGAAAAGAGGCTAAAAGTTTGTTCAGGTCTGATAGAAAGTCGTTTATTCGCCCAATGTGAATTCTCCGGAACGGGTGCGTACCTTCAGCATCGTTCCGCCATCACCGAATGCCCCGCTTACCGTATGGTTATTCTTGTCCTGCTCCTCGTAGCGCATGCCGTCCCAACGGATGCGGCCGCTGCCCGAGCCTCCGCTGAAGTCCACCGCCAAGTCTGACGGCTCCTTGCTCAGGCTGACTGTTACATTGCCGCTGGACGCCTTCAGATCCGCATCGTACCGCAGCTCATCCGCTTCAATCGTAATGTTGCCCGAGTCCGATTCGCCGTTCAGCTTTGCATGTCCGTCCGATAATTTCGCATTTCCGCTGCTCGTACGGAAGTTCAACACGTTGGACTCATACTTCTCCACTCGAAGGTTGCCGGAGGAAGCGATGGCTTCCATCTCAACCGCTTCGATATCTTGGATGCGGATATTGCCGCTCTTCGTCTGAACCGTGAAGGATTCAGCGTGGACGTCCCCCGTCGTAATATCTCCCGATCCGGCCTGCAGTGCGGCAGTCCGTGCCTCGATCCCGTTGATGCGGATATTGCCGCTTCCCGTACTGACTTCCATTAAAGCACTATTGAGACGTTCCGCTTCCACATTGCCGCTCCCTACCGCGACTTGAAGCCCATTCCACTGCTGTTCCGGCAGTTCGACCGTCAGCTTGACATCGAAAATGTGAACGCCGAAATTCACGCCGTCAGGCAGTTGAACGCTCAATTGAAGCGTATCACCTGTCGGGGTCACCTTCAGGTCAATGCTATCCGCATCATTGTTGCTGACCCGGCCATGCAAGCGGGTGACAATATCGTCCGTGCTGCCCGGAATCAGCTGTACATCCACGCTTCCCGTTTCGACGGTTACATTTTTAATCCCGGCCGCATCAATCGACTTCTCGATATGTACCTCCTTGGCCGCCGTGTTGAGCAGACTGTCTCCCGCTTGGGAGAGCCATTCGCCAGACTTATCCGCCATAGCCGGATTGAACATGAACACGACTCCGATGATTCCGGCAATGATTAACAATACCCCGGTAAGTTTTCTCATATCTCTTCTCCTAATAATCGCCTGTTTTTACAGACGAACACGCGGTCCGCCTGATTAGTCTGCTTCAGTATATCACGCTGCGCCACATCCATCTCCGGTCCGACGAAGTAAACGAAACCCGACTTAGGTCCAGTTCATGGAAACACTTGGGCTGCCGATAAACGATTTAGGTATGACAATTTTATCCTCCATGTTGGTCCCTCACCAGTGAGACAGGTTGGGAAATCGAAGGGCGCCAATCGGTATGCGGCGCTTGGGTGCGGGGCAGGTCTCCAAAAAGAAAAAGATAAGAAATGGGGTCATGAGAAAGTGAACGCTGTCAAAGTAATTATCGCCCTGGTCGCGAGCATGGTGGCCGGTGGCGCCTATGCATGGGTAACTAAGAGTTGGTCCGACATTATTCCGATTTACCCGTTGATTGTTGCCGGATGTCTGTATCTGTTCACGATATGGGTATTCAAGAAAAAAAGCACCGCCATCTTGTTCGGTGTTCTGCTGAGTATCGCAGCCATTACCGCTAATCTGTTCACCGGCATGGCGTTATTGAAACATGAAGTCAAGACCGAGATGGTCAATGCCGGTATGCTCACGGGCACCAATGCAGAGATCAAGGATGCGGTTAATGAAATCGTCGATGAATACTTGCTGGAAGTGACGGGTTACCAAGGAATTGTCGGGTACACCGTCAGCCTGTCGATCGGCGAATTCACGACCAAAAGCGGCAACACCATCGCCGATGACGAGCCCTCCGCAGCCGGAACCGTCTTCCAGGCCGTCAAGTTCGGCATTCTCCTGCTAGGACCGGCGGTTATAGTCTGGAGAAGAAAAGAAAAGACGGAAGAAGAGGCTCCCGCCGCTTCGGCGGAGGACAACGGAGCTTCCGTGTCCAACAAAGCCTAACCGAGCTCTAATCCCCTGTTTAACCAAGCGCCTGTTCACGATAGCTGTCTGTCAGCCTCGTCTGACTGATTTCCCCATACCCGACGAGCATCGGGAGGGTGTACGCATGAGGTGTGATCTGTCATCTCTTACTAACAAGCGCCGCCCCGGCGGCGCGATCCCGATACGTTCAGCGGCGGAGCTTCCTGCTCCGCCGCTGCTTCGTATGCCGGTTACTTCTGCCTCTCCCTGCCGCATATCGGTATATAGATTTTGATTCTCATCTCGTCCGGGTAAGAAGACTTCATCACGTCCGTCACCTCGACATCGGGCCCCTCCCTGCGATCATAGTTCGACTGGGGGAGCCAGGTGCCGTAAATATAATCGCGGATCTTCTGCACGGTATGCGCTGGCCCGTATGCCTTGAACTCCGCATAGGTCCCTGCCGGAAGCTGCATATGAACATAACTAGGCTCCAATTGGCCGTCATCGATGCCGGGCTGGACCTCCTCACCGACGACGAATGTAAACTCGCCACTGTCCTCGAACTCACAGGACACGCCATACGCCATGTTGGGCGCCGCCGGGCTGGGAATGCGCGCATAGCGCTGAGATTCTCCGAACTCCCGGTAGAATCCTGGAATCTCCGCATAGTGCCGGTCATCATTCAAGCTCGTCCGGTAAGCATATCCTACAATCGCCTTGGCCGGCAAGTCTGCAATGATTGGCTTCATCATAGCATCATTCCCCTTTCGGATTGACGGATCGTCGATGAAATTTATTTTGTCCTGGCGCGAACTGGCCAGATCCGCCTTCCGGTACTTGCCTGGCGAGATGCCGAAGCAGTTCTCGAAGGCGCGGGTAAATCCCTCCTGAGACTTGTACTGATAGGCCAGCGCAATGTCCAGTATGCTCTGGCCGGTACTTCTCAGCGCCAGGGCCGCTTCCGACAATCTCCGCTTGCGGATATACTCCTGAACCGTGAAGCCGGAGATGGCCCGGAACATGCGTTGGAAATGAAACGGTGAGTACCACGCTTGGGCGGCGATATCAGCAATGTCCAGCTCTTCTTGGAGACGTTCTTCAATATACTCGATCGCCGCTTGAATTCTTCGATAGTCGTTCATCTCATCCCCTACTCTCTGTTCGTTCTTCTACTGTCATTATGCCGGATTTCGGTGCTGATTTCTTGATAATCCGTGCGATGTCCCAGGGCTCGCAGGGATTTCGTATGTTCGGCTGAAGCTGCCTTGTTCGGCTAGTTACTGCAGGCTTGTGATTCGTGTGGATCGGGACCCCAAGTGAACATGGCCACCTCCGTTTTCGGACAAGCTGCTCTCCGCTTATCCCCGGATGTTGACGCCAGGAGCATGCCCCGTGCGCTCAACTGGAAAAAATCCGGCAAAAACGCAGCTTTTTACCGCCATCGTTTTAACGAAGAAGAGAGTCCTGCAAATCTACATCAATTTTGGGTCATTTCTGCCCGAATTGTAAGATCGATCGAGAAAAGCTGCCGCTGTGCAGGAATTGTATCGGATTCGTCATCCAAAGCGAGAAATTGCTGTAAATTCGCAGGAATTCAGCCGGCAATGATACGAGGTTCTTGATCCGCGATATGAAACGCGGCGGCTCGACATGCTTCATAGGACTGCTGCAGCAGCAACGCAAGCACTCCGGCATGCAAAAAACCGCAGCTTCACGCTGCGGCACATCTGTAATATCAGATTTATGAACGCTTCGGCGCTTCCGCCAGGATATCCTCCATCTCCAGGATGACGGGGCAGTGATCGCTGCCGGTAATAGCCGCATCAATCTTCGCGTCCTCGATATATTCATTCAAGCGGGCGGAGACAAGGAAATAATCAATGCGCCAGCCAATATTCCGTTCACGCACCTTCGGCATGAACGACCACCAGGTATAAGCATCCGTCCGTTCCGGATAGCGATGCCGGAACGTATCGGTGAATCCGACATCCAGCAGCCGGGTCATCTTGTCCCGCTCTTCCGGAGTGAAGCCGGAGTTGCCGTGGTTCGACTTCGCATTTTTCAGATCGATCTCTTGATGAGCCACGTTCAAATCACCGCACACGATAACCGGCTTGCGGGCATCCAGCTCCTGCAAATAGCAGCGGAAGCGTTCCTCCCACTCCAACCGGTATTCCAGACGGGACAGATCCCGCTTCGCATTGGGCGTATATACGGTAACGAGGTAAAAAGACTCGAATTCCAGCGTAATCATTCGCCCCTCCGGTTCGCTGTCCTCCTCCATGCCATAGCGTACCGAAAGAGGCTCGATTCTCGTAAAGACGGCAGTGCCGGAGTACCCTTTTTTCTCCGCATAATTCCAGTATTGCCGGTACTGCTCGCCCAGCTCCAGGCAGATCTGTCCCTCCTGCAGCTTCGTCTCCTGCACGCAAAAAATATCGGCATCGCTTGCCTTGAAGTAGTCGATAAATCCTTTATTGACACAGGCCCGCAGGCCGTTGACGTTCCACGAAATCAGCTTCATCCCCATAATCTCCTTACTATAGCCACGTTTTGTTACTGCTAGTGTATCATAGTTGTCCGGCCAGAAGGGAGAGAGCTTGATCGGCCTTTCCAAATTTGAAAAATTCCCCTACAACAGGCATTAACTTCATTAAAATGTATCTAAAAGATATGTAAAAAGGAGGAGGCAGCAACGTAGCTCGCACGAACAATACGTTATATGCCGTGCTCGGGATATTGAGCGGCGGCCCCCGATCCGGCTACGACATCCGCAAGCAGTTCCAGGCTTCTCTCCGGCATTTCTGGAGCGAGAGCTACGGGCAGATCTACCCGGCGCTGAAGGAACTGGTACGGCAGGGCTACACCGAAGAGCTGGCACCCCCCGGATAATCGGCGCAACAAGAAGCTGTATCGGATGACGCCCGCAGGGGATGCCTGCTTCCGAAACTAGCTGTCCGAGCCCGTCAGCCCAATCAATTACCGGGATGAGCTGCTGTTGAAGGTGTTCTTTGCCGCCCCGCAGGATCGCGATGCGATTAGGGCTTTATTCGAACGGGAACGGGCCGAACTGGAGCAGGTGAAGGCCCCCTATGCGGAACAAGAAGCGGAAGTGCGACGGCAATATACGTTGTTCACTCGTTATTTAACCGTTATATTCCCGGATGTCGTCTTAATCTGTACATTAAATGAACCATCCCCTGTCCGGCCCTCTGTTTTTCGATTGGTTTGCTGACGATTTTCCAATGGAATAGCAACGGATCGTCTCCCGCTGCCAGTCTGAAGAAGCCAGTTAACGTTGGAATCTGGGTTCTCCAGTTTTAAAAGCACATTTCCGCTTTTGGCAGAAACTTTGATTTCATTCGTTATTTCTGTATAATCCAGCGAAATATTCCCGCTTTTTCCTCTGATGTCAAGCTCCTCTGCATGCAAATCATTAATATTGACCTGTCCAGAAGATCCGTCAACAATTATTTTTCCCTCATAACCAATTGGTACGCGAATGAAAAGCTCAGGCATTTGCCCGATATTCAACATGCGACGTACATCGCTCTTCAAGCGGATTTTAAGATTGCGCCTTCCTTTGTCGAATAGGACACCCGGTCCATTGTCGAACATCAGCAAGGAGGTTTCAAGCTTAGCGGCATCAGCTGTACTTACATGCACCGTTGTGCTCCCATGATCAATATGGATCGTATCTATGCCGTCCAGCGATATCATTTGCAAATCTTCGATTTCATTGTGACCGCACGCGCTAATAAGCACTATGCAGATCAACCACAGGCAGCCGTAAAACTTCTTCATCCCATCACCTCAGTGTCGTTATAAAAGGGAGTATATAAGATTACGCAATGTCACTTTCAAGCTTGATGAACAAAAAATCGCAGCCGGCAATAAAAAGGCTTGAAAGTGACGCAACGTCATTTTGTATAATGGGATCGGTAAATATCCCCCTTATTCAGGAGGGAAATAAGTGCACAAAGGGGATGCTGGCTGTGAAAAAAGAAAAAGGAGATATCATTATATATGGATGTGTGATTGTGGGGGCGGGGATTGGAGTTATAATTAACCATACGCTGCCCGCGGTATTGGTAGGTCTCGGGGCCGGCTATTTGATTAAGTATGCATTATATAAGGAATAACGTGGTGTCGTTGGAGGTATTCAAGAATGATTCACATCAAAAAAGTTGCAAATCAGACCAACATTACGGTCAGAACACTTCGGTATTACGATCAAATCGTACCCCAAATGGAATTGGTCAAGGGGGTTGAAAAATCAACTGACTTATATATTGGAGGAGCAAGCAAGATTAAAGGAAATAGAGCTATCTCTGCGCGAGTTATTAAATGGCCTTGCAGTAGAGGGGGGCGATGAAGAACTGGCAATTCAAAAGCTTATTCAGTTGTCCAATCAGGATAAAAAGAGGCTGGAGTTATTCAGGGACAGCATATTCAATGACATGGAGCTTGAATTGCCGAATATGAATGATGAACATCCCGAAGCGCTGGAATGGATTGCGCTGACTGGCCAAATTACCAAATATTACGAAATCGGGGAGCCTTCATCACCAAGTGTGCAAAATATTATAAGGCGCATGCTGGAAAAGCAAAAGGAAGAATTCAAAGATGAGGACGAGTTTATTAATAAATTATGGGATTTGAGGAAATCGCCCGAAGCGTCCGAGAAACTGGGCCTTTATCCTATCAAAAAGGAAGTTCTTGATTTTATGGAAAGTGCATATGAGATTTTTATGTCTACCGTTCCAGACAGTTCTACCAATCAAGGAGGGAAATCGTGAGCAATGAGTTACTGCTGATGATCGGCGGGCTAGCCTTGCTGGATACCCTCAGTCCAGCTACGCTGGGGGTAACGGTCTATTTGCTGTTAACTGAGAAAGAACGACTGAGTTCCCGATTAATGATTTATTTATTGACCGTCGCCGGATTTTACTTTTTAGTTGGCGTAGCGCTCAAATTGGGACTTGGTGTAATTTTAGAGGCGTTCTCCACAATTTTTCAAAGTCGTATAGTAAGTTGGGTCATGCTCATTATTGGGGGAGTTTTGTTTATCGCTAGCTTCTACGTTCCCAAGAGTGAAAAATCGGAATTACCCAGACCCCGGTCCAAAAGTAAAATAGCGATGGTGGCATTGGGATTCACAACATCAATCATTGAAGTGGGTACAGCCTTCCCCTATTTTGCGGCAATCGGCCTTATGACGACTTCTGATTTAGTGCTGTACCAGTGGTTTCCTTTGTTGGCGGCTTATAATGTCGTAATGGTGCTGCCGCCATTGATTGTGTACGCGCTGCACGTCCTGTTTGGCCGCGCGATGCAAAGACCATTGGAAAGCCTTCGGCTTAAAATCGCCAAGCATTCGGGTTCGGCGCTTTCGTGGGTCATGTGTATTGTTGGACTGCTTTTGATTCTCAATAGCCTCGACTATTTGTAAGTAGTTCGTTCTATCAAATTGGGGGGACAGTAAGACAAGCAGCTTCCGGAGTAGAATCATTTGAGCCGGCCGGGGATTTCCTCGCGGGACTCCCGGCCTTGATGTTCGTAACTTTCATCATGTATGAATTATTGGGCGTGCTCCTTATAGGAAGCCGAGGCCTCGATGAAGCTCTCGCGCTTCTTCTCAATTTTCGACTGGGTTGTCCAGAAGATCACTTGCGTGAATTGCTGCGGCGATTCAATCAGCGTAATCAGCATCGCAATCTTTTCTTTATCCTCCGTGACGCCCTGAATCTCGAACTGCAGGGCTGACAGGCCGTTAATTTCCACGTTTCTTGGCTCTTCTACTGGCCCTCCCGGCATGAACTCGCTAAAGTTAAGCTCGTACAGCAGGTCATAGTAATCTTCGAGCGTCTCTATCTCCCCCATCTCCTCGCGTGCGTCCGGGATGACGATGACGAATTCATTCTCCGCAGGATAGTAAGCGGATATCTCAGCATCCGGATTCATCGGATATACCATCCAGTTGGACGTAAGCGTCAGCTCCATCCGCTTATCGGCGCTCTGGAACACGCTCGGTTTTTCCGGATCGCTGGCTTCTGCCTCAGCGGCGCTTGGTGAGATAGCCTTGAACGACTGAATGCTTTTCTCGAATTCATCTTTATATCTGTCGAACTTGTATTCCTTCGCACAGAATACGAGTTGGTAGAAATAATCGCCCTTCTCCAATGTCGTAACAAGGAAACGGAGTTTTTCCTTCGTAGCATTTTTGTCAATGCCGCGGAATTCGATCTGCTTGGCTGCGTCAGAGCCGACGGTGACATCCCGGATCTCGAGCATTTCCATATCATCCATTGTAATCGTATCGGAGATGTTGATGGTCCGATTAACGATATCGTCCACGGTTGCCCCGTCTTCCAGATCGGCCTTCGCCGTCCTCTTTACGATGACGAACCTGTCCTTGCTCTCGTGGTGAGCGGCGAACCGCGCCCTTTGACTGGACTCCTCATCCTGCCTCCAGCTGTCCGGCAAGGTCAGCTGCATGTTGCCATCGAGGCTGGCGAATGTTGTGCCCTTAGGTGCAGATGTCTCCGCCTCGTTCTGCGAGCCGCCGCATCCGGCCGCCAGCACGGCTGCGATCATGACCGCCGCTGCGGCCTTATACCATTGTCTACTCATCGTTTCCCTTTTACCCTTCTTTCTGTCTCTCTAGCGAATGCATACCCACAAATAACATGGACCTCGGCACGAACATCGTGCCAGGAGTTCACCCAGCCACCGGGAACGGGGGGAAATCTCCACCGAGGCATCAGAAGCATGAAGGCCGGGTATCTCCTCGCGGGAACTCCCGGCCTTGATGTTCGTAACGGCTTATCATCACGTATGAAGGGCGTGCTCCTTGTAGGAAGCCGCGGCTTCGATGAAGCGTTCGCGCTTCTGCTCGATGTTCGACTGGGTTGTCCAGAAGATTACCTGCGTGAACTGCTGTGGCGATTCAATCAGCGTAATGAGCATCGCGATTTTTTCTTTGTCCTCCGAGACGCCCTGGATCTCGAACTGCAAGGCAGGCAAGCCGTTGATGTTCACGCTCTTCGGCTCTTCTACAGCCCTCCCTGATGCGAACTCGCTATAGTTATACTCATATAACAGATCATAGTAGTCTTCGAGGGTCTGAATATCTCCCATCTCCTCGCGATCATCCGGGATGACGATGACGTACTCATTGCCCGCTGGATAGAAGGCGGATATCTCGGCATCTTCGTTCAACGGGTATTCCATCCAATTGGCCGTCACTGTCAGCTCCATCCGGCTGTCAGCGCTCTTGATCACTTTCGGCTTTGCCGGGGCTGCGGCTGGCGCTTCCGAATCGCTTGCATTCAGCACCTTGAATGTCTCTGTGGCCTGTTCAAATTCTTCCTTGTATTTGTCGAACTTGGATTCCTTTGTCCAAAATACGATTTGGTAGAAATTATCCCCCTTCTCCATTGTTGTAACAAGATAATGAACTTTCTCCTTCGTGCCGTTTTTGTTGATGCCACGGAATTCCAGCTGCTTGGCTGGGTCAGGGCCGACGTAGGTATCCCGGGTTGCAATGACTTCCATGTCATCCAATGTGATCGCATCAGCATTAGTGATGGTCCGATCGACAATATCGTCAACCGTTGCCCCATCCTCTAGATCGGCCTTCAGCGTCCTGCTCACGAGGGCGAACCTGTTATTGCTCCGATGATACGCAGCGAACTGCGCCATATTGTTGAGCTCATCATTCTGTCTCCAGGAGCTCGGCAAGGTCAGCTGCATTGTCCCGTCCAGGCTGGTGAACGCGGTCCCCTTAGGCTTAGACTTCTCCGCGGTTTGCTGAACTGCCGTACTATCAGCTCCCTCCTGCTTGCTGTCCGAGTTGCTCTGCGACCCGCTGCCGCATCCGGTGACCAGCATGGACCCGATGACTACCGCCATTGCGATTTTGTGCCACTGCCATTTCATCGCTTCTCTTTTACCCTCTTTCTCCCTATGCGAGTGCTATTCTAGGATGGAATGAACATCCACAATTTCCCTTCCTTGAATATCATCGGCGCCTCCGCCGGATTTCTTTAGGAGCAAGAGTTTTTAGACTGGTTATCATATACATAAATATAAAAGCATGCCGCAATGACAGTTAAAAAATGAGCGAACTAAATCAAAGGTGAGGTGCGATGAAAAAAAGTAAGATCATTGTTCTTTTCGTTTTGCTTGTCAGTATGATTTCTGGCTGTACCGAAAATAGGGACAAAGAAATGGACGTTAAGAGCATGCATGGGGTAGAGGATAGTCTGGAGGAGCTTTTGACAACAACCGCAAACTTGAAATACGGAGGTAATACAAAAAACATTCGCGTCGTAGATGTGAATGTCTCGGAAAAATCCTGCTTCGTGACCTTTCTTTTTGAAAAAGACAGTGTGAACTGGCATGCTGTTATGTATGCTGAAAAAATGCCCGATGATAACTATGAGCTAGGCTTCCTGGATGGAACGAAGCTAACGAATCATGACCCGATTAGCATATATAATATGGTTAGCGAAACGATATATGACAACATAAAAAAAAGAATTCATGTCGTAACGGGAAGCATCAATGATCATCGTGTCAATACAATCTATATTAGCTACCCTAATGGAGAGGTTTCAGGAATTAAGGTAGGACGAAATCAAACCATCTATACAGAAATCGCAATAGGTATTGAAGGTTATCCCGCTTCGGTTACAGCCGTCTCCGACAATGGAGAAGTTCTATTCGAGAAAAAGTACTAGGTTCCGGCATGGTTCGTGTTCATTCGTGATAGACAAGAGCCCGCCCCGGGTCATCCGGAACGGGCTCTATTTTTTCATGGCCGATCTAATCCAATACCGCTGCCATATGCTCGGTCGTTACCGCCCAATGGGAAGCCGTCCAGTATTTTTGCTTGTCTTTGACATAAATGATTTGCGGCGACTCATGCTTTACATCGAGATCCTCGGCAATCTGGTTGGAGACGGGGCGGGACTCGATCACCTTGACGAGAACGTAATCGATAGCGCTGTTCGGATTGCCCTGCAAATACTGATCGTACTCGTTCAGCGCATTCGAGCTTACGGGACAGGTGGTGCTGTGCTTCAGCACGACAACCCCGCGCTCCGCCGATTGTTCCAACAGCTTTGCCCACTCGTCTGCTGTCGTAATCTCTTTCCATTCCATCGTTCGTTCGCTCCTTTACCGTAGTCTTGCTGACCCTACCGACTGGTTTTGTGTATTATAGACCTTTTATCACAAATTGCAGATATTCGCAAGACTGTCGTCAAGGAACAACCAATCCCGGTTGCCGTACGACGCTTCCCGCGGCCATAACCAGCACATCGTAATGCAATGCCTGTTCTTGTCCGCGATTGTCCGTATACAGCAGCTTGTTAGCCGCTCTGTACAGGCGGGTAACCGTTCCCTGAACAAGCTGAACCTCCTGCGGTGCGGGTACAGATCACCGAGCGGGACGGCAATGCTGTGCTCCGCTGCCGACTAACAGCACTTTACGCAGATGATGGGGCTGCTTGTCAATGAGAATGATGCGGAGTGACCGGCCCGGTCCGTTTTCCCCATGCTGCCCTTGTGCCCGGTATACTGCCAGACCCTGCCTCTGCTCGCTTATGCCGCTTCGGAGCGATTGAAGTCAATCGGAGATCGGCCAATCCGGCGTATGATGATCTCCGCCAACCCGAAGAGCAGCAGGATCGTAGCATAGACGGCGGCAGTGTAACTGGCCGGATACGGCAAGCCCATCCCTTCATGGAGCGCAAAGGTAAGGAGATGAATGGTCAGGTTCGTGAAGCAAAAAACGTAGCTGCGAATCATCCATGCCCGGTGCCGGATCATCCGCTTCTTTTTTATGTTCACGATCGCCACCACCGTGATGAACATCCAGATCATATTCAGCAGATTGAAGGCAATGCTCGCGGGCTTCCCTCCTGTCGCATACGGAGCCATGTAGCCTGAAGTAAGCACCACCGCGAAAACGGATATCACATACAGATAGCCGTTGATTCGATGGAAGAGCCGATATTTTCTCAGCAGCGTATGTATGAAGTTAACCGCTCCCGCCAGGATCGCCAGGCAGGCGAATGCCGCATGAACCTTCATCACCGGCAACCAGACCTGGGTGTTAATGGGTCGGGCGGCATTGGATTTGCGGCTCAAAAATGCAGCGGCTTGCGGATCGTGAAGGTAATTGTTATACAAGACGTACATGATGTAACCGGCAAGGACAGCCAGCAGAGACCAAGTATAAAATTTTCGTTTCGTCATCTATTCATACCTCGCTCGAATCAAATTAGGGCGGCATTAACAGTCTGCTGACAGGAAAGCTCCGTCTTGTTCACTTTACCATCTGCCAGAGAAGTTATGCTACTCTACTCCCTTCGGTTACGCAAACGCAAGCTGCTGCCGGAACGGTGGACGGCAAGATTGAACGATACGCTGTACGCGGAAGTGAGCGGCTTCCATCCGATCGCCTCTCGGAATGCGCCCGGCGCAGCTACGAGGTGTTCCGGAAGATTAACGGGCAAGCGCTGAGTTGAATGGAAACGTGGGGCTGCCTGTCCAATACGAACCAAGCCGCCTGGCTCTCAGGCGGCTTGGCTCTTTTGCATATTGTGGAATATTTCATACAGAAACTTACACAAAAGTGTGGTAAGATAAGTGATCATTTCATGTCAAGCAAGGATAGGAATAGAACTGGAGGAGACACCATCTTGAGAAAAACATTCTTTTTTTTCATCGCTTTATGCGCCATCGCTATTGGTTTATCAGGTTGTTCCCCGTCGTCGACGAATCCGAAGGAGGAGACCAAGCCCGACGACGGCACGCTTCCGTTCATCAATGCTACGTATGCTTTAATTACGGTGGATAACGGAGTCGATCTGAAGCTATTCGGCGGAGTTGAGCCCTCCTCGGCGAATGCGGAGATGATGAAGGAGGTTCTCCAAGACTCATGGAGCATCACCGATGCCGAGAGCGCGGAGTCGACGATTCAATGGCTGCTTACGGAAGGGCATAATGCCGAATTTATGACGTATATGAATGAGTATCTTGCGCGCAAGGATGAATTTAATGACATCATCGCTGAAATGAAAACATCCTCGAATCCAACATCCGAAGAAATCAAATTTACGGAAAGCGTCGAATTATTCGCAAAAGTACATACTACATCCCCAAAATACGGCATCGCTGCTTGGGATTTATGCCGGGCGACTCAAGTGGCAAGCTGGTCCTACATTGCCGGGTATATCCCGTATGAACATGCCGTAGAGTTAAGCATAGAGGCGGCGGAGAAAATGCGAGAACGCTTCAGTTCATGGGAAGAGCTGTTAGGCAATTATCTCCTTGGCTATCAATACTGGTCTGAGGAAAGCCTAAGCGACCCGAACTCCAATCTCGTGAGAAGACAGAAAATTTATGCGGATCTTTTGAAAAGCTCCGACAACCCTTACAGCATAGATTGGAACACGCCGCTGAGCATGCCAGCTAAAAACTAGCCTTGCCGATTGGGCGAATACGAATGAGTTGAAAAGATCAGATAACTCTGCCAGTAATAGAAAAGCCATAGAGCACCTGCCTGCACAAGGTAGTGCTCTATCATAATTCCCCAGAACAAAATAAGCAGGAAGCTCTATCTTTTGAACGATTTGAACAATATTTGTCCGTGCTTCCTCCGCCATATTTGCGGACCAAATTTCTTGGAGTGATGGCCTCTCCTTTTTCGCTCAGACCCCGCGCAGGTTCTAATTTCTCCGCATCTTTCGTATTTCCGTCCAGCCTCGCCTGTTCTAGCGTATATTCCAAGCTATCCAATTCACTTGCTGCCGTATCGGCCACCTGACCGATACCGATATAAGCATGAAACTTTTGCGGTGCTTTGGCTGCAAACTTCATCCCAATACCGAATGAATGGCCAATGAGAGCGCCGAATGTGCTGAACCAACATTCCTTTTATCAATAAGATACAAATCGGAACGCTTTCCATGGAAATAAAGAAGATGACTCCCGATGAATTCAGAAGCCATCTTTTGTAAGCTTAGCAAGATAAGTCTTTATCGCTCAGTCGTTTATTTGCCGAGAAAGCTGTGAATGAAGAACTCAAGTTGATAATCCAAGCTCAGCGGATCGTTAAAGTAGAACGTCTTCGCGTTGACCTCGAATACACGATTGTTTTTGACTGCCGGAATGTTCTTGTATGCCTCGGTTTTTTGGAATGTGTTGTCCTCATCTGCATTTTTGCTAAAAATCACGTAATCGCCAAAATAATCCTTCAGCACTTCCGTCGATAAGGCAAAATAACCGTCCTTGCTCGTTGCCTCCCTAACCTTCTCGGGCATAGGAAGCCCAAATTCCGTATAGAGAATTTCGGTGCCGCGGCCAAAGTTCTCGCCATAAACATAGAGCTGCTTATAGAAGGTCTCAATGACCGAAACCGTGGCATCGGGGCCAATCTTCGCCTTGATTTCTTCCCCGGCTGTTTTGGCTCTCGCTTTAAAATCGTCAACCCAAGCTTGCGCTTCCTTTTCCTTGTTCAACAACTTCCCGATTTCCAGTTGCTGCGTCAAGTAATCGACTTTTCCATACGTATAAGTGACCGTAGGGGCGATTTGCTTGAGTTTATCGAGGTTCTTAATGTCTGAAGGCCCAATGATAAGATCCGGATCCAGCTCAATGATTTTCTCAAGACTTTCTTCCGACACGGCCTCAACGTCTTGCAGCCGCTCTTCGAACCTCGGGTTGTCCTTGGACATCTCATCCACCCCGACCACGGGCACGTCAAGCGCCATCACGTTGCCCGTTAAGAAGCGGGTAAGCACCACGACGCGCTGCGGATTCGCCGGAACCTCGATCGGGCCGTTCTCGGACTGGTATGTCAACGTGCCAGCTTCTGAGGCGGGCGCGCCCGATGAAGATGCCGTATCTGCCGGCTCGGCCGAGGCAGGCTCTACAGACGGGTTGCTCGCCTTGTCGGCGTTGTTCGTTGGGTTGCTGCCGCAAGCGCTCAGAAGCAGCGTAAGGAATAGGACGAACGGTATGAATAACTTTTTCATTAGAAGAGACTCTCCCTTAAAGATCGATAATGATTATCAATTTCATTGAAGATTATAAAACCCTGTAGAACAGCTGTCAATAGCTCGGGTTGTTATAAGACGAACAGCTTGAATCTCCCGTTACAGATTCAGCATTTTCGATTGCTTGCAATAGCAGCTATAAAAGAAAAAAAGACGAAAGACTACGCCTGACGCAGCCTCTCGCCTGTTCTAATTAGCTCTGACTTATATCTAAAAAAATGGGTCTCGAAAAAATTCGAGACCCTATTCAACATCATATCAAACCGTTTATTATAAGTCTATACTTTTCTGGATACTCGTGTAAAATTCTCCTGTGTAAGATGAACCCAATGATTCAGGAGGAAGCATATGATTTCAGAACGTCTGTCTGCTTATTACACAAGAATTCCTTTGTTAACTGAAGTAACCGAATGGTCGCTTTTACGAAAATGGGCGCTATCGGAAGTGCATCGAATCACATTAAAATCAGGTGAGACTCGCATTCTGAAATGGGGCGGTAAAGAAATGGCTCAGGAAGCAGCCATTTACCGACGGCTGGTGAAACCTCTGCAGATATCAGCTCCACGCATTTTTGACTATTTTGAATCGGAAAATAGTGCCGTTATGATTATGGAGGATGCAGGTCAGCATAATTTGGAGCAGCAGCCCAGTCCTGAGCTTTTTCTAGAAGCAGCAAGGGAATTAGCAAGGTTCCGAGATAAAGCCACAAATAATGTAGAGAAGAATATCGCGAGTGAGATTATTCGTCTATACACAGTATCGACTGCGGATTTCCTTGCACTTGCGAACGATCTTCTTCGGTCGCCTCGCCTATCTGGTAATGTTACTCTTATTAGATTGCAGGATACATTCTCGTACCAACTTAACAAGCTTTATCACACACAGCCTCTTACGCTCGTTCATCATGATTATCATGCGAAGAACCTGTTGATTCAAGGGACACGGATAATGCCGATTGATTGGTCAATTGCTTATATCAGCCCCCATCTGGGCGACTTATATTGTCTCATTGATGAGGCGCAGGCTTATAGTAATGTACCTAGGGAAGCTATGTTGTCCGCATTTCGCAACGAGGTTCGGCATGATCTAACCTTGGATCATCTTGAATGGCAAGTTAACATCGGCGGGATATGCTGGCTTGTCAAAACGCTGAAATGGCTCGTATATGGAGGAACCGACACGATCCCAGGTTCAGAAGCGTGGATACCTGATTTAATGAATGAGCTCGAAAATCTGCTGATAAAGCTTGATTAGTGTTTAATTAGAGGATATGCGGATTTCTATTTTTCCCCCGTCGCCACCGGGTTGTCCTCATAGCTAATCCAATCGCTCCAGCTCCCTGCATACAAGCGGACTTGCGGGCAGCCGAGCTCATGCAGCGCCAGCACATTCGGACAGGCGCTGACCCCGGAGCCGCAGTAGACGATGACCTCGCGCCCGGCTTCCAGCGCATCCACGATAGCAGCGAGTTGCTCCCGGCGCTGCCCTTCCGGCTTCCAGGCGCCGCGCTCATCGACATTATCCTTCCAGAATTGATTAATCGCCCCGGGAATATGTCCTGCCTTCGCATCGATTGGCTCGGTCTCGCCCCGATAGCGTGCCGCGTCGCGCGAATCGACGAGCAGCACATCCGGCCGGTCCAGCTTCTCCCGGACCTCCTCCATGCGCGCCAGCATCTCTGTGCGAACCTCCGGGACGAAGGATGCCGGCACGATAACCTGGTGCGCGTCGGTAACCGGGTAGCCGGCGTCCTTCCACGCCGTGAAGCCCTCCTCCATCACATGGACGGCGTCATGACCGAGCCAGCGCAGCATCCACCACAGCCGCGAGGCATACATCCCGCCCTGATCATCATAAGCAACGACCCGGCTGCCGTTACTGATGCCGGCCCGGCCGAGCCGTTCCGCCAGCACGTCCGGATCAGGCAGCGGATGGCGGCCGCCATGGGCTTCGACCGATGCCGACAGGTCCGTGTTCAGATCAAGATAGATGGCGCCCGGGATATGGGAGGAAGTATAGTCTTCTCTCCCGGCCTCAGGCCGGCCGAGGTCAAAGCGGCAATCGACGATCACGAGATCGGGCTCATACATGCGGGCTAACAGCCATTGCTTGGATACGAGAATTGGTCCACTCATATAGCGCCTCCTTAGTCGTGTACTGCTTATGCATAGTGTATCACAGAGACCGGACCGCCGGTTATCGCTTGCGCGGCGCAATTTCCCCCTTCAGCCCCGCTTGCCGGCCGCCGGCCAGCTAACTGACCATTGGATCTACATCCCTCATTGTCAAGCCGATGCAAACATGCGAAAATAGCAACTAAGAAAAATCAAGCAACAGAATGCACAATCTGGAACCGACACCGCATCGTTCGGTATCTCCTGTTGAGGAAGTGATTGCCTTGCCGGCTTCTTACCGCCATTCTTCGTCCCGCTCGCCGCGGCTGCCCTTCCGGGTTCGCGCGATGACCGAGGAGGACGGTGCCCATATCTGCTCATGGACATATGAGCCGCCTTATCAACTGTATGGATTCCTCCCGTGGGAGCAAATGAAGGCCCTCGAAGTCGAGTTCGGCGATGCCCGCATCCGAAGCGAGCAATATGTATCGGTTACGGATGCCGATGGGGAACTGTTCGGGTTCGCGCAGTTCTTCCCTCTGCTCGGCGTGACCCGTCTCGGCCTAGGGATGCGCCCCGATCGACTTGGGCAAGGATATGGCGTGCCCTTCGTCCAGGCGATCGTCGAAGAAGCCCGGCGGCGCCATCCCGTCGATATGATCGATCTGGAAGTGCTAACTTGGAATGAACGCGCCATCCGCACGTACCGGCGCGCCGGATTCCGCATCACCGATACGTACATGCGGCAGACGCCGACCGGGCCTGGCGAATTCTACTGCATGGTCTATCACCCATAACCGCGTCCCGCGCTCATTCGAGTGCGGGACGAATCAGGTCAAGGCGATACGGGCTACCGTCGCACTGTCGACGACGACCTCGATTAGATGGAATTCGGGGTCATACTGCACGCTTCCGCTGCCGATGAACAGCAGCCGCTCCTGGCCGAGCCCGTAAAACACATCATCCGCGAGCGCCTCCAGCACTTCGTACCGCTCCTGCTCCCCCAGCGCTTCCCATTCCTCCTGCCCCATGTCGAAGAACTGATAACCGTCCGGGATTAATGCAATAGCCGCAACCAGATCCTCCAAAATATCTTTATACGGTCTTCCGTAAGCAACGCCCATATTCATGCTGCCCCTTTCTGCCCACGCTTGTCTGTTTACCTCGTATTGTAGCATAGGTAAGCCAGCTTTCTCGAACCCGGAAGCAGCCCAAAGACCTGAGCATCCATCCGGGCATGCACAGGTCTCTTCCCTTCAAATGCATCCAATCCGACATCGAAATCACCGCTTAGCGGACATGGCTGCGATAAGCTCCTCTGCCGTTAAGACCATATCGGGAAGCCCCCACCGCTTCCCGAGCTGCGTCGCATACGGCGTATCGAGACAGGCTTCGCGAAGAATCTCCTGTCGGGAGAACACATGACGCGTCTCGTCGTCCATCAGCACCCGGCCCCGGTTCATGACAATGGTCCGTTCGAAATGAACCGCGGCGAAGTCCATATCATGCAATATCGCCAGCACGAGCTTGCCCTGCCGCTTCAATTGCTCGATGATGCCGCCAATCCGGCGCTTGCCCGCATCGTCCTGCGCGATGGTCGGCTCGTCCAGAATAAGAATATCCGTATCCATGGCGACAATCGAGGCGATGCTCACCAGCTTTTTCTCGGACAAGCCGAGATCGTGGGGGTTCATCTGCCCGTGCGCGGTCAGCCCGACCATGTCCAGCGCCGCCATGGCCCATTCCCTCGCCACGGCCGGGCTCCGCTTCAGGTTGAGCGGCCCGAACATGACCTCATCCAGGACGGTACGCTTGCATATCTGATCGTTCGGATTCTGGAAGACAAGCCCGATTCGGCCTGCCAATCCGGCGACCGTCGCTTCCTCCGTCCGTATCCCGCACACCGTTATTTCGCCGGCCATCGGCTTCAGCAGCCCTTTGAGCAGCTTGACCAGCGTCGTCTTGCCGGCGCCGTTCTGCCCGATGACCGCCGTCGCCCGCGTATCGAAGTCCAGCGTGACATCATGCAGCACGGGCATCCCTGGGGCATATTCGAAATGCACCTTCCAGATGCGAATCAACTCACTCATCCCGCTCCCCCTCTTCCGCGCCTGCCGCATGGACGCCGCCGCTCTTCCCCCCGTACACCGCCGCATAAGCCTCAGCCGCCTCTTCCAGAGTCACCGGATACGTATCTTTGCCCGGGGAGCGCAGCCCGAGCTCGCGGCATACCTGTGTATAGACAGGGGGCTTGACCCCATAATCCGTCAGATCGGCTCTGGAGAACAGGCGGGACGGCGTATCCATGCCGATTAGGCTCCCTTCGTGCAGAAGTGCGATCCGGTCCGCGTACGCGGCGAGCTTCTCCATCTTATGCTCCGCCAGTATGACCGTCATTCCCTCCCGGCTCAAGCTCTGGATGGCCTGGAACACTTCCTCCGAGCCCTGCGGGTCGAGCTGCGAGGTCGGCTCATCCAGCACGATGACCTGAGGCCGCATCGCAATGACGCAGGCGATGGCCATCCGCTGCATCTGGCCCCCGGACAGGTCGAACGGCTGCCGATCCTTGCACTCGTACATACCGAGCAGATGAAGCGCATGATCGATGCGCCCGATCATCTCGTCCCGCTTCACGCCCAACTGCTCCAGGCCGAAGGCGACCTCCTCGTACACCGTCAGCTTCGCTCCCGTCACCTGCGTGAACGGATTCTGAAATACGATGCCGACATGGCGTATCATCTCATCCACGCCGCTCTCCGCGACATCGGAGCCTGCGATAGATACGCTGCCTCCGTATGCCCCCTTATAGAAATGCGGCACCAGGCCCGTGAGCGCTTGGCAGAAGGTCGTCTTGCCCGCTCCATTGGCCCCGATAATCCCAATGAATTCCCCGGCCTTCACCGCCAGCGAGATATCATTCAAGGCCAGCTTCTCCGTGGACGGATAGCGGTACTTGAGATGATCCACTTCAATCAGGTTCATGTGAAGATCCTCCATAGAAGAGCGGCAGTGACGATGACAAGCATCGCCAGCCGCAGAATGCCGCTATGCCGGTACCGCTTCTCTTCATTCAGAAATGTTTTGCGCCCGGGCACATTGAAGCCTCTCGCCTGCAGCGCCAGCGTGCGCTCCTTCGTATCCAGCAGCGAACTGAGCACAACCGGGCCAATAAACGGAAGGAACGCCTTGATGCGCGTCATCAATCTTCCTTCCGTCTCTACGCCCCGCGAACGCTGTGCGTCGGTAATCGTGCCGACGGTCGCCATCATCTGCGGAATGATCTGGAACACGGAGTTCAGCACATAGCCGATGCGGGGCGACAAGCCTTTGCGGACGAGGGCTTCCACCAGATCGGACGGCTTCGTCGTCAGGACGAGGATGAGGAAGGCTCCGACGATGTTCAAGGCACGGAAGCTGATGCCGAGGGCGAACAGCAAGCCTTCCTTATAGAACGGCCATGTCCCGGCCGTGAACAGTACCGTCTCATTGCCGACATGGAAAAACCCCTGGATAATGACCACCGTTACCAGCACGAAGCCGACGAAGCCCATGACCGCCAGCCCCCGCCGGAGCACTCCCCCTGCAGCAAGCAGCCCGAAGCTGATCAGCATGCAGACCCAGGCGGCATGGAGGGAGGGTACAATGATGGGAATCGCGATGGCCGTCGCGATATAGGCCAGCTTCGTTATCGGGTCGACGCGATGGATGGCCGAGTCTTTTTCTACGTACAAGCTCATAGATTTCATGCATATCCCACCTTTGCCAACCGCTTGCGGACGGTTACAGCTTCTCGATATCTCCGCTATTCTTGTACATATTCATTAGACTGTTGGGCAGCACGCGGTATATCCCGTAAGCGACAAGAACGGTAATGAGCTTATCCGGCAGATCGACGACCAGCTCATCCAGGAAGGAAGCGAGCCAGACCGATTGGGTCCCTTGCAGCACATAACCGAATACGATATCGCCCCAGACATTGCCCGTCTGGCCGCCCCAGAACGCCACATTAAGCGGGGTGGAGATGACCACTGCCGTCAATCCTACGGCTAGACCAATGACAGCCGCCTTGCCCCAGCTCGAGATCCAGCCCTTGTGCGCCATAATCCCGGCGACCAGGCCGATAAAGACGCTTGTCAAAGCGTAGACGAACGAGATCGGATCCATCGTGAGTCCGTAAATGATATTGTTAATGAGTCCGGACATCCCGCCGATTACCGGACCCGCCAGCATGCTGGCCAGGACGGTCCCGATCGCATCGAGCCATAGCGGCAGCTTGAGCACGCCGGCGAACAATTTGCCGATGTAGTTAATGCCGACCGCGACCGGGATCAGCACAAGCGCCGCGGTTGAGAACGACCATATGCTTCTTTTCGACATCATAATCCCTCCTGAAAAAATCATCCTTCTATTCCTCAAGATTCCGGCTCGCTACAACATATCCATCTCTGAATTCCTCCTCCATAGCTGCACCGTTCCGCCAATCATCCGGCCGTTCGCGGACGTTGCCGGGCTCGGCGGCAGCGGTCCCGTCATCATAATCATCAAGTGTTCCCTCTGGATGCCGAATCATGCGATGAGATGCAATCGCTTTCATATTCAAGACAGGCAATTTCTCTCCATTCCGCAGGCATACCGCGCAGGACAGCTTCCGGCGGCTAACACTCCCGTCTCTTTCTTCTCACTATATCTTGTTCCGTGGCAAAAGAACAGGTCTTTTGCCGGCTCGTTCCGGAAGGAATTTGTAAGGGCTTCACCCCCGGCCGTGACGGGCTTTGAGGCCTTCGGAAAGACGGGATGGATGCCCCTTTTGCCCTGCCTCCCGCCTGCCTTGCCTTTTCGCTGCCATTAAAAAAAGGTCCGGTTCTGCCGATAAAAAAGGTAACGTATCAAAACTTTCACGCATTCCGTTGAACGCTGTCGAATGCGGGACGCAGGAAGCACCATTAACTCATGGATGAGGTGTGTATGGAATCATGGAAAAATCAACTTTGATCGGTCTTATCCTCGGCGTCGTTGCGATTACGGTGGGGATGTACTTTAAAGGCGCGCCGCTTTCGAATTTGGCCAACCCTGCTGCCATCATGATTATTTTTGTCGGTACGGCAGCCTCGCTGTTTATCGCCTTCCCGATGAAGGAATTGAAGAAATTCCCCAAGCTGTTGGGTATGATATTCAAGCCTCAGGCGCTGGTTGATCGGGTACAACTGATTCAGTTGTTCATGGAATGGGCCAGCATTACCCGCCGCGAAGGCTTGCTGGCGCTCGAATCGAAGATTGACGACATTCAGGATGATTTCCTTCGCAACGGAATGCGAATGATCATCGACGGGAACGACCAGGACTTCGTGCGCGATGTATTAATGGAGGATATTCATTCGACCGAAGAACGCCACCGTGCGGGCGCGCTTATCTTTTCCCAGGCAGGAACCTACGCGCCGACGCTCGGGGTATTGGGAGCCGTTATCGGCTTGATCGCGGCGCTGGGGCAGATGGCCGATATGGAGCAGTTGGCCCACGCGATCGCAGCGGCCTTCGTCGCGACGCTGATGGGGATTTTCTCCGGTTATGTGCTCTGGCACCCGATTGCCAACAAATTGAAACGGCTGTCGTACAGTGAAATTCAGATTCGCTTGATGATGGTGGAAGGCCTGCTGTCCATTCAATCCGGCGTATCGACGATTGCCATCAACCAGAAGCTGTCCGTCTTCCTGACGCCAAGCGAGCGTGCACAACTGAATGCGAAGGGAGAGGCTGGAGAATGAGCAAGAAGCGCCGCCAGTCTCACGATGAACATGTCGATGAATCTTGGCTGATCCCGTATGCCGATATTTTGACTCTGCTGCTGGCCCTGTTCATTGTCTTGTATGGGATGAGCACGGTGGATGCGAAGAAATTCCAAGAGATGAGCCAAGCCTTCAACATTGCCCTCGATAGCGGAGGCGGCGCAGGGATTCTGGATCAGCAAGCCATCATTCCGCCGAACAATGCCAAGAATGTGGACCCGAGCGCGGCCGCTCGCAACCGGGAGCGCAATGAATATATGGTGAAGGCCAAGCAAGAGCAGGCGGAGCTGGAGACGCTGCGGGACAAGATGAACGAATATATTGCCAATGGCGGCTTATCCAACCAACTGAGCACCGAGCTCAATCATTCAGAGCTGAAAATAACGATTAAAGACAGCGCGCTGTTCGACTCCGGGAAAGCGACCCTCAAGTCTGACGCCAAGCAGTTGGCTATCACGATCGGGGATATGCTGAAGCAGTACAAGGACAATGATATTGTCATCAGCGGGCATACCGACAACCGCCCGATTCGCAACAGCAACTTCGAATCGAACTGGGATCTGAGCTCGGCTCGGGCGCTCAGCTTCATGAAGGTCGTGCTTGAGCGTTCCGGTATCGATCCGAAGCACTTCCAGGCCGTCGGCATGGGGGAATATCACCCAGTCGCCGATAATAGTACGGTCGAAGGGCAGGCGCAGAATCGCCGGGTCGAAGTCTCGATCCTCCGCAGATTCGTAGACAAGGACGCGCCATCGGATCCGTCATCGGAACCGGATAACGGGGCGAATGCTCCATAAAAAAGCGCCAGAACGGGAACAGAAGAGGGTGCTGTAGCCGGAAGCTTCACGCTTCCTGCCGCAGCACCCTCTTTGTATCTCTAATCTCTAGGTCGGCATATTCTCCCCGGCCGGGACAGGCAGCCTGTCGGCCCCTGCCGGATGAGACGGGTCCACTGCCGGCAGCGTCACCATAACCTGCGTTCCCCGATTCAATTCACTCGTAATATCCATATTGCCCCGATGTCTGTGAATAATCTGCTGGCTCACCATCAGCCCCAACCCGGTTCCCTTCTCCTTGTTGGTGAAGAACGGATCCCCTAATCGGGACAGATCTTCCGCCGGGATGCCAATCCCATAATCCTTGATGATGACAATGACGCTCGCAGTCCCGCGCGCCTCCACGATCAACTCGATCTCGCCGCCGCAAGGCATCGCTTCCATCGCATTTTTCATAATATTGATAAAGACTTGCTTCAGCTGATTCTCCTCGCAGTCCACCAGAGGCACATCCTCATCGAATCGCTTGACGAATTCAATGTTGTGCAGATTGGCCTGACTGTCCAATAAGGAGAGCACGCTGTTCATAATGAGACGCACATCCTTCGGCTGGAACCGCACCGCCTGCGGCTTCGCCAGAATGAGGAATTCGCTGACGATCAGGTTGATCCGCTCCATCTCGGACAGCATTAGCTCGACATGGCTCGTATTGACACGCTTCGTCTGCTGCTGCAATTGCAGAAATCCGCGAAGCGTCGTCAACGGATTGCGAATTTCATGGGCGACGCCGGCAGCCAGTTGGCCGACAGTCGTCAGCTTCTCCGACCTCCGGAGCAGTTCCTCCATCCGCTTGCGGCTCGTCATATCCCGGGTAATGCTCGCCCAGGCGATGCGCTGCCCGTTCTCGTCATAGATCGGCGAAGTGCTCACGCTGACGTCGAGCAGCCGTCCATCCTTCGTCAGCCGCGTCGTCTCCCGATTGCTGACGGATTGGCCGTCGACAAGCGCCGCTTCCGATCTCCGCTCCTCCTCCATGGCCGATTCAGGCAGTGTGGGCAGCGGCTGGCCTACCACTTCCTCCTCCGTCCATCCGAACATATCGACGAAGGCCTGGTTCACCCGCTTTACCTGGCCCTGCAGATCGGTCACATGGATCGCATCATTCGACTGGTTGATGAACGATTCCAGATGCTCCTTCATCTCCCGGTTCTCTTCATAGAGCGCGGTTAACCGGCCGGTAGAGAGCTGAAGATTGCGGGCCATCATATTAATGCGATTGGCCAGCAGCCCAAGCTCATCCTGTCGCTCGATGTTCAACTGGGTGTCGAACTGGCCAGCGGATATCATATTGACCTTGTTCAATATCGACTTGATCGGCTTAATAATCATGCCTGCGAACAGATAGCTGCATATCAGGACCGCTTCCAGCAGCAGGACTCCGATCGCGATATTCCGCATCAATTGATCGTGCAGCGCCGCATTCAGCGATTCAAAATCCATAACTACGCTCAATACGTAAGGCTCCTGACTCTGCATTCCCTGAATCGGAACAAAGCCCTTAATAATAGGGCGCTTTTGATAAATGGCCTCATAGAATAACGGCTTGTTCTCGGCCAGCGCTTCCCGGACATAGCCGATGTCACGGTTGTCGCGGATATTATAAATCCCGTACAGCACCCGGCTGTCCTGCTGCCGAATATATTGGACGCCGTCGCTGCGCAGCGTAATCTTCGGAATCTGTTCCATCGCCCGCGGATTCAACGCGCTGATCTCCACCACATTCGCCTGGGTGCGAATTGTCTGATGGATGAGCAGATCCGGCTTGTTCAGCTCTGAATATACATCTACATTCCCGTCGCGTATATAAGGATTAATAATATAATCCCGCTTGCCGTCGTAGTAATACCCCCACTTGTCCATGAATTCCGGATTGGACGTCGAGACATCGAACGGACCGGACCAGAAATGGTTCATCGTCTGGCCTTCCTGCACCGTGACCGGCTCCCCGTTCAACATCTGTTCAAAGGCTTTGTACCAGTATCCCCAAGTGCGGGTGGACAGGCCGATCTCCTTGAGGTCGGACGACTTCTCGATAATAATATCCTCCCCGTCGGGGGAACGGTGAAGCAAAGAAATATGGGCGATTCCCAATTCCTTGGACAGCTTCTCGAGCTGTTCATCCGTCACCTCTTCCAACTTGGGAGGAAGCTTGTCCGCCGCATAAATGGAAGCAATATATAATTTCTCAGCCACTTGGATCTCAAATGCTTGGGAGGTCTGCAGAGATTGCTTGTAGGAGATATTAATCTGCTGCGCAATCACATTCATGCGCTGCTGCATTTCCTCGATCAGTTTATCCTTGGTGATAGTATAGGTGAGGGTCATATGAAGTAAGAGCACGACGAGCACAATACAAGATATCGATATGGATAATTTAGCTTTGATTGAAAGTTTCATGCTTCACCTCTATCAGGTGTCTATCCCAAGCTGTGGATAACTGGGACGACTTTTCCTGACAAATGTAGTATTTCACTGGATCTTTACATTCGAATCATATCTTAATCTATAGCATTTTGTCCATGTTTTTTGGAGATAACGAAGAATAAAGAGTATAATTGAATGCATCAGTGGACAGGTACAGAATGATTGCAAACATAGTTATACACAAAATGTGAACATCTATGGATAAAATGTGGATAATTATGTGCGCAAATTTGTTTATCCACAGATTTATGCACAGTGTGTTAACAATCCGAATGTCTGTTCGAGGAATAACGGGGGAATCAACAATGGAAGACATGATGGTACATGAACAATGGATGCGTGCAGCCATGGAGGAAGCGAAGAAGGCAGAGGATATCGGAGAGGTGCCGATTGGCGCCGTCGTCGTTCGGGACGGGCAGATTATCGGCCGCGGCCATAATCTGCGTGAGACGACGCTCGATTCAACCGCTCATGCGGAGATGATCGCCATCCGGGAGGCAAGCAGCGCCCTCGGAGCGTGGCGGCTGCTGGATTGCACCTTATACGTCACGCTGGAGCCGTGTCCGATGTGCGCGGGGGCGCTCGTTCAATCCCGCTTGCCGCGTGTCGTCTACGGGACGGCCGATCCGAAGGCCGGCTGTGCCGGAACGCTCATGAACCTGCTGCAGGAGCCCCGCTTCAATCATCGGGTCGACATTATCGAAGGCGTGCTGCAGGAGGAATGCGCTGCGATGCTGACCGATTTCTTCCGCCGTCTGCGGAAGAAGAAATCGTAGCGTCCTCCTCCTGGACTGCAATACTCCGGAGGATGCTGTAACACTGCGATTACTAGGGAGGCCTGGCGCCTGGATAGAACAATTACTTATGGCTCTGGGACAGGAGCCAGGCCTTCTCCTTCGGCTACAAATCCTTCTTCGCGAACCCGATCGCCGAAATCGCATAAGACACGCCATACAGGAGAAGCGATATCCCCATGCTCAGCGCGGAAAGTACGCCCAATGACATCCCGTCTCCCATACTCAGGTCTTTCGCCAGGTGGCTCAGAATTCCGGAAGATCCGAACAGAACGACCATCATGAGAACCATGGCTACCATGCCCTCCTTGTCCCCCAGCAGCAGATAGACCGGAATGTTGACGCTCAGGAGCATGATAATCAACGCGAGCGTCCACGCGACACTGGCCGGTTGAAGATCATACGAACCGCCCGCAAGCTTCAATCCAGCGGTCAGCATAATTCCAATCACGAGACCCGCCCCGGCATACAGCAGTCCGGTAACATACTTGGCTTTGACTATCTCGGTACGATGGACAGGCAAGCTGTAAACAAAGCGGAATCCCTCATTCCTTTTGTCTACTGACAGGTTGTTTATAAAAGACATGGCGCTCCCCAGCATGCCGGCGAACAACAGATTGTGAACCACCGGATAAGTAGAGAGAGAAAAAACAGCGATGAAGATCAGCAAAATAGGCAGAGAGCGCACGCTAACGACCAGTTCCTTCCGAATAAGCAGCATCATGAGAATATCCCTCCTGACTGAGTGCGTGTCGAATAAAACATAATATCCTCCAGCGAAGGACGCTCGAAGGACGCTTCCTTACCGAAAGCTTCCATTGCCTCCGCCCGTTCCCGCACAAGGCCCTCGAAGCCAACCTCAGTCTCCCGGATGCCAATGAACATCCGGCGGACATCATCGTCCAACAACCGCGAATCGCCCTTCACGATCGCGTACGTATCGAACAACTGGTCCTTCTCCCGATGGAACAGCACCTGCCCTTCATGAAGAAAAAGCACATAATCTGCCGCCCGATCCAGATCTGTCGTCACATGGGTCGAATACAGAATCGTCCGGTCCCCCTGCTCCATCCACTCCAGCAATAGCTCAAGCAGCTCCCTCCGGAATACCGGATCAAGACCCGCCGTAGGCTCATCCATCAGCAGAAGCCTCGGATGATGGGACAACGCCATGACGATCGCGAACTTCATCTTCATTCCTTTGGAGACTTGACCTACCTTTTGCTTGCCGGACAGGCCGAAGCGATCCATCAACCGCTTGTACAGCCCCTCATCCCAATTTGGATAGAACGGAGCGACGATACGCTTTATCTCATCCATGCGGAGCTGATGGTAGAAATGGCTCTCATCCGAAATATAGCCGACCTGGCGCTTAATGTCCCGCTCCCGATGCGGCATCTCCATGCCAAGCAGCTTAACGGCGCCCTGCTGAGGCTTGACGATGTGAAGGAGCATGCGGAGCAGCGTCGACTTGCCGGCTCCATTGGGCCCGATTAGCCCGGTAATATACCCTTGCTCCACCGTGAAGCTGATATTGTCCATGCGTCGGGTCGTATAATGCTTCGTTATCCCCTGAACTTCAATTGCGTTCATTCCTCTTCCTCCTCATACAGCAAGCGGATATGTTCCATCAGGTCGGCACAGGATACGTTCAGCGCCTTGGCTTCCTTTACGGACTCCTCCAGCTTCATCTCCATCTGATGAAGCCGCTGCTCCCGTACCAGCTCCGGATTCTCGCCGGATACGAACGATCCTCGCCCTACCATGCTGTCAATGAACCCTTCCCGCTCCAGCTCCTCGTATGCGCGCTTCGTCGTGATGGCGCTAATCTGCAAATCCTTCGCCAATCGACGTATCGAAGGCAGCGGGGTTCCCGGCGGCAAGTCCCCATTGAATATCCCCGTTCGGATCTGCCTCGCAATCTGCGCATAAATCGGCTCGTCCGTCGATGATACGATGCGAATATGAATCATTAGGCCTCCCCTAACCTTACTTATTGTATATAGACATTATATACATTAGCCACAAAGAATGTCAACGTCAACTGGAGGTTGGATTCGCCTGGACGGACAAGTTCATCTGTCGAACTCCATAACAAAAACCGGCTCTCGTCCATGAGAGCCGGTTTTCTTCTCGCTATGTTATTAATATCCAGCGAACATTTCCTCTAATTCGTCCATCGTAATGGCATCCGCTGGCTTGCCGATTTTGAATTCAACCGGCTTGTTGATGTTCGAATATTGGTTCGTCATCTTGGCGGCAATTTTCACTTGGTCTCCATCTTCGGTGAACTCAAGATTCACTACCGCACGTTGATACGTCGGGAATTGATCTTTATTAATGGCTGTCAACAAGCTAAGCTCATTGATTTTCATCGTTTCTTTAATCTCTTCGATACCCTTCTTCAATTCATTCTCGTCCGTAGCGATTTCCTTCTTCGCTTCTTCGATATCCGCCTTCTCCAGCTCGAACAGCTTGAGATACTCATCCTTGTTCAGCGCGTCGAGTGCGGCAGGAAGCGCGTCCTTCACCAATGTCGTCACGAATTGATCGAAGTTGTCATTGTTGACGTTGAATTTCACTACTTGATTCACATCTACGCCTTCCGGCAGAGCAGCTTCCTTCTTGTCGACATTAACGAAGAAAGATTTCTCGTCGAACTTGCCAAGCACGGCCTTCACCAGATCGTTAGACGCATTTTGCATCGTCTTCATGTCTGCTGCCGTAGGCATTGGTTCGCCGGATTCTTCTGCCAGCTGCTTCAGGTCGAACTCGATGAACTTGCCAACGATCTCGGTCGGCATTGGAAGCATCGGAATGTTCGGCACTTTAATCCACATCTTGTCTTCCGTCATTACCATTGGAAGCGTGAATGTCATTGCCATATCGCCCTGGAGCTTCACTTCCAGGTTCGCTTCAAGCTGCAATGGCTCCTGCTGGACAGCGCCGGAGATTTTCAGCTCCGCGTTCTTCAGCATGCTCATGACCATCTGCGCGTTCGGATCCGTCGCGCTCGCTGCATTAATTTGCAAATCATCGATTACGATGGATGTTTCGAATCCGTATGATTTCAATTCAAGCGCCTTTTCAAATGCGCCTTCAACCGCTGCTCTTGGAGCAGCCGCTTTGGCCCCGCACCCCGTGATGATGAGAGCGAAGACAAAGAAGATCGCCAACGCGCCCTTATACCATCTTTTCATGTTTACGTTCAGCTCCCTATCCCATTTTGTCGTATCTGGATAACCCAATCCATATTACCCTATACGAATGAATTTGAAAAGAGTTCCAAAGATTTAAATATCGTGACTTGCTGCACAGACATGCGAAATATGTCCTACGCCCTTGCTGCCTAGTGAATATCTTTCTTTTTGAAGCGTCCGCCCTTCACGTCATGGATATTGCCGATCGCCAGAAACGCTTGCGGATCCTGCTCTTCGACGATGGATTTCAGCTTCGCTTCCTCCAACCGGGTAATGACCGTGAAAATAATCTTCTTCTCGTCGCCGGAGAAGCCCCCTTCCCCATTCATGTACGTCACCCCGCGGCCCAGCCGGCTCAGGAGCGCATCCCCGATGGCCTTATAGTTCTCGCTAATAATCCATACTGCTTTGGAATCATTCAAGCCTTCTACCGTAATATCAATCATTTTGAACGCAATGTAATAGGCAATCAGCGAATACATCGCCCGATCCCAGCCGAATACGAAGCCTGCGCTCGACAGAATGAACAGGTTGAAAAACATGACGATTTCGCCGACAGAAAAAGGCGTCTTTTTATTCAGCAAAATGGCCACGATTTCCGTACCGTCCAAAGAGCCGCCGAAGCGGATCACCAACCCTACGCCGATCCCTAAAATGATGCCGCCGAATACCGCTGCCAGAAATGTATTCTCCGTGAACGGCTGCACCGGATGCAGCAAGGCGGTGCTGAACGACATGACAGCGACGCCAAGCAGGGTCGATAACGCAAACGTTTTGCCGATCTGCTTGTATCCCATGATGAGGAACGGAATGTTGAGAAGAAAGAGAAACACACCAAGGGGAACAGAGGTAACATGGGACAAAATAATGGATATCCCGGTGACACCGCCATCGGTAATCTGGTTGGGAACGAGGAATAATTCCAACCCGACGCCCATCATGATCGAGCCGAGCGCAATGAATATAATTTGTCGCAGCATCTTGGCAAAGCCCATCTTCGTATGCTGGTAAGACGGCTGCAGCGCCGCGACGGCCGCCGCAGGGTCTATTCCTGGAATGGACGCTGCCAACATGGCGTTGCTATTATGTTCTGCGCCGGCTTGCTCATCGCAAGTGCGCTGCGATTGCTCTGCAAATCCGGATTGTTCCTTCGGGGAGTCTGTCATCGCATTCACCTCTCTATTATGTCGTACCTATTATTATATCGGAATAGAGCATGGTTAGGTTACGGTTGGTAAAAATTTTTCAATCTCTTAATGAGCGGATCAAAAAACGGCCTCCTCCCGATGGGGGAAGAAAGCCGTGAAATCACTTACGTATGAAGGCTTGCGATTCGATGATTAGGTCAGCCTTCCGGGTTATTATGGCTTACATGATTGGCGGTCTTGACCTTCTTTGAGCCCGACAGCGGCTCTTGAATTGCTTTGCGGCCTTCCGCTTCATGATGGCGGACCGGCTGCTCCGCAGCGGGAACAGGGACAGTTTTGGGCTTATTCATTGAAAACCACGTTCCTTTCAAAAAGTTTTAATAATGCTCCAGATCGGTAGGCTTGTCATGATTCAACGCATCCTGATGCCTCCGGTCATTGCGATCCTGCTGAATCTGCTGCGCATGATGCGAATTGGCCGGGGCCGTCTCGAGATCTTCAATCACATTGCTCAAATTTTTATCCTTATCTCGTGTGTTCATCATTACCCTCCGTTCACCGTCGTATCGCCATGATGGGTCAGATCATGAAGATGCTGGGCGCATTCATGAATATGTCTCATGTAATCCTGCGCCATCTCCTGCACCGGTTGCGTCCGTTCGTCAATATGCACGCCGTCGCGCTCGACATCGATTAGCTGCAGATCAATCTCCCTCGAGTCGACATAGCTGCAATGGAAGTCGAATGTGTAGCTCGTACGTCCGTCACTGTCGATATGAATGAGAAATGCTTGCGGATTCGCGGCATCCGGCAGAACGGTCGCTTTGTTGCCCGGCTCTAATTTGTTCGTCAACGTTTGCTGCCATGCAGCCACAAGCTGATGTTGATCCACTTGTACGATATCCTTGTCGTTCATGACCACACCTCCACTATTCCTTTACAGTGTGTGGCGCGGACCACGATTTTATACTATGCCGGCGTCATCTCCAAAATACGTCCATTGCCGGTATATGCAAAAAACCTTTGCCGGTATCGGCAAAGGCTTCATTATCATGACTATAATGGCGGAGAGGGTGGGATTCGAACCCACGTGGGCTTGCACCCTAACGGTTTTCAAGACCGCCCCGTTATGACCGCTTCGGTACCTCTCCATTGGTTGACTGCCCGATTCAAGTCGGACAGTCTATATTTTAGCATGATTGAATTCATCACGCAACTGTATATTTTTGGTTACGGAGTCAGACGTTCCAATCCACCCATATACGGACGCAGCACATCCGGAATGAGGACACTGCCGTCTGCCTGCTGGTAATTTTCCAATATCGCGGCGACCGTACGGCCGATCGCGAGTCCCGACCCATTCAGCGTATGAACGAACTCCGGCTTCGACTTCGCATCGCGGCGGAAGCGGATGTTCGCGCGCCGTGCCTGGAAGTCTTCGAAGTTCGAGCAGGAGGAGATTTCGCGGTAGGTACCGCTGCTCGGCAGCCATACTTCCAGATCATACGTCTTCGCCGAGCTGAAGCCCAGGTCGCCCGTGCACAGCGCCATGACGCGATAAGGCAGCTTAAGCTGCTGCAAGATGTTCTCGGCGTGGCGGGTGAGCGATTCCAGTTCTTCATAGGAGTCTTCCGGCTTCACCAGCTTCACCATTTCAACCTTATTGAACTGATGCTGGCGGATAAGCCCGCGGGTATCGCGTCCTGCCGCACCGGCTTCGGAACGGAAGCAAGCGCTGTAGGCCGTGTAGTACCGCGGCAGATCCTCCACGTTCAGAATCTCATCCCGATGCAGATTCGTAACGGGCACTTCCGCCGTCGGGATCAGGAAATAGTCCGTCCCTTCCAGCTTGAACAGATCCTCTTCGAACTTCGGAAGCTGTCCCGTTCCGATGAGGCTGTCCCGATTGACGATGAGCGGCGGCAAAATTTCTTCATAGCCATGCTGCATCGTATGTACATCCAGCATGAAGCTGATAAGCGCCCGCTCCAGACGCGCGCCGGCCTTCTTATAGAAGACGAAGCGCGAACCGGTTACCTTGGCGGCCGCTTCAAAATCAAGAATGCCCAAGTCTTGAGCTGCATCCCAATGCGCCTTCGGCTCGAAGGAGAAGGATGTCGGCTCGCTCCAGCGTCGAATCTCCACATTCTCCTCTTCCTTCAGGCCGACAGGCACGCTCTCATGCGGAACGTTCGGGATAGCCAGCGTCATCTCGACGATCTGGGCATCGATGTTCCGGATTTCCTCATCCAGTTCCTTAATGCGGTCCCCAACCTCGCGCATTTCGGCAATCAGATCATCGGCGGATTCTCCCGCCTTCTTCTTCTTCGCCACTTCTTGAGAGACGACATTGCGGCGGTTCTTCAGCTGCTCCGTCTCCTGCAGCATCTCTCTGCGGCGAGCATCCAGTTCAGGGAACTCGACGATCATCTCTTTCGATTTGCCTCGCTGCTCCAGCGCTTGCTCTACCCGTGCAAACTCATTTCGCAATACTTTGGTATCTAACACTACCGATTCCTCCTACGCATGCAGAAAGGGCGATTGCCCCTTCCACGAAGCAAGGAGCACCGATTCTGCCTCTATGACTGATTCATTAAAAACACCTTAACCTGTCCCTTGAAGGAATCGCAAGTCAAGGTGTTTTTTTCATTGCGTTCTATCTTTATCCTGCTGCAATTCCGCTCTGTTTAACCATATCTGCAAAATAACGATGAAGATTAACATCATCCGTCAGCTCCGGGTGGAAAGAGCAGGCCAGCAAATGGCCTTGTCTGGCGACAACAATCTCTTCATTCACTTTGCACAGCACGTCCACGCCGGGACCAGCTTCCGTAATAAGGGGAGCCCGGATAAATACCGCCCGGACCGGCTCATCCACCCCGATAACGTCCAAGTCGGTCTCGAAGCTCTCGCGCTGCCGTCCGAACGCATTACGGCGCACCGTGATGTCCATTAGCGCCAGATGCGGTTCTTCAGCCCCGCCCTGGCCGGCGATGCGCTTGGCCAGCACGATGAGTCCGGCGCATGTGCCGAAAAGCGGCTTCCCCTGGGCGGCAAAAGCACCGATCGCCTCCATGAAGCCGTATTTCCGCATCAGCTTCCCGATCGTCGTGCTCTCTCCGCCGGGAATAATCAATCCCTCGACTTCCTGCAACTGTTCGGGATGCTTGATGGCTAACGCGGTGACTCCGATGGCTTCCAGGCTTCGCATATGCTCTCTGACGGCCCCTTGCAGGGCCAACACCCCGATATTCATACCTGTTCCCTTCCTTCTTACCAGCCGCGATCCTGCATGCGCTCGGATGGCGCCAGCTTGGAGATCTCAATCCCCTTCATCGGCGTGCCCAGGTTCTTCGATACTTCCGCGATCAGCGCGAAGTCTTCGAAGTGGGTTGTCGCTTCCACGATAGCGCGCGCGAATTTCTCCGGGCTGTCGGATTTGAAAATGCCGGAGCCTACGAATACGCCGTCTGCCCCCAAATGCATCATCAGAGCCGCGTCAGCCGGTGTAGCGACACCCCCCGCCGCGAAGTTGACGACCGGCAGCTTGCCGTTCTCATGCACCTCAAGCAGCAGCTCGTAAGATACGCCCAGATTTTTCGCTTCCGCATACAACTCGTCCTTCGACAAATTTTGAACTTTGCGAATCTGGCTGTTAATGAAGCGCATATGACGCACGGCTTCTACGATGTTCCCCGTTCCCGGCTCGCCCTTCGTGCGAATCATGGCCGCCCCTTCGCCGATGCGGCGCAGCGCCTCGCCCAGATCCTTCGCTCCGCAGACGAAAGGCACCGTGAACGCTTGCTTGTCAATGTGATACACTTCATCCGCTGGAGTCAATACCTCGGATTCGTCAATATAGTCAACGCCAAGCGATTCCAACACTTTGGCTTCTACGTAATGGCCAATGCGGGCCTTCGCCATAACAGGGATGGAGACAACCTTCATGACTTCCTCTACAATGGTAGGATCCGCCATCCGTGCGACGCCGCCTGCGGCGCGGATGTCCGATGGAACTCGCTCCAGCGCCATGACTGCCGTAGCGCCGGCCGCTTCCGCAATCTTTGCTTGCTCCGCGTTCATGACGTCCATAATGACGCCGCCTTTTTGCATTTCTGCCATTCCACGTTTAACACGAGCTGTACCTGTTTCCATTATGCCTGCCTCCCGCCATTTACTATCGTAATGATGCCCGGAGGATTCTTCAGCATCCCCTGCTGCAGCCTATCGGGCCAACCGTAATGGTCTATCCCCCTATTGTACATGATAGAACAGGGAATACACAACCGATTTTGTCGGAATTGCCTGGCCGGAACGGCCAAAATCGTCCTTTAGAACAAATTTTTGATGGATTGGAACAAATCAACGAAAAATTCTCCGATGGCCCGGAAAAATAACCGCCACCAGCTGCCCTTTTCCACCTCTTCCGAGGCAATCAAATTTACGGTCTTCTTCTGCTCCAAGCCGTTATCTTTGTACGTGAACGTAATCGTTCCGACCTTCTGCCCGTTCTTGATTGGCGCAACCAGCTCGTTGGCCGGAGTGAGCTTCTCTTCATGCGTAACTTTGCCTTCCGTGCTGGCCCCCTTCGCCACGACGAAATTGACGCCGGTCTCAGGCACAACAGGCACCTCGGTCGAGACGCCCTTCTTAATCGGAGCCGCTGCGACGCCGTCCACCGCCTGCTTCGGAGCTACGACGGACTGGACTTCATAGTTGTTATACCCGTGATCAAGCAGCTTGGCGGTTTCTACGAACCGTTTTCCTTTATCGTTAATATCCGTGCCCATGACGACGGAGATGAGGCGCATGCCATCCCGTTCCGCCGTTCCGGCAAAACAGTTGCCCGCTTCGTTCGTGAATCCCGTCTTCATCCCGTCGAGGCCTGGATACGCATACCGCTTGAAGTTCGGAATATTCTTATTCGCTTCCAGCATCCAGTTCAGATTTTGAATCGGCGTCTCGTCGCGCTCGCGGAACTTATATTCCTGGATCGTCGTAAAGTCCCGGAATTCCGGATGCTTGATGACAATCGCACGAACGAGCTTCGCCACGTCCATGGCGGACATGACGGTCTCATCCGTACCTTCTGGACGGAACTTCTCCGGCATATCCTCCCGGCCTAATCCGGTCGAATTGATGAAGTGCGCCGTCGTCATGCCCAGCTTCTTCGCCGTCTCGTTCATCAGGTTCGCGAACTCTTTCTCGGTTCCCGCGATCCGCTCCGCAAGCGCTACCGTCGCATCGTTCGCCGATCCGATCGCCATCGCGATATATAGATCCCGAACCGTATGCTTGTCCCCTTGCGCCAGGAAGATGCGTGAGCCTCGCGTCAGAGAAGCATGCTCGGATGTCGTGACCTCTTCGTCCCATGACAACTCCCCGTTCTTCACCTTCTCCATGACGATGTACTCCGTCATCATCTTGGTCATGCTGGCCGGAGGCTTAGGGGTATTCGAATCAATATTTACAAGCACTTGTCCTGTGCTAGCTTCCATTAGAATAGCCGATGTTACTTCCAATTTGAGCGACTCCTTGGTCGTCTTCACCGCAGACGCAGACTCGCCCTTATTCGCTGCGGCTTCCCCTTTCTCTGCCGTCTGTGCAGCAGCTTCGGCAGCAACCATGCCAGCCGAAGGAAGCAGCGTGAATGTAAGTATCTGGCAAGCCGTTGCAAAAGCGACGATGCGCTTCCACTTGCCTTTTTTTGTCGCGTCTTGTTGTTTCAACACTATCGTCATCTCCTCTCCCATTGAATCCATATGTTATTCTATCACAGCGGGACAGACAAAAAAAAGGCAAGGGTGTTGGACCCTGCCTTCTTTTGCCGATAAAACGGGATATTAATATTTTACAAGGAATAATTTGGCGCTTCCTTCGTAATTTGCACGTCATGCGGATGGCTTTCACGAAGGCCGGCACCCGATATTTTGACAAAATGCGTATCGTTCTGCAGCTCTGTCAGATTATGCGTACCGCAATACCCCATGCCTGCCTTCAAGCCGCCCATCAATTGATGAATGGTATCAGCGAGCGGCCCTTTGTAAGCGACGCGGCCTTCGATGCCTTCCGGCACGAGCTTCTTCTCGTTGCTGCTGTCTTGGAAATAACGGTCCTTGCTGCCCTTCTTCATCGCGCCCAGGGAGCCCATGCCGCGGTATACCTTGAAGCGGCGGCCCTGGTAAATCTCCGATTCGCCCGGGCTCTCTTCTGTGCCAGCCAGGAGGCTTCCCAGCATGACAGCCGATGCCCCTGCCGCGATCGCCTTCGTAATGTCGCCGGAGTACTTGATGCCGCCGTCGGCGATGACCGGGATGCCATACTCGCGTGCAACCGTGGCGCAGTCATACACCGCCGTAATCTGCGGAACGCCGATACCGGCGATAACCCGAGTCGTACAGATGGAGCCCGGCCCGATGCCGACCTTGACCACCGAAGCGCCTGCTTCGATCAGGTCGCGCGTCGCTTCGCCAGTCGCCACATTCCCGGCGACAATCGTCAGCTCCGGATACAGCTCGCGCAGCTTCCGTACCGCTTCAATAATATTGATGTGATGGCCATGCGCCGAATCGACGACGATGACGTCTACGCCAGCTTGCACCAACGCTGCCGCCCGATCGAACGAATCTTGGGAGATGCCGATTGCGGCGCCGCAGAGCAAGCGTCCTTGCTCATCCTTGGCCGATTGCGGGTATTGGATTGCTTTCTCGATATCTTTTATCGTAATGAGGCCTTTCAGCGTGTTCGTCTCGTCCACCAGAGGCAGCTTCTCAATTTTGTGCTGCTGAAGAATGATTTCTGCTTCTGGAAGAGTTGTGCCGACGGGTGCGGTCACCAGATTCTCATGAGTCATGACTTCCTTGATTTGAATGTTGTAGTCATGTACGAAGCGCAAGTCACGATTCGTCAAAATCCCGACCAGCTTATGCTGCTCGTTCACAATCGGAACACCACTGATCCGGTATTTAGCCATCAGCTGGTCCGCTTCTTCTACCGTATGCTCGGGAGACAGCGAGAACGGATTCGTAATAACCCCGCTCTCTGAACGCTTGACGCGGTCAACCTCCTCCGCTTGGCGTTCGATCGACATGTTTTTGTGAATAATGCCGATTCCGCCTTCGCGCGCAATCGCGATCGCCAGCGGCGCTTCCGTTACGGTATCCATCCCTGCACTAATCATCGGAATGTTCAACTTTACTTTGCTGCTCAACTGCGTAGATACATCTGTTTCCCGTGGCAATACATTCGATTTACGAGGCACCAATAGCACATCGTCAAACGTTAGTCCTTCTTTTGCAAACTTAGACTCCCACACCAGTAAGTTCCTCCCTTAATGTAAAGTTGCACTCAGCGGACAAACCCTTGTAATGACGGGCTTGTCCGCTGATTAGAATACTCTCTCTCAATATATTAATTGCAATCTTAGCAAAGCGCCTTACCCCTGTCAAGGAAAGGTTGCAGGAATCCGCACTTTGTTTTCAATTAATTTCAGTAATTTTACAAACGAATGAATGTCCACTCCACAAATACATTTCGACAAAGGTCATGCCCTGAGCGATGAAGCATTCGATCTGGTAACCTGTCACATAAGGTGACCTTTCCTGGGTGATTCTATGCGCGTAGGAACGCATTCCGATGGGGCGGATGAAATCCTTCGCGTTATTCCAGGGAATAGTGCTATTCACCGGAATACGCTCGCCGTTAGGGCACGTCGCGTTCTGTGTGCGTTCTGCGGCGTTCCCTTGGCCTTATTCGCACGTGCACGAGGCCAGTTAACCCGGGCGTCATGCAGGCCGGATAGGGTCGGCTTGCCCGAAAAGCTTCAATACTGCAGTTCTCCTGCCCGGCCATAGTCAGTACGGGAAATGCTACAGATCTGTACAGTTTGCCTAGGTAGGCCTCTTCGGCAGGCGACATCCGGCAATCTGCACGATTTCTCTAGATACACCTATTCAGTAAGCGAAACCCGGCAAACTCCACGTTTTCTCTAGACACGCCTTTCGGTAGGCGAAACCCCGAAAACTGTACAATTTCTCTTTAGACACGCTTATCCAGAAAGCAAAACCCGGTAAAACTGTACCACGCCTATTCAGTAAGCGAACTACTGCGCATATGCAGCAATTCCATCCACACTCTCAATCCCAGGAGGTCAGCACACGAGGTCAGCCCAGGAAGCAACGACGTCTCCAGGATACGACGCTGCCTCTTGGTTCCAGGTGATGCCTCTTTTCACTAGACACGCCTATCCGGTAAGCGAAATCCTGCGCAAATGCAGCAATTCGATAGGCACCGCTTCACCAAAAGGGCAATCCTGCAAAACTGCAGGAATTTCCCCCGATTCACTTCGACTTGGAGCAAAATGGACTAAAATGATATAGATTTGCAGGAATTCATCGGGATGTGGACTCATTGGGCCGAAATTCCTGTAAGAACGCAGCAATTCCCTCCACACGCTCAACCCCAGGAGGTCTGCCCACGAGGTCAGCCCAGGAAGAAACGACGTCTCCAGGATACGACGCTGCCTCTTGGTTCCCGATGATGCCTCTTTTCACTAGACACGCCTCTTCAGTAAGCGAAATCCTGCGCAAATGCAGCAATTTGATTTGCACCGCTTCACCAAAAGGGCAATCCTGCAAAACTGCAGGAATTTCCCCCGATTCACCTCGACTTGGAGCAAAAGGGACTCAAATGATGTAGATTTGCAGGAATTTCTCAGGAAGTGGACTCATTGGGCCGAAATTCCTGTAAAAACGCAGCAATTCCCTCCACACGCTCAACCCCAGGAGGTCTGCCCACGAGGTCAACCTAGGAAGCAACGACGTCTCCAGGATACGACGCTGCCTCTTGGTTCCCGATGATGCCTCTTTTCACTAGACACGCCTATCCGGTAAGCGAAATCCTGCGCAAATGCAGCAATTTGATTTGCACCGCTTCACCAAAAGGGCAATCCTCCAAAACTGCAGGAATTTCCCCCGATTCACTTCGACTTGAGCTAAGTCCATATAATTGTGTAAAAAGAAAATGGCAAAAAAGAAGAGCCATAGCAAGGATCCTCGTATAGAATGAGGTTGTCGAGACAACATTCCGATGGAGGATCTAGCTATGACTCAATACCAGATTACCCTAGATTCACAACTTTTGCATCAACTGTTTTTATCCGAATCAAGAGATGCGGGGATTGCGGCCCTATTAGAGTCCATCTTGAATCAAGTGTTGCAGGCACAAGCAACGGAACAGCTGAAGGCGGGGCACTATGAGCGCTCAGAAGAACGTGCAGGTTACCGTAATGGATCATATCCGCATCGGCTGACAACACGGGTGGGGCAATTAACCCTGCAAGTACCACGTTTCCGCAACGGTCAGTTCTCTACGGAACTTTTTTTCTCGGTACCAACGCAGTGAGCAAGCTCTTGTCTTAGCCATGATGGAGATGGTGCTCAATGGGGTATCAACGCGAAAAGTAAGCAATATCACCGAAGAACTGTGCGGGACGGAGTTCTCCAAATCGACCGTTAGTGAGCTATGCAAGCAACTGGATCCCCTCGTAGAGGAGTGGAATAACCGAAAACTGGACAAGGCCTATCCCTTTCTTATTGTCGACGCCCTGTACGTCAAAGTCCGGGAAGACGGTCGTGTACGCTCACGTGGCGTGATGATTGCAACAGGGATTAATGCGGAGGGCTACCGGGAAGTGCTTGGACTTACCGTAGATGATACCGAGTCAGCCGCAACGTGGGGAGCTTTCTTTACGCACCTCAAAAAGTCGCGGGTTGCACGGTGTTGATGTCATTACCAGCGACCATCACGGTGGTTTGGTAAGTGCGATTCGGCAACATTTCCAAGGCGTAACCTGGCAACGGTGTCAAACCCACTTTATGCGGAATATTCTGGACGCTGCTCCTAAAGCATGCCGTGATGAATTGAAGGCCCATGTGAGGGCCATCTACGAAGCCGCGGACGAGACCAGTGCCCGTACACTGCTGAAGCGGACACAAGAAGCATTTGAAGACAAAGCTCCAAAGGCCATGAGGGTCTTGGAAGAGGGTTTTGACGATGCGACAGCGATCTTGGCACTTCCAGCTGCCTGTCGGATACGTACGCGCACCACAAATGCTGTAGAACGTCTAAATGGCGAGTTGCGGCGTCGAGAACGCGTCATTCGCATTTTTCCCAACCGAGCCTCTGTCCTTCGTCTTTTTGGAGCCTTGTTAATGGAGCAGGACGAAAAGTGGTCCGCCGGGAAAAAGTATATCGAGATGAAAGAGTACCATGAGTGGCGGAAGAAGCTCAACAGGCCTGCAGCTTAGGCATCTTTTTGCTCTGGCAATCTCATCGAGGATTTTACACATAAATTTGGACTTGACCGGGATGTGGACTCATTGGGCCGAAATTCCTGTAAAAACGCAGCAATTCCCTCACACGCTCAGCCCCAGAAGATCAGCACATGAGGTCAGCCCAGGAAGAAACGACGCCTCAGGAATACGCTATGATGCCTCAGGAAGCAACCGCGCCCGCCGCGCCTTCAGGATCCGATAATCCCGCAGGATGCGATGACATGTCCGTCCGGTTCACCGTCCTCCGGTTCGCCGCATTCCCTGCATTCTTCCGTAGATATAGAAAAAAACCACCGACAGAAAGTCAGTGGTCTTTGTCTGCTTGGCAGCGTCCTACTCTCCCAGGACCCTGCGGTCCAAGTACCATCGGCGCTGGAGGGCTTAACGGTCGTGTTCGGGATGGGTACGCGTGGAACCCCTCCGCTATCGCCACCAAACAGATAAGGTATTGTACCTTAAAAACTGAATGCGAAAGTTTGTCTTGCGAATCATCTTACTTAGGATAAGCCCTCGACCGATTAGTATTGGTCAGCTCCATGCATTGCTGCACTTCCACCTCCAACCTATCTACCTCGTCGTCTTCAAGGGTCTTACCAATGTGGGAAATCTCATCTTGAGGGGGGCTTCACGCTTAGATGCTTTCAGCGCTTATCCCTTCCGTACTTGGCTACCCAGCTATGCCTCTGGCGAGACAACTGGTACACCAGCGGTACGTCCATCCCGGTCCTCTCGTACTAAGGACAGCTCCTCTCAAATTTCCTACGCCCGCGACAGATAGGGACCGAACTGTCTCACGACGTTCTGAACCCAGCTCGCGTACCGCTTTAATGGGCGAACAGCCCAACCCTTGGGACCTACTTCAGCCCCAGGATGCGATGAGCCGACATCGAGGTGCCAAACCTCCCCGTCGATGTGGACTCTTGGGGGAGATAAGCCTGTTATCCCCAGGGTAGCTTTTATCCGTTGAGCGATGGCCCTTCCATGCGGTACCACCGGATCACTAAGCCCGACTTTCGTCCCTGCTCGACTTGTAGGTCTCGCAGTCAAGCTCCCTTCTGCCTTTGCACTCTTCGAATGATTTCCAACCATTCTGAGGGAACCTTGGGGCGCCTCCGTTACTCTTTAGGAGGCGACCGCCCCAGTCAAACTGCCCGCCTGACACTGTCCCCGAACCGGTTCCACGGTCCCAGGTTAGAACTCCGATACGATCAGGGTGGTATCCCAACGGCGCCTCCACCGAAGCTGGCGCTCCGGCTTCTCAGGCTCCCACCTATCCTGTACAGACCGTACCAAAGTCAATATCAAGCTGCAGTAAAGCTCCATGGGGTCTTTCCGTCTTGTCGCGGGTAACCTGCATCTTCACAGGTATTAAAATTTCACCGGATCTCTCGTTGAGACAGCGCCCAAGTCGTTACGCCATTCGTGCGGGTCAGAATTTACCTGACAAGGAATTTCGCTACCTTAGGACCGTTATAGTTACGGCCGCCGTTTACTGGGGCTTCGGTTCATAGCTTCGCCTTGCGGCTAACCACTCCCTTAACCTTCCAGCACCGGGCAGGCGTCAGCCCGTATACTTCGCCTTACGGCTTCGCACAGACCTGTGTTTTGCTAAACAGTCGCTCGGGCCTATTCACTGCGGCCCCTCGGGCTATTAACCCTACCGGGGCACCTTCTCCCAAAGTTACGGGGTCATTTTGCCGAGTTCCTTAACGAGAGTTCTTCCGCGCGCCTTAGAATTCTCTTCTCGCCTACCTGTGTCGGTTTGCGGTACGGGCACCTTTACCTGGCTAGAGGCTTTTCTTGGCAGCATGAAATCAAGACCTTCGGTACTGTAATTTTCCCTCCCCGTCACAGCCCAGCCTTACGGTCAGCGGATTTGCCTACTGACCAGCCTCACTGCTTGGACGAGCATCCATCAGCTCGCGTCCCTATCCTTCTGCGTCCCCCCATTGCTCATAACGGCTACGGTGGTACAGGAATTTCAACCTGTTGTCCTTCGACTACGCCTTTCGGCCTCGCCTTAGGTCCCGACTTACCCTGGGCGGACGAGCCTTCCCCAGGAACCCTTAGGCTTTCGGCGGACATGATTCTCACATGTCTTTTCGTTACTCATACCGGCATTCTCACTTGTGTACAGTCCAGCAGTCCTTCCGGTCTGCCTTCAACCCGGTACACAACGCTCCCCTACCACTGATGCAAAGCATCAATCCATAGCTTCGGCGGTACGTTTAGCCCCGTTACATTTTCGGCGCAGAGTCACTCGACCAGTGAGCTATTACGCACTCTTTAAATGATGGCTGCTTCTAAGCCAACATCCTGGTTGTCTGGGCAACTCCACATCCTTTCCCACTTAACGTACACTTAGGGGCCTTAGCTGATGGTCTGGGCTGTTTCCCTCTTGACAACGGACCTTAGCACCCATTGTCTGACTCCCGGATAATAAGTCCATGGCATTCGGAGTTTGACTGAGCTTGGTAACCCTTGGCGGGCCCCGCACCCAATCAGTGCTCTACCTCCACGACTCTTCCTCCGAGGCTAGCCCTAAAGCTATTTCGGGGAGAACCAGCTATCTCCGAGTTCGATTGGAATTTCTCCGCTACCCCCACCTCATCCCCGAATTTTTCAACATTCGTGGGTTCGGGCCTCCAGTGCGTGTTACCGCACCTTCACCCTGGACAGGGGTAGATCACACGGTTTCGGGTCTACGCCTACGTACTCATTCGCCCTATTCAGACTCGCTTTCGCTGCGGCTACGGCTTTTCACCTTAACCTTGCACGTAAACGTAACTCGCCGGTTCATTCTACAAAAGGCACGCCATCACCCTGATGAAAACAAGTTTCATCATAGGGCTCTGACTTCTTGTAAGCACACGGTTTCAGGTTCTATTTCACTCCCCTTCCGGGGTGCTTTTCACCTTTCCCTCACGGTACTGCTTCACTATCGGTCGCCAGGGAGTATTTAGCCTTAGCAGATGGTCCTGCCGGATTCCCACGGGGTTTCACGTGTCCCGCGGTACTCGGGATCCGTCTCGGAGGGCATTTACTTTCGAGTACAGGGCTTTTACCTTCTTTGGCGGGCCTTTCCAGACCTCTTCGTCTAATAAACACCTTTCTGACTCCATGTGAGACGTCCCACAACCCCGGAGAGCAAGCTCTCCGGTTTAGGCTTTTCCGCGTTCGCTCGCCGCTACTGACGGAATCACTATTGTTTTCTCTTCCTGAGGGTACTTAGATGTTTCAGTTCCCCTCGTATGCCTCTTCACACCCTATGTATTCAGGTGTGAGTGACTGCCTATTACAGCAGCCGGGTTTCCCCATTCGGACATCCCCGGATCGATGCTTGCTTACAGCTCCCCGAGGCAATTTCGTCGTTCGCCACGTCCTTCGTCGGCTCCTGGCGCCTAGGCATCCTCCGTGTGCTCTTACTAGCTTAACCTAGCAAGGTAGTTCAAAAAGTCCCTTTTGATCACGAAGGATTTCAGGGTGCCACTCGGCATCGAATCTTGCATTCAGCTTCGAAATGCGGTGCTCATGTAGTCTCAACTACACTGCTCTCCTCTTTCTTCCGCTTCAAGCAACCTTCTCGGTGCTGAAAAGTGGCCTTTTTAAACCATCATTATTTATAAGGATGATTCTAAGCTTTACTTTCGCGATTCAGTTTTCAAGGTACAAGTGAAAGGGATTATCCTTTCAAAACTGAAAACGAGTGATGTTTGTGTTGGAAGCAATGCTTCCTGTTATGTCTCCGTCGCAGGAGACGTAATCCTTAGAAAGGAGGTGATCCAGCCGCACCTTCCGATACGGCTACCTTGTTACGACTTCACCCCAATCATCTACCCCACCTTCGGCGGCTGGCTCCTTGCGGTTACCCCACCGACTTCGGGTGTTGTAAACTCTCGTGGTGTGACGGGCGGTGTGTACAAGACCCGGGAACGTATTCACCGCGGCATGCTGATCCGCGATTACTAGCAATTCCGACTTCATGCAGGCGAGTTGCAGCCTGCAATCCGAACTGAGACTGGCTTTTTAGGATTCGCTCCACCTCGCGGCTTCGCTTCCCGTTGTACCAGCCATTGTAGTACGTGTGTAGCCCAGGTCATAAGGGGCATGATGATTTGACGTCATCCCCACCTTCCTCCGGTTTGTCACCGGCAGTCACTCTAGAGTGCCCAACTTAATGCTGGCAACTAAAGTTAAGGGTTGCGCTCGTTGCGGGACTTAACCCAACATCTCACGACACGAGCTGACGACAACCATGCACCACCTGTCACCTCTGCCCCGAAGGGAAGCCCTATCTCTAGGACGGTCAGAGGGATGTCAAGACCTGGTAAGGTTCTTCGCGTTGCTTCGAATTAAACCACATACTCCACTGCTTGTGCGGGTCCCCGTCAATTCCTTTGAGTTTCAGTCTTGCGACCGTACTCCCCAGGCGGAATGCTTAATGTGTTAACTTCGGCACCAAGGGTATCGAAACCCCTAACACCTAGCATTCATCGTTTACGGCGTGGACTACCAGGGTATCTAATCCTGTTTGCTCCCCACGCTTTCGCGCCTCAGCGTCAGTTACAGCCCAGAAAGTCGCCTTCGCCACTGGTGTTCCTCCACATCTCTACGCATTTCACCGCTACACGTGGAATTCCACTTTCCTCTTCTGCACTCAAGTCACACAGTTTCCGATGCGACCCGGAGTTGAGCCCCGGGTTTAAACACCAGACTTACATGACCGCCTGCGCGCGCTTTACGCCCAATAATTCCGGACAACGCTTGCCCCTACGTATTACCGCGGCTGCTGGCGTAGTTAGCCGGGGCTTTCTTCTCAGGTACCGTCACCTATGGAACAGTTACTCTCCATAGCGTTCTTCCCTGGCAACAGAGCTTTACGATCCGAAAACCTTCATCACTCACGCGGCGTTGCTCCGTCAGACTTGCGTCCATTGCGGAAGATTCCTACTGCTGCCTCCATAGGAGTCTGGGCCGTGTCTCAGTCCCAGTGTGGCCGATCACCCTCTCAGGTCGGCTACGCATCGTCGCCTGGTGAGCCGTTACCCCACCAACTAGCTAATGCGCCGTAGGTCCATCCATAAGTGGCAGATTGCTCCGCCTTTCCCGATTCCCTCATGCGAGGAAATCGACTATCCGGTATTAGCCCACGTTTCCGTGAGTTATCCCAGTCTTAAGGGCAGGTTACCTACGTATTACTCACCCGTCCGCCGCTAAGCTAATGGTTTCCCGAAGGAAACCGTCGCTCCGCTCGACTTGCATGTATTAGGCACGCCGCCAGCGTTCGTCCTGAGCCAGGATCAAACTCTCCATAAAAGTAGTTTGACTTGCTCATTCTATTGCTGACGAGGTCAAAATGACCTCTTGCACAAACATCACTCGTTGTTCAGTTTTCAAAGAACAATCTTGTTTCTTTTCTTGCTGTCCCGCATCTCTCAGCGGCGACTTTTATAATATACCACGGCTTTCTTTTTCGTGCAACAGGTAAAATATTACTTTTTAAAATTTCGAATTATCCGCCTCTTCTGCCCGAAGATATCCGGTACAGCCGCCGCATCGGAATGGGAGCCGGAGCAATGAACCCCCGGCTCGTTCCTTCTATATATAGAAGCTTCCCCTCCTGCCCGAATTTATTCTCCATCCGATACAGCCCCAGCCGGACGGATAAGGTAGCTGCGTCCGCCTTCCGCCTTCCATGCCTGTCCTTCCACCGAAGCTCGCAGACGGATAGCACGCCCTTCCTGTCCTTCCTGCCCCTCCTCGCGGATCTCCAGATCATAAGCGGAGCGAAGCGTGCACATCCCGCTCCGTGCAGCAGTAATTCGGGCTTCCGTCAACCGGCCGTCCTCCCATGCGATATCGACCTCGTGTCCGCCTCGCGCACGGAGGCCGCGCACCGATCCGCTTGGCCAATCTATAGGAAGCGCCGGCAGAAGTGCAAGCGTGCCTGCGTGAGACTGGAGCAGCATCTCGGCGATGGCCGCCGTCCCGCCGAAATTCGCATCGATCTGGAACGGAGGATGATCCCCGAACAGATTGGGATGCACGGACTTGTGCAGCAAAGCCGCCAGATTAGCATACGCCTGCTCCGCATCCTCCAGCCGGGCCCAGAACAAAATAATCCAAGCGCGGCTCCATCCCGTATGTCCGCCGCCATGCGCCAGCCGTCTCTCCAGCGTCCGCCTTGCCGCTTGCGCCGCTTCCGGCGCGTTGAATGGGGTAATGTCATCCCCCGGGAACAGGGCGAACAGATGAGAAATATGCCGATGGCCCAGATCTACCTCCTCTACATCCTCCGCCCATTCCAGCAGTTGCCCATCACGGCCGATCCGATGCGGAGGCAAGCGGGTCAATGCCGCCTCCAGCCGTTCGCGGAACGCATCTTCCTCCGTCCTTCCTTCAACCGCCTCAAGACAGGCATGGAACAGCGCCCGCATGATTTGCGTATCCATAGAAGGACCCATGCATAATGTGCCTTGCTGGCCATTCGGCAGACGATAGAGGTTTTCAGGCGAGATCGAAGGAGACGTAACCCATTCCCCTTGCGCATTTTCCACCAGATAATCGAGCAGAAAGAGCGCCGCATCCTTCATAACGGGATAAGCCCGCTCTCGCAGAAACGCCTCGTCTCCCCCATAACGATAATGCTCCCACGCATGCAGCGCCAGCCAGGCTCCGCCCATCGGCCAGAAGGTGGCAGACACGACATCGCTTACCGGAGCGGTATCCGCCCACAGGTTCGTCGCATGGTGTGCCACGAATCCGTCGGCCCCGTACATGACAGCCGCCGTACGCCTGCCGTTCGTCCGCAGCCGATCCAGCAGATCGAACACCGGTTCATGGCACTCCGCCAGATTGGCCGCTTCCGCCGGCCAGTAATTCATTTGCAGATTAATATTGAGATGGAAATCCGACTCCCACGGCGGAGTCATATGCGGGTTCCAGATTCCCTGCAAATTGGCGGGCAGCGTGCCAGGCCGGGAGCTACCCATCAATAAATACCGTCCGTATTGAAAAAACAGGGCAAACAATCCGGGGTCTGCCTGCCCTTGCCGCACCCGCTCCAGCCGTTCGTCCGTCGGGAGCCGGCATAGGGAATCCTCCACGGTGCCGCCTAGATGAAGAGCCACCCGCTCATACAGAGCGCGGTGGTCCCTCACATGTTCGGAGCGGACCTGCCGATAGCCTCTTGCAGCAGCTGCTTCCACCTGCCGCAGGCACGTCTGCAGCGGATTCGATTCGCGGAATGTGGTCGCCGCCGCGATATATAGGGTCACGGCATCCGCAGCGTCGATAGACAGGCAATCGCCAATAGCAGTCACTTCCCCATTATCGGCAAGCGCTTTCAATACGGCACAATAACGAACCCCTCCAGCCCCGCATTGCCCCTGCATCGCGATCGTGTCGGATGCGATTACTGTCGTCCCGTCCTCGAAGGAGCGCCGGTTCAGATACAGGGACACAGATACCCGCTTCGCAGCAGAGGCGGTCAACCGAAGCGCGATCACTTGGTCAGGGACGCTGCTGAGCAGCTCCCGCGAATAGGCGATGCCGCTCCGGGTGTAATCGACCCGGGCCAGTCCCTCGGGTAAGGACAGTTCCCGCGAATATCCAGTCACTTCTCCTTCTTCTCCATGGAAAAACATCTTCAATTCCCCAAGCGTCTGGTAGGGGCCAAAATGCTTCGGCACCGAAGCCAGCGCCAGCCGGGCGATCCGCTCCGCCTCTCCAGGCTTGCCTTCCAACAGACACTGCCGGATGACAGGCCGATAAGCGGCGGCATCCGGATTCTCGCGAGCGGCCGGCGCGCCGTACCAGACCGAATCTTCATTCAACTGCAAGCGATCTGAAGCCACCCCGCCGAATTGCATGGCCCCCAGGCGCCCGTTCCCTATCGGCAGCGCCTCTACCCACTGTCCGGCAGGCTGCCGGTACCATAGCCGATCCTCTTGATCCTTCGTTCCGTTGTCCTTCATATAACTCCTCCTCGTAGGCCCATACAGGGCAGCTCCCAAGAACCGCCACAGAAATGGACCGGAATACCTTCGTCATTCGGTGAGAAATATTCTGAGGTGTTATCGATACCACAAACATAGCAATCCGTTTCGGAAATGTCAATTTACATTCGTGACTTCTTGTCGAGAACTCGACACACTAAGAACTACAAAGACCGGCCCTCCTATCGAGAGCCGGTCTCCTTGGCCGTTCTATATTATGAATTGCTGCGGTCGCGCATATGCGGGAACAGCAGCACATCGCGAATGGATGGCGAATCGGTCAGCAGCATAACGAGGCGGTCGACCCCGATGCCCAGTCCGCCTGTCGGCGGCATTCCGTATTCAAGGGCGCGGATGAAGTCGTCATCCATTTCATGGGCCTCGTCGTTGCCATGCTCGCGCTCTTCCAGCTGCGCCTCGAAGCGCTGGCGCTGGTCGATCGGATCGTTCAGCTCCGTGAACGCATTGGCATGCTCGCGGGCCACGATGAACAATTCGAAGCGATCCGTGAAGCGCGGATCCTGCGCATTTTTCTTCGCCAACGGCGAGATTTCCACTGGGTGCCCCGTAATGAAGGTCGGCTGAATCAGCGTCTCTTCCACGAAATGCTCGAAGAAGGCGTTCAAAATATGCCCGAACGTGAAGTGCTTCTCCACCGGCACTTTATGCTCCTTCGCCAGCGCATGCGCTTCTTCGTCGGTCATCTGCACCGAGAAGTCGACACCGGTCACTTCCTTGACCGCGTCAACCATCGACAAGCGGCGCCATTGCGGAGTCAGATCGATGTCGTGGCCCTGATAACGGATCTGCATCGTACCAAGCACTTCTTGCGCGATATGTGCGACCATGTTTTCCGTCAGACGCATGATATCTTCATAATCGGCATACGCTTCGTACAGCTCGATCATCGTAAATTCCGGGTTATGGCGGGTAGAAATCCCTTCATTCCGGTAGACGCGTCCGATTTCGTACACCTTTTCCAAGCCGCCGACAATAAGACGCTTCAAGTGCAGCTCAATCGCAATCCGCATGTACAGCGTCATATCAAGCGCGTTATGATGCGTGATGAACGGCCGTGCCGCCGCACCACCAGCGATTGCATGCAGCGTCGGCGTCTCCACTTCCAAGTAACCGAGCGAATCCAAATAGCGGCGCATCGATTGAATAATGCGGGAGCGCGCGATAAAGGTCTGCTGCACATCCGGATTCATGATGAGATCGACATAGCGCTGGCGATAGCGCAGCTCCACATCCTTCAAGCCGTGATATTTCTCCGGCAGCGGATAAAGCGACTTGGACAGCACCTCCAAGTCCGTTACTTTCACCGACAACTCGCCAGTCTTCGTCTTGAACACCTTGCCGCTCACGCCGATAATATCGCCAAGGTCCAGCATCGTGAACGCCTCATATTTCTCCGCAGGCACCGTATCCTGGCGAACATAAATCTGAAGGCGGCCGCTCAGATCCTGAATATGGGCGAAGCTCGCCTTGCCCATCTCCCGCTTCGCCATAATTCGTCCGGCCAGACTGACGACAGCGCCTTCCGCCTCCAGCTCTTCCTTCGTCATGCCGTTATATTTATCCAATACAGCCTGGGCAGTATGCGTACGGCTATATTTGGCACCGAACGGATCAATGCCGAGCTTCCGCAGCTCGTCCAACTTGTTGCGGCGAATCTGTAGCAATTCGCTTAATTCAGTCTCTTGATTGACGACATCCGTCATACGTTTCACTCCTTCTATTGCTCCGCATGTCCGGTTGGCATCGGCCCAGTGCGGATCATTCCATACCGCTATCATAACACGACAGAGACGCCAGGATATAGTCAATGATTGTCATCGGCACGCTAACTCCTCCGCCAAGCGCCAGAATTCCACCCTAACCTATGCCGCACGATGAGAAAAAAGCTTCCCTAAAGGAAGCTTTCATCCGTTATGTTCCCGTGGCCCCTGCCGGCCAACTTCCGCTATGCTTGCTGCAGCCGGCTTCATTGCTCTCGCAGGGTCGCGGCTTAGAGCTTAATATCGACGATTTTGTATTGAATCACGCCCGCAGGCACGCTGACGTCAACAACAGTGCCCTTGGCTTTGCCCAAAATTGCCTTGCCTACCGGACTCTCATTCGAAATCCGATTCTTCAATGGATCGGATTCCGCCGTACCGACAATGGTATACTCCATCGAATCGCCGAACTCGAGATCCTGCACGATGACGGTGGAGCCGATGCTCACGATATCCGTATCAATCTCGTCATTGTTGATGATGCGGGCATTACGAAGCATTTTTTCCAATGTAATGATACGACCCTCAATGAATGCCTGTTCGTTCTTCGCGTCTTCATATTCGGAGTTCTCGCTGATATCCCCGTAGCCGATCGCTACCTTGATTCGTTCCGCCACCTCGCGGCGTTTGACGGATTTGAGATTATCGAGTTCTTCCTCGAGCTTCTTCAGACCCTCCTGGGTCAGAATGACTTCTTTATCACTCATCTTACCGATTCTCCTGTCATGATCATTATTTTCGCATGCGAGCTTCGGACCGCTCTCGCAGTGAGCGGCACCGGCTTATCGATGCGAATGCCTTAATCCCATCATATGGCGCCACGTCCACATGATGCCCCCTTCGCGCAGGCTTGTTCCAAATTCCCAATAGATGCATGGGCACGCATCAGCCCGTAGCTAATTTTCTATTGTTGAATTATATGGGATGATTTTGTAAAAGTCAATGAGACGCCCCACTGACGTGAAAACGCTTTGATACAGGTCCTGTCCTGAATCAGGCGGCACAGAGCGAAATCTATACATTTCCAGCGTTGACAAAAATCAGCAGGGCATCGCGCCCTGCTGCATGCATTCATCTAGTTGACGATCGCTTCCTTCGCTTCAAGGCCGGCGACATAATCCTCCAGCAGCTGCACCATCTCGTCGCGCCGCGTCCCTTCCATCACCTTGTCCTTGACGCGCGCCGCTCCCGGCAACCCCTTCAAGTACCAGGCCAGATGCTTGCGCATTTCCCTAACCGCCACATTCTCGCCCTTCAACGCAATCAGGCGGTCCATATGGACAATCGCAATGCGCACCTTCTCTTCCGGCGCCGGATCCGGAAGCAGCTCGCCGTGGGTCAAATATTCGACCGTACGGTACAGCATCCATGGATTGCCCAAGGCGCCGCGGCCGATCATAACGCCATCGCATCCCGTCTCATCGAGCATGCGCCGCGCATCTTCCGGCGTCGCCACATCACCGTTCCCGATAACCGGAATCGAGACGGCCTCCTTCACTTGGCGAATGTAGCTCCAATCCGCCTTGCCGGTATACAATTGCTCCCGCGTGCGGCCATGCACGCTGACCGCCTGGCCGCCTGCGCGCTCGACCGCCTTCGCATTGTCCACGACATAAATATGCTCGTCATCCCAGCCAATGCGCATCTTGACCGTAACCGGCTTATCCACGGCATCGACAACCGCCGACACCATCTCGTAAATCTTGTTCGGATCGAGCAGCCAACGCGCGCCGGCATCGCATTTGGTCACCTTCGGTACGGGACAACCCATATTGATGTCGATAATATCCGCGTTCGACTCTTTATCGACAATTTTGGCGGCTTCCACCAACGACTGACGGTCCCCTCCGAAAATCTGCAGGCTGAGCGGCTTCTCCCGATCGTCGACATACAGCATCTCTCTCGTCCGCTCGTTGCCATGAACGAGTGCTTTGTCACTGACCATCTCCGCACAGACGAGGCCGCAGCCGAATTCCTTCGCGATCAGCCGGAACGCCGGATTGCAGACGCCGGCCATCGGCGCCAGCACGACTTGATTTTTCATTTCGATGTTGGCGATTTTCAACACATCGACCACTCTCCTTTCTCTCGTTGTTCTATCGAATTCACCGTCTACACAGCGTGAGCGGGTTATATTCGCAACAGCAATGCCAGGATAACATTTTACCGGAAAGAAGGATCAGATGCCAGTTCCTCTTGCGTCACGCCGAGCTCTCCGGCAATACGCCCCATCATCGCTTCATCCAGTCTCCGCCGTCCCCGCTCTATCTCGCCCAGCACAGATACCGACATGCCCAGCCGATCAGCCAGCTGCTGCTGGGTCAAGCCTCTTAATTTGCGAAAGGCGCGGATTCGTCGGGCCAATTGGAGCGTGTCCACTTCCGAATATCTTCCTTCCCATCCAGTGTTCCCAGGGCGCGGTGAACGAATGCGTGCAGCTGGCTATTATCCGAAGACACAATGTCCGCCAGCGGAATGAGCACGAACAGCCGCTCTCCCATTCGCGGGTGAGGCAGCGTCAATTCCGGTGAATCCATCTCGAATCCTTCCATATATAACAGGTCCAGATCGATGACGCGGGGTCCCCAGCGAACATCACGAACCCGCCCCATCTCCAGCTCGATGCCCAGCATGACGCGCAGCAGATTCTGCGGCGCCAGCGTACTGGCCACCCGGGCCGCCATATTCAAAAATTGAGGCTGATCCGTGTACCCGACCGGCTCCGTCTCATAAATGTCCGAGCATGCGGCCACCCGAACCGCGGGATGGGCGTTCAGCCTCGCAATCGCCTCCCGCAGAGAGTGCTCCCGATCGCCAAGGTTGGCTCCAAGCGCAATATAAGCCACTGCTTCCTGCTTCATATCATTCATCGGCAGCACCCGCTTGTCGGTCCTCTTCCGTAATCCGGGCCCGCGTAATGTCCATCGTCACGCCCTGGAAATGAATATCGAACGGCGGGTGGGGCTTCGTAACCCGCACACGAGCCTCTTGAATGGCGGGATACCCGTCCAGCACCGTCTCGGCAATCCGCTCAGCCAACGCCTCCACGAGCTGATACGACTGCCCCTCTACGATGGATTTGACGGAATAGAACACTTCGGCATAATTAATGGAGTCCTCCAGCTTATCCGATTGCCCCGCCTTCTGTAAATCGATCTGCAAATCGAGATCGACGATCCAGCGCTGACCCAGCGCACGTTCCTCCGCGAACACCCCATGCTTGCCAAAAAACTCCATCCGATGGAGCTGCATCCGATCCGGCTTCACGACTCTCATCGCTTCCGCTCCTTTCCTTCCCTTGAATTGCCGCCTGCTGTCAGCGGTACAACACCGCGTCGCACATCCGCGCCGTTCGCGCGATTGAGGCGACATCATGCACGCGCACGATCTGGCAGCCCTGCGCAATGCCGAGCGCCACCGTCGCCGCCGTTCCTTCCACCACATCGTCGACCGGCAGCTGCAGCGTATCCCGGATGAACTTCTTGCGGGACGTGCCGAGCAATACCGGATAGCCTAGCGCGCACAGCTCGTCCAGATGGCTCATCAGGACGAGATTGTCCTCCCCGGTCTTCGCGAAGCCGATACCGGGATCGAGCCAAATCTGGTCGTCCTTCACTCCCGCCGATTTGGCCAGCTCCACGCTCTCGAGTAAGTCCGCCTTCACCTCTTCTACGAATCGGTCATACCGCCTTTCCGGACGGTTATGCATCAGGATGAGAGGACATCCATAGCGGGCGGCGACATGCGCCATCTCCGGCTCCTTCTTGCAGCCCCAGATGTCATTCATAATATGGGCGCCTGCCTCCAGTGCTTGCCGCGCCACCTCCGCTTTATACGTGTCCACCGAGATCGGCGCCTGCGGCAGCTCCCGGCGCAGCGCCTCGATGACCGGCAGCACCCGCTCCAGTTCTTCCTCCTGCCCGACGGGCTGATGGCCCGGACGGGTCGACTCTCCGCCGATATCGATAATGTCGGCTCCCGCTTCCAGCATCTCCTTCGCGTGCCGCAGAGCCGCGTCTACGCGGTTGTACCTGCCGCCGTCCGAGAAGGAATCCGGGGTCACATTCAATATACCCATAATTAAGGTGCGCTGACCGAGAGTCAAGGCACCGTTCGCCCAACGATAGGTTCGTTGCCGCCATATCGGCTGCAGCATGTTCAACATCTCCGATCTGTCACAAGCTTTTGTTCCATAGGGAAAGACAACAACGGGCCGCCGACGACTCGTCCTTCATTCGCATCCTGTCAAAAATTGCGTACCGTCAGGGAGCGATAGGCATCCAGCAGCGCACAGGTGGAGGTTCCGATTCGACCCCCGCTTACCACGGCCGCCTGCCCTGTCTCATCCCACAACGAAGTAATCGGTACGAGTTCCTGCACGGAGGTCGTTATGAAAATTTCGTCTGCCTCCAACAGGTCATCCCAGCGGTACAGCCCTTCCTCGGCCGCAAGTCCGCAGTCCGCAGCCAGCTCTAGAACGGCCCCCCGCGTGATGCCGGGAAGAATGCCCGTTGCCAGAGCCGGGGTACAGAGCCGGCGGCCCGTGAGGAAGAACAGATTGCTAACGATGCCCTCCGCCAGCCATCCTTCCGCGGTCAGCATGAAGCCTTCCGCCCCGAGTGCCGCCGACTCATACCCGGCCAGCTCGCGCTTGGCGAGAATATTATTCATGTAATGGCCCGACTTGAAGCGTCTGTTCCCTTCGGGCCGATTGCGCGCCAACCGCAGCCGCTGCAGCGGCTTCCCGTCCGCATACAGCGCATCCGGAACGTCTGGGAGCGGCTTGACCAGCACAATCGTCACCGGGCTGGCGTAATCGCCGCCCGGCAAGCCGAAGCCGTTCTCGCCGGCGCTTACCGTATACCGGACATAAGCCTCTTCCAGATGATTCGCCGCCATGACGGCCCGGGTATGGGCCTCTGCCTGCTCCGCTCCTTCCGTCCAGCGGATTCCCAGCTCCTCGCAGGCGCCGGCCAGCCGGTCCAGATGCCGCTCCAGCAGGAAGGGCCGGCCGTCATACGTGCGCATCGTCTCGAACAGGCTCATGCCGTACAAAAAGCCGTGGTCCATCACGGAAACCGCGGCTTGATGACTCGGCACCAGCTCTCCATTCCAACCGATGATGCCCGTCATCGCACAGGCGCCGCCATGCTCAAGAAATTGCGCAGCATCTGATGGCCATGCTCGGAAATAATCGATTCCGGATGGAATTGGACGCCCACAATCGGATATTCCTTATGCTGAAGCCCCATAATTTCCCCTTCAGCCGTCTCCGCTGTAATCCCCAGGCAAGCCGGCAGACTCGCCCGATCGACGATAAGCGAATGATACCGGGTCGCCGTGAACGGATTCGGTAAGCCCGCGAAGATCGATTCGCCCTGATGAATAATCGGCGACGTCTTGCCGTGCATCAGCCGTTCGGCACGGACAACCTCGCCGCCGAAGGCTTGGCCGATTGCCTGATGGCCGAGACATACCCCCAGAATCGGGATACGGCCTGCAAAATGCTCAATGACCTGCAGCGTGATGCCCGCCTCATTCGGCGTGCATGGGCCCGGGGACAGCAGCAGATGATCCGGCTGCAGCCGTTCGATGCCCGCGATATCGATCTCGTCATTGCGGCAGACCTGCACCTCTTCGCCGAGCTCCCCCAAATATTGCACCAAATTGTACGTAAACGAATCATAGTTATCAATGACCAGAATCATCCTGAACCGCTCCTCTCGCCTCGTCTGCCTCTGCTTCAGTCTCTCTCGGCGGAATGGCATCCGCCGGTACACTCTCGCTCAACTGCACTGCCTTCCATAATGCCTTGGCTTTGTTCAGGCATTCGGCATATTCGCGTTCCGGGTCGGAATCGATCACGATGCCGGCCCCCGCCTGAATATAGCCTATCTGGTCTTTCACCACCAGCGTACGAATAATAATATTTAATTCCAAATCGCCGTTATAGTCAATCCAGCCGAACGACCCGGTATATGGCCCGCGCCGGATCGGCTCCAGCTCCTCGATAATCTCCATCGTCCGTACCTTCGGCGCGCCGGTGATCGTCCCGCCGGGAAATGTCGCTTGGATGACATCGAAGGCATCCTTGCCCTCCGCAAGCGTACCGCGCACCTCCGAGACGAGATGCATGACATGGGAGTACGTCTCGATGACCATCAGCTCATCCACCCGCACCGAGCCATAAGCCGAGATGCGGCCAAGATCGTTGCGCTCCAGATCGACGAGCATAATATGCTCTGCGCACTCCTTCTCGTTGGTCCGGAGCTCCTCCGCCAAGCGGGCATCCTCTTCCGGCGTACGGCCGCGGCGTCTCGTCCCGGCTATCGGACGCGTGCTGACGCTGCCCTGCTCCAACCGGACCAGCAGCTCCGGGGAGCAGGACACGAGTTGGAACTCGGGGAATCGAAGCAAGCCCATATACGGAGAGGGGTTCAATGCGCGCAGCCATTCATACAGCCGTTCCGGCGTCTCCCGCAGGCGGCGGGACTGGCGCATGGACAAGTTCACCTGGAACACATCCCCTTGCCCGATATAGTGCTGAATGCGGCGCACCGCATCCTTGAACTCCTCCTTCGGAAATGCCGAGGCGACCCCTTCGAACGCCTCAATATCCATCGTCTGCAGATCGTCGCCGTGAACGGACAAGGAGCTTGCCGCTTGGCCCGGGCCGAAGCTCGCGGAGCCCCGTTCCTGCCATTCGTCCCACTGGGCCTTCATCGCCTGCGCCCGCGACGCCGCTACCTCATACTTCACGGCAAGGGCAGCGCCAGCCGCTTCCTGCCCGGAATTCCCGTCCGGCCAACGCGTCATCACCGCGCAGTATAGCCGCCGTTTCTGCTTGTCCACAATCCACAGCTCATCCATTTGCACAAATACGTAATCCGGCAGCTCCAGATCATCTGCCGCAGACTCGGGAAGCCGTTCAAGGGAACGGGCAACGTCATAGCTCAAATACCCGATGCAGCCGCCGATGAACTTGGGCATCCCATCCACCTTCGGCGCGCGGTAAGGGGACATCCACCGCTTCAACAGCTGGAGCGGCTCCCCTTCCTCCCGGCGGGACGGCTTGTCCCCTTCCTGAATGAACGCCTCCCGATCCTTGCCGGTAATGACGGACACGGGCTTGCAGGCCAAATACGTGTACCGGCCGTCCTTGCCGCTCTCGAGCACGGCCGCATGGCTGCCCGCATCCTCCCATACCGGAAGCCATGAAGCCAAGGCCTCATGCCCCCATCCATATTCCACTATATAAGGAAGCACGGTGTACCCTTCCTGTACCCACCAGCTCCAATGACCGGCTGTAATGATCGCTGCTTCACGCAGGGACATCTGCTCCACTTCTCCACCTCGCCTTACCCGTGATCGCATATCTGTGACATGAATCACCGGAATCGTTACCGTAAGTATAAACAAAGAGCCCCGGGAAGGAAAGGCTCCCTCAGCATATCCAAAAAACCCCTCGCCGCCAGAAAGCGCCCAGGGCAATGATTTGCCCGCGTGCTCCTGATGGGAGGGGATATCGATAAAGCGATTAATTCTCGAAGCTGAACAGCGGCGTGCTCAAGTAGCGCTCGCCATTGCTTGGAACGACGGCAATGACGCGTTTCCCTTCGCCCAGCTCGCGAGCGACCTGCAGAGCTGCGTGAATAGCCGCTCCCGATGAGATGCCGCACAGAATGCCTTCCGACTTCGCGACCTGGCGGGCCACCTCGAACGCATCTTCATTATCCACCGCAATGATCTGATCGTAGACGTTCCGATTCAGAATGTCCGGAATGAAGTTCGCCCCGATGCCTTGAATCTTATGCGGTCCCGGCTTGCCCCCCGACAACAGCGGAGAAGCAGACGGTTCGACCGCGACCACGCGGATGCCCGGGAAATTCTCCTTCAGCACTTCGCCGGTTCCCGAGATCGTTCCGCCGGTGCCGATTCCGGCCACGAACGCATCCAGCTGGCCGTCCAGCGAACGAATCGCTTCGACAATCTCCGGTCCTGTCGTCTCGCGATGCACCTTGACGTTCGCCTTATTCTTGAACTGCTGCGGCATGAAGTAAGAAGGATTCTCCTGAACAAGCTCTTCTGCCTTCCGCACGGCCCCGTTCATTCCTTCCGCCCCCGGGGTAAGCACGAGATCCGCGCCGTAGGCACGCAGCAGATTGCGCCGTTCGATGCTCATCGTCTCCGGCATAACGAGAATCGCCTTGTAACCTTTGGCCGCCGCGACCATAGCGAGGCCGATCCCGGTGTTACCGCTCGTCGGCTCAACGATCGTATCGCCAGGCTTCAGCAAGCCTTCCTGCTCTGCCACTTCAATCATGCTGATTGCGATCCGGTCCTTCACGCTGGCTCCCGGATTCTGATATTCGAGCTTGACGTAAATCTCGGCACTGCCTTCCGGCACGATGCGGTTCAAGCGTACCAGTGGAGTATCTCCAATCAATTCGGTTACATTATTGACGATTCTTGCCATAACGATGCCCTCCTGCCATTATTCAATATCTGAGTCTTGCCGGGTGTATATCCGTATTATCCACTAATTTCCGACTAAAGCACTAGGTTTTATTCAATCTTACCAATCCAGCTTTAGGTTGTCAATAGAGCGAGCGAAGGTTATGCCAAAAAATTGAAGCCCGCTCCATGCGATAACAACCAGTGACTCTGCATGACAAAAAGGGATAATCGCAAGGGCGGACGAATCCACTCGCTCTTGCGGTTACCCCTTTTATTTACCCGTTCACGGACGCTGCCGTGAGAACGACGGCATTATACTTTTTGCGAAGGGCCTCTTCCCACTCCTTCAGCGGGGGCGATTTGGACAGCGCCATATCCCGGCGGGCCTGCTCCTTGATCGCAGCTTCCCCCTCCGGCTGCGCTTCGCGCTTGCCGGTTAAGGTCAGAATGGCGAATCCGCCGCTCACTTCAATCGGAGCCGAGATGTCGCCTACCTCCATCTCACGCGCCGCTTCCAGCTCTGTGGGGGAGAAGAACGGATCGTTAGCATCAATCCATCCGAGACGACCTTCCTGGTAGGAGGAGAATTCATCGACCGACAATCTCCCAGCCAAGGAGGCGAAGGTCTCTCCATCCTTCAGCTTCGCCAGCACGTCTTCCGCTTCCTCGCGGGTCGGCACAACAATATGGGCGAGCTGATATACATTAACAGACTCGTAAGCATCCCGATGGTCCTGCAAATACTGGTCAAGCTCCTCCTCCGACACATCCACGTTATGAGTCGCAATCTTCTCCAGCAGCAGCCGGTAACGGATGTCCTGCCGAATCTGCTCCGGGCTCATACCCAACTGTTCCGTCATTGCCTGAAAATAAGCCTCAGCGCTTTCATACCCTTGCATCTGCCTCGCAATCTCTTGCTCCACTTCTGTCTGGCTTACGTTAATTCCTAACGCTTCCGCTTCCTTCGTTGCCGCCCTGGCCGTTAGCATCTGTTCCATAACCTGCGCGCCATACTGCCGCTCCAGTTCCTCTTGCCATTCCTTGCGCGTCACCTTCTCCCCGCCGACGGTTGCCACAACCGTTGAGGAATCAGGGGAAGCATTCGCATCCGGCCCCGCGGTAGGGCGATCATGCTTGAAGATGAGCATGCCGGCGAGCACCAAGATACAGACGCAAAGAATGAGGATGCAGCCCCATAAGCTTTTGACTTCTTTCGTCATATCGCTTGCTTCCCTTATCCCGTTATTTCCGTGTTAGCCGTTCCTACCTCCGGCTTGCCCCGCCCTATCGACCGATTCGGATGCGGGACCATGATCGGGGTCCCATCGTTCGCTGCGGGGCTCGCCTCCGGCCCGTGCTCATCCATTGCGACTTGTCCGGCTAGGCTTGCTGCGCCTGATCACGCAGTTGTTCCAGCTCTTCTCTTCCAAATGAATACTTCTCGTTGCAAAAATGACAGACGACCTCCGCCTGGCCATCCTCTTCAATCATCGCCGTCAATTCGCCCTTGCCTACACTAATCAATGTCCGCTCCACCCGTTCCCGGGAGCATTGGCATTGGAAGCGGATCGGCATCTGTTCCATAACGTTCGCGTCACTGATAATCCAAGTGACCAGCTCATCCAGCTCCATGCCTTGATCCAGCAGAGCGGTAACGGGAGGGAGCACACTGAGGGAATACTCGATCTGATCGATTTGTTCCTCGGTCAGTCCAGGCAGCAACTGTACAATGAAGCCTCCCGCATGCAGGACGGAATTGTCGACATCCACCAGTACCCCGAGGCCTACGGCAGACGGGGTCTGCTCGGAGGTGGCGAAGTAATACGTGAAGTCCTCGGCCAATTCTCCCGAGATGATCGGGGAACTGCCGCGATACGGCTCCTTCAAGCCAAGATCCTTGATGACATGGATGAAGCCGCTGCGTCCGACCGCGCCTGCCACATCCAGCTTGCCTTGGGAATTGCTGGCCAGATGCACCTGCGGATGTGTAACATAGCCGCGCACCTCGCCATGAGCGTTCGCATCAGCGACAATCTGTCCGATAGGTCCGTCGCCCTTAACCTGAACGGTTAATTTCTCATCGCCTTTGAGCATGGCGCCCATCATGGCGGCGGCGGTAACCGTGCGTCCGAGCGCAGCCGTCGCCGTCGGGTAAGCACCGTGGCGCCGCTGTAATTCATTGACCAGCCCGGTCGTGCGTACCGCGAAGATGCGGACCTTGCCGCCCAGTCCAGTGCCGCGAACCAGCATGTCCTGCATATTCTCCCTCTCTTCGGGTTGCTGTCCTAACATATCGTTCATGGGAGCCTCCTGTACTGTTCTTATTCTACGACGGGATAGGCCGTCAAAGGGTTACAATTTGTTCCGATTATAAATAAGGCGCAAGCCTTCCAGCGTTAATAACGGGTTCGTCGTATCAATCGTCCGCGATTCGCTCGCGATGAGCTCCGCCATGCCGCCGGTGGCGATAACGGTAGGTTCGGCTCCAAGCTCGTTGGTTATACGGTCCACAATGCCGTCCACCTGGCCGGCGTAGCCGAAAATAATGCCGGCCTGCATGGAATGAACCGTATTCCGCCCAATCACCGACTTGGGCTTCGTCAATTCGATCCGCGGCAGCTTCGCGGCCCGCTGATAGAGCGCTTCGGTAGATATGCCGATGCCCGGCACGATTGCGCCGCCAATATAATTGCCCTTGACGTCGATGACATCGAATGTCGTCGCCGTCCCGAAGTCAACGACGACCAGCGGCTTCAGCCCGCCATACAATTCGATTGCCGCCACCGCATTGACGATCCGGTCCGCCCCCACCTCGCGCGGGTTCTCGATACGAATATTGAGTCCGGTCTTGACGCCGGGTCCAACAATGAGCGGCGCCTTGTTCAAATATTTCTTGCACAGCATCTCCATCGTATGCATAATCGGCGGGACGACGGAGGAAAGAATGACACCTTCAATATCCTTAACCGACAGCTTGGTCATCGTGAACAGATTATAGATCATGACGCCATATTCATCGGTCGTCGACTGGCGGCTGGTCGACAAACGCCAATTATGAAGCAGCTTGTCTTCCTCGTATACCCCCAGGACAATGTTGGTGTTCCCTATATCGATTACGAGTATCACGGCCTAACCTTCTTTCTTCTCATTCAAGTCCAGGCTGATGTCCAGGGCGTGAAAGGAGTAGGTCAACGCGCCGACAGACACGACGTCGACGCCAGTCAGCGCCTTGTCCCGAATCGTATCGAGGGTGACGCCTCCCGATGCTTCGATGAGGACATGCGGCGCGGCTTCCCGGATGAGGGCGACCGCCTCGCGCATCCGTACCGTATCCATATTGTCCAACATAATAATGTCCGCTCCCGCCTGCAGCGCTTCCTTCACTTGCTCGATCGATTCAGCTTCGACCTCAATGTTCATCGTGTACGGAATGTTGGCCCGTGCCCGGCTTACCGCCGCTTCGATCCCGCCTGCCCCCTTGATGTGGTTGTCCTTGATCATGACGGTATCGTACAGGCCGAAGCGGTGATTGCTCCCCCCGCCGACCCGAACCGCATATTTTTCGAGGGCGCGGTGGCCAGGGGTCGTCTTGCGGGTATCGACCAGCTTCGTATTCAGCCCGTCAATGGCTTGCACGAACTTGTTCGTCTTCGTCGCAATCCCGGACAGACGCTGGAGCAGGTTCAAGGCGAGCCGTTCCCCGCTCAAAATACTGTGCGTGCTGCCTTCCACTTCAGCCAGAACAGTGCCGCGGGCAATAACGGCTCCGTCTTCGACCTGAGCCGCGAACCGCAGAGAGGGATCCACGACTTCGAATACGGCTTCGGCTACCGGCAGTCCTGCGATCATGCCGTCTTCCTTCGCATGAATGATGCCGCGTGATTGGTGTCCGGCCGGAATGGTGTAGGCTGTCGTGACGTCGCCCGTTCCTATATCTTCTTGCAGCCACGCTTCCAACTGTCGGCGCAGTGCCAATCGTTCCAAGCTATACAATGCTCACTCGCTCCTTGTAATTCCATATTCACGATGCAGCAGGGTATGCTTGCACCATGTCTCGTCATGCCGCTCAGGGAAATCTTCCCGCGCATGTGCTCCACGGCTCTCTTCCCGCCACAAGGCGGACTCGGCGACCAACATGGCGCAGACCAGCATATTGGCGAATTCATACTCCTCCCGCTTCGCCAGCCGCATATCGAATACGGCCGCCTGGCGCTTCAACTCGCCTAAGCCCTTCATCAGACCTTCCGCGTGACGGCGCAGCCCGACATAACGGACCATTACCTTCTGCAGCTTCAGCCGGCGCTCCACCATCGGCTGGATGCATGGCTCATGGTGATCGCGCTGATGCGCGGCATGCGGGCAGGCCTCCGCCCGCGGTTCAAGCCCGGCAATCCGTTCGACGATCCGCTTGCCGTACACGATCGCTTCCGATAAGGAGTTGCTGGCTAGCCGATTTGCCCCGTGTACGCCGGTCGAAGACACTTCGCCGCAGGCGAACAGGCGGCGAATATTGGTCTCTCCCCACAAGTCCGTCTTGATGCCGCCCATCATGTAGTGGGCAGCCGGCGACACCGGGATCCAGTCGCTGGTCAGATCAAGACCGTACTGCAGGCAGGTCTCGTATATCGTCGGGAAGCGATGCTTAACCATCGCCTCCGTCTCATGAGTAATATCCAGGTAGACAAAGGTCGACTTGGTCGCTTCCATCTCGCTGAGGATCGCCCGGGCTACTACGTCGCGGGGCGCAAGCTCCAGTTGGGGATGATATTTCTCCATGAAGCGCTCTCCCCGGATATTGCGCAGGCAGGCGCCTTCTCCCCGCACCGCCTCCGAGATGAGGAAGCGCGGCGCCCCGGGATAGCTGAGCACAGTCGGATGGAATTGAATGAACTCCATATCCTGAATATAAGCTCCCGCGCGATACGCCATGGCGATGCCGTCACCCGTGGCGACCTCCGGATTCGTCGTATAGCGGTACAACTGCCCGGTTCCGCCGGAGCAGATGACCGTAGCCTTACCGCTGACGAATACGCGCTTGCCGTCGGCCCGCTGGACAATCGCGCCGCAGCATTCGCCTTCCTCGGTAACGAGATCGATAACGAAATGATCATCCCAGATTGTCACCTGCTCCAGCTGCTGGATACGATCCGCCAAGGCGCGCACAATCTCATAGCCGGTGGCGTCGCCATTCGCGTGCAGAATACGGCGATGGCTGTGCGCCCCTTCCCGCGTCAAGGCAATAGCGCCGTTCTCTTCATCGAAGGAGGCGCCCATCCGTATCAGCTCCTGGACGCCGGCCGGACCTTCGTGGACAAGCACATTGACCGCCTCAGCGTCGCACAGGCCTGCTCCGGCAATCAATGTATCCTGACGGTGGTAGGCCGGGGAATCATCGTCTGCGAACACAGCCGCAATTCCGCCCTGCGCATAGCGCGTATTACTATCGAACAGCGACTTCTTCGTTATCATCAACACCCGCTGGTCCCGGCTTGCCTGGATAGCGGTATAGAGACCGGCAATACCGGCGCCAATCACAATGACGTCAGTATGAACTTGCTCGAGATCTTCGAGTGCAAAGTCTATCAAGTATCGGGGAATCTGATTCGCCATTGTCTTCACAACCTCATGATGGATTCTTATGCTTGGTTCTATTTGAACAGAAGAGTAGCGCATGCTACTCTACTTGACTTGTAACATGCGCTCCAAGGATAACCGTGCTTTCTCGGCAACCTGCGGCGGCACATAAATCTGCGGCTGCATCGTTTCGAGGCATTTCACGAGTTTTTTGAGATTATTTACCTTCATATTCGGACAGACGAGATACTTCGTGGCGAAGTGGAATCGCTTCTCCGGACTATCGTTCCGCAGCTGGTACCCGGTGCCGTCTTCTGTCCCTACAATAATATCGGTCGCATTCGACCGTCTGCAATAATCGATAATGGCAGTCGTGCTGCCGACGAAGTCGCCCATGGCCACGACTTCCGGGCGGCATTCCGGATGTACGACGAACGGCGCGCCCGGGTACTTCGCCTTCATCTCCATCACATCCTTCACCGTCAGCATGTCGTGTGTATTGCAGTAGCCTTCCCATTTGATTAAAGGCCGGCCAGTCTGCTGCTCTACATAATGGCCCAGATTCTTGTCGGGAACCCAGATGATCTCTTCCGCATCCAGCGAAGCGATGACCTTCACCGCATTGGAGGAAGTGCAGCAAATATCGGTCTCTGCCTTAATCTCCGCAGAGGAATTGATATAGGTAACGACTTTGGCATTCGGATGCTCCGCCTTCAGCTTCCGCAGCCCGTCGACATTGACCATATCGGCCATCGGGCAGCCAGCCCGCTCATCGGGGATGATGACCGTTTTGTTCGGAGCCAAGATTTTGGCGCTCTCCCCCATGAAGTGGACACCGCAAAAGACGATAACGTCTGCATCTGTCTCAGCGGCCTTCTGCGCTAGCAAGAAGGAATCTCCCCTGAAATCGGCAACTTCCTGAATCTCATCCCGCTGATAATAATGAGCTAATATGATGGCGTTACGCTCTTTCTTCAACTGCATCAACCGTTCACGGAGCTCCTGCTTCTGCTCTTCCTTCCGTGCCAACGCCAGTGCTTCCAATGTCACCCTCACTCCACTCCTTGGCCTTGTCGTTAACCTATAATTTACACACCCCGACCCGCTGTGTCAATTCGGAATTCGGGTCCAATTACCGTAAAAAAGAGCGTACCGGAAGGTACGCTCTTGCAAACGCCCGGAGGGCGGCCCATATTATTGCGGTTATTGTTCGTCTTTCTTGTCATTTGAAGACTTATCCTTGTCCGCAGGCGCCGACGGCTCCTCGGATGTCGGTTCCGCCTTCGGCTGCTCGGTGGAGTCGCCGTGAATGTCAGCAGGCGAAGAGCCATTCGGAATATCGCCTGCAGGCGGGCCGGATGGAGAACCATCCCATTGGGTCGGTCCAAGCTTCTCCGGCTTGCCTACCAGATTCACCTTCACATCGCCCGTCGTCTCGATAACCGGTGTGCCGGCTTCAGGCGCATCTGTCGATGGAGGTGTTACTTCGCTCAGCTTGCCTTCCTCGATAAGCTGCTTGATCTGCTCCAGCTCCAAGGTCTCGACCTCGAGAAGCGTATTCGCAATCAAGCTTACCTCGCGGGAACGCTCCGTCAAGAGCTTCTTCGCGCGCTCATAACAATCATTCATGATGCGCTGCATCTCTTGGTCGATCTCATAAGCAATGGCATCGGAGTAGTTCTGCTCGTGACCGAGGTCGCGGCCCAGGAACACTTCTCCTTGACGATTGCCGAACTGCATCGGTCCAAGCTTCTCGCTCATGCCGTATTCCATAATCATGCTGCGCACGATGCGGGTCGCCTGCTGGAAGTCGCTATATGCGCCGGTGCCAATCTCGCCGATGAACAGTTCTTCGGCGACACGTCCCCCGAGCAATCCTGTGACTTTGTCCAGCAATTCCTGCTTCGTTACCAGCATGCGGTCTTCCTTCGGCATCATGATGACGTAACCGCCGGCACGGCCGCGCGGAATGATGGTCACCTTATGGACCATATCGGCATGCTCCAGGAAGTAGCCGATAATCGTATGTCCGGCTTCATGGAAAGCAACAATCCGTTTCTCGCGATCGCTGATCATGCGGCTGCGCTTCTCCGTTCCGACGATGACGCGGTCAATCGCCTCGTCAACGTCCGTCATCGTAATGTCTTTGTGGTTCTTGCGGGCTGCCAGAAGCGCCGCTTCATTCAGCAAGTTCTCCAGGTCGGCGCCGGTGAAGCCGGTCGTCCGCTTGGCGATCGTATCGAGGTTAACGTTCTTGTTCAACGGCTTATTGCGGGCGTGTACCTTCAGCACCGCCTCGCGGCCCTTCAGATCCGGGCGATCGACCGTAATCTGACGGTCAAAGCGTCCAGGACGGAGCAATGCCGGGTCCAGAATATCCGGACGGTTCGTCGCTGCGATAATGATGATGCCTTCGTTGGCGCCGAAGCCATCCATCTCGACCAGCAACTGGTTGAGCGTCTGCTCCCGTTCGTCATGGCCGCCGCCCAGACCGGCGCCCCGTTGACGGCCGACCGCATCGATCTCGTCAATGAAAATAATACATGGCGCATTCTTCTTCGCATTCTCGAACAGGTCGCGGACCCGGGATGCCCCGACACCGACGAACATTTCAACGAAGTCGGAACCGGAGATGCTGAAGAACGGAACACCAGCTTCCCCTGCAACGGCACGGGCCAGCAACGTCTTACCGGTACCCGGAGGGCCGTTCAGCAGCACGCCCTTCGGAATGCGCGCGCCAAGGGCTGCGAACTTGCGCGGATCCTTCAGGAACTCGACAACCTCCACCAGCTCTTGCTTCTCTTCATCCGCACCTGCGACGTCTTCAAAGGTAACGCGCTTCTTCTCTTCATTATACAAGCGTGCACGGCTCTTGCCGAAGTTCATTACCTTGCCGCCGCCGCCCTGCGCTTGATTAAAGAAGAAGAAGAACAGGATGAACATGATGATAAATGGAATAATCGACGTCAGAAACGTCAGCCAGAGGCTTTGTTCCTCCATCTTTTTCCAATTAATCTTCAGTTCTTGCTGATTATCCCCTGCGTTCATTAACTCTTCGACGGCCGGATTACTATCCGGAATATACGTTACGAACTGCTGGGATTTCGCCCCTTCTGGAATCTTTCTATATTTCCCGATGACCAAATAAGCCCGACCTTCATATTGAACCGTCATTTCTTCTATATTGTTAGCCGAAAGCTCTTTGCGGAACTGGTCATATCTCGGAGTGTCCGTGGCTTCATTGCCGTTGCCGATGAACTGGACAAATCCTACCACGACCAAAAAAAGAATCAGATAAAAACCAGAATTCTTGATGAACCGATTCATCCCCAACCTCCTCTCAAGGACACGAAATTATTGTATCATAGCACGTAATGCCATCACAACTTGACCAGCAAGCGTGTAAGGCGGGTGTCTTACTTAGCTTCATTCGAGTAAATCGTTGGCTTCAACACGCCTATATATGGAAGGTTGCGGTAACGTTCGGCATAATCCAAGCCGTAGCCGACGATGAATTCGTCAGGAAGCACGAATCCTTTGTAGTCCGCTTCCAGATTAACGGTGCGGCGCGCCGGCTTATCGAACAGCGTCACGAGGCGAATGGAATTCGCCTTGCGTCCTTGAAGCACTTCAATCAGGTAGCTGAGCGTCAAGCCGGTATCTATAATGTCTTCAACAATGAGCACATCCCGGCCTTCCACGGATACATCCAAATCTTTCATAATCCGGACGACACCGGAAGACTTCGTGGAAGCTCCATAGCTGGATACCGCCATGAAGTCCAATTCCAACGGTACGGTAATTTGCTTGACCAGATCGGCCATGAAGACGAATGCGCCTTTGAGGACACAGATGACCAGCGGGCATTTCCCTTCATACTCGCGGCTGATCTGAGCACCCAGTTCCTGGACCTTCGCCTGAATTTGCTCCTCGCTGATAATTACCTTTTCAATGTCGTTATACAATGATGGGCCCCTCCTAGAGTGAATACTGAAAACTTACATGAACGTGATTACATCATGCGGTTAGGTTGGGCAGAGCATGATCGCTGCTGCGCCGGAATATGCGTACCGCCTTCCAGCTCCAGCCGCAGGACACGGTCTGTAGAGGGCCCGACCAGCGCGGCATCCGAACGCCGCACGCCCGGAACCCACAAGATCTGCCCGTTGGCATCCGTCACGATGGGGACGGTGCCGCGAAGCGAGGGCGCAATTTTGGCATCGACGAACATATCTTGCACCTTTTTGCTGCCATTTAACCCTAAAATACGCATTCGATCGCCGTCGCGGCGGTATCGGACACGCAGCGGCCAGCACAATTGCTCCGCATCGAACAGCGCTTCCACCTGTCCCGAGGGGACCCGCGTTCTTCCGGATGCGGCTTGATGCGCCGCTTCCTGCGTGACGGAAGAGCGGCTATCGCACTCTATAACCCAATTCAGCGTACTGCTATTCGACGGTATCGGGAGACTTCCCGATTCATATGTACGATCTATCGTCAGATCCAGCATATCCGGCCCGTTCTTCGCCTGAACGATGGGTTGGCGCAGCCATAGCAAGCGGTCGTATTCTCTCCGGAATTCGACGCCGGGGGCCGCATCCGTCTTCCATGTGGATGGCTGTTCCCGGATCGCCGCATTCCGCAGCGCCTCAACCGTGTCGAAATCAGCTTGTTCCGCTTCCCGCGTGAGATAGTTTAATATTAGTTTAATCAACCTGCGTTGTAAAGCGACATGTGCTTGAAGAAGCGCCCATCGATCAAGAACGACGCCGTCCGGCGGCGGTGATTCCATTGGAGCGTCTTCTCCATCCTGTACGGTCTTCACCACGCGTTGAAACAACTGCCGCGCCTGTTCCTCCATCCAATCATTCTCTTCCCGCAACACATCGGCCGTGCGGCACAGGGAAGCGACCAGGCCCGGATTCTCCTGCTCAAGCCGCGGCATAACGTCCAGCCGGACCCGGTTGCGCAAGTAATCGGTCTTCGCATTGCTGCTGTCCGTCACGTAGGCAATGCCTCGCAAGCGGCACCACTCCAGCAATTCCGCCTTGCGGACACCCAGCAGGGGCCGGACGAAGGAGAAGCCGTCCGCCTCCCGCTTCCAGGCCATCCCCGACAGCCCCGTGCTGCCGGTTCCGCGCAGCAGCCGCATCAGCACGGTCTCTGCCTGATCATCGGCATGATGCGCCAATGCGATTACCTGCGCCTGCTCGCGAGCGGCGACTTCCTTCAGGAAGTCATAGCGGAGCTGCCGCGCGGCCGCTTGGGCATTCATCTTATGCTCCGCCGCCCAGCCCGGAGCGTCCACGCGCTTCATCGCGAGTCTGATCCCGAGCCGCTCCGCTTCCCGCTCGACGAACCGCGCTTCTTCGTCCGACTCCTCCAGGCGGAAGCCGTGATGCACGTGGGCGATGATCATCCGTCCGCTTCCCGGAAGATGTCCGGTCAGGGCTGCGATGGCATGCAGCAGCAGCATGGAATCCGGTCCGCCCGATACCGCGATCACGATGCGGTCGCCATCGTTCCATAGCCGATGCCGCTCTACGGTGTCCCGCAGCTTCTCCGTCCATTGCCGCCACGCATATTCGCTGTCATTGCCCGCATGCCTGCCCGGTTCCGTCATGTCCATCCCCGATTCCTTCCATTATGTCCTGCTGCCGCAGACTCCTCTTCCCCGGACATGCCATGTCCAAGACTCTGATTCCTTATGTATGAAGAAGACCTGCGTGATAAACGTAAGTACTATGTATAAATTCAATATAACACAATATGTCCTATTAATCGAAACCCCATGCCCAAAAAGCGACGCTCACGGCCAACAGCAGCACGGACACGGCAAAAAACCACTTCAGCCACAACGGCGTGGGGCGGTTGAGCGGTTTGCCGGAGCGATGCCGCTTCCGTGTCTGTTCATGCCACAGACGGCATGCCTCCTCCGGGGAAGCGAATTCCCCGCGCAAGGCCGGTGCCAGCCAGGGCTCATACGGTCGCACCCGGGGATGATTCCGGGCGATATCGATTAGATCCTTGATGTCGCGCGTCTGCGGGAGCGTTGTCTTGATCCGTTCCCGAAGCTCCCGTTCGGCCATCATCTGAACCGTCATGACCGCGAACGAGAACAGATCATACCGGAAGTCGGCTGTGCGCGATCCGGCGTGCCAATACCCCCGGTCATACAATTCCGTGAATTGTTTTACGCTTTTCCCGGTAGAGGTCAGACCCCCGTAATCGATCAACTCCACCTCTCCGTTATCGTTCACCAGCACGTTCTCCGCCTTCAGATCGCCGAAGACAAGCCCCTGCCGGTGCAGCTGCCTGAGCTTTTCCAGCAAGCGTCCTCCCACGACGCCATACCAATCCGGCCCATGCTTATATATGAACTTGCGGAGACTCACCCCCGGAACATATCTCATCACATAGAAGGGGATGCGCTTGCCGTGCAGATCACAATCATCGTTATCGACGAGAAATGGCCGCGCATGGTGACGGCCCGTGCGCCCCGCCTCCGCTTGCCTTCCCTTCTCCCATGTCCGCAGCGCGTTAATTTCGGACTGGAGATCGACGGAGTTCATTCCCATCTTAAGTGCATAGGCAGCGATCCGTCCTCCGCGCGCCTGCGCTGCAGTCGGAAAATGGGTCACCAAATACACGACTCCGTTGGCCCCGCGGCCAAGCCGTCGCTCAATTCGGTAGACACGCCCGTTCCACACTCCCTGCAGCACGGTTCCCGCCTCGACGCGAAGCGCCGCTGCCTGCGCATGATGCTGTTCGTTCTCCATGTTACACGATGTAGTCACTCCACATCCCATCCGTTCCTGTTCCATCTGAGGCGTACGACGCCAGGTCGCATTCCTGATTCGCCTTGCCTCCATCATATTGATAATAGTCGATCACTTTCAAGAGCGCAGGTCCCGTCGGTGTCGTTCCCCGCATGTTCAACCGCTGGAACAAGCGCTTCGCGCGGCTGATATCGTCGGTCCATTCCATGTCCATAACGGCCTCTTCTCCCCCGTAAGGCCCCGGGAAATGGAACACGCTCAACTCGCTTTTGCCCGTTCTGGCCTGCAGGCTTAGCATCAGATCCCGTATCGCCTCCTCTACAGCCGGGAGCTTCGGCTTCATGCTCGCGCTCGCATCGATGAGCAGGGCGACGCGCAGCGGCGAGTTCTCGCTCAGCTCGTCCATGACGCGCACCACTTCCGAACGCTGCTCCGGCGGAAGGGTCTCGAATTCGACGTTCTGCTCGGCTCCGAAAATTTGACGCAGCTCCTTGTTCACGGCCTGATGAATCGTCTGCACAACCGTCTTGCGCGTCATCATCTGCACCGTCTGCGACAGCTGGTGCGACTGGACGATGCGGCTTATCCCTCCTCCGGCACGGGCAATCTCGTCAATCTCCCGCGCTCCAAGCTCACCTATCGTTCCGTAATCCACAATGCCGACAACATTAACCGAGATGCCCCGCTCCCGCGCTTCTGCAGCAGCAACGGCAGGCTGAACGCCCACATTGGAGCAGCCGTCGGTTATCAATAGAATTTGCTTCATGGCGATATCCGCACATCCTCTCTTCACCGAATCTAGTACGAGTGCGAGTTCAAAAAGACCGGTTGTCAGCACCGAGAAGGATGCAAGAACTCGAAGCTTATGCTTCCGATGCGAGTTTTGCTCCGCAAAACTTGGTAAGAAGCAGCGCAATTCGATGCCGAGTTACTTCCCGATTCTCTTCGTGATCAAAAGTGGCTTTTTGAACTACCTCATTCTAGTATTTCCAATGAAAAGAGAGTTTACACCCCGCTGGCCATACGGAGGGCGGAAAGCAGGAAGCCGCGGCCGAGAGATTAACTGACCGTCAGCGGCCGCTCCCTACGGTCATGCCCATTCCAGTGCAGTGTCGCCCATTGCGGCTGATGGCGGGCTACGCGCGTCACGACGACGGTCATGTCGTCATCGATATGACCGCTGGCATGACGGATGACGGTCTCTAGGAGAAGATCGGCAATCTCCTGCGGATCATCCGTTTCCAGCTCGCTAATAAGCCGCTTCATCCATATCTCCTTGTTGGCTGCCGGCCCGGGAGCATCGAAGATTCCGTCCGTCATCATAATCAAAATATCTCCCGGCTGCAAAGCCGAATCAATCAACTCAAAATCAATATCCTGTATAATACCTATCGGCAAGTTGCTGCCCGATACTAAGCGCACGTCCTTTCCGCTCTTGATGAAGCTGGGCGTGGAACCGCTCTTCATGAACGTCGTCTTGGCCGAATACAGATCGATGATCGCCATATCGACCGTCGCGTAGATCTCGTCCGGCGACCGCAGCGTCAGCACCTGATTGACGGATTGGATCGCCAGCTTCTCGTCGATGCCCGATTGCAGAAATTGGGACAGCAGCTTCAAGGCGGTGCTGCTCTCCATGCGGGCCCGCTCGCCGTTGCCCATTCCGTCGCTCAAGGCGACTGCATACTTCCCGCTGCCGAGCTCCAGCGTACTGAAGCTGTCTCCCGACAGCATATCCCCTCCTTTGGCGGCCCCGGCCATGCCGGTCTCCACCTCGAATGCCTTCGCCGAGACGAAGGTGACCATACCATGCCCTTCCGTTCCGGTTAACCTCTCCTCTCTGACGGCGATATGCTCGCCCAATATATCCGACAGCAACGGCGCGATGAGTTTGCGGCACTCGTCATAGCCGTCGGTGAAGGAATGAATCATCTCGATCTCGATCCGTCCGGCATCGAGCGATAAAATATCGACGCGGTGCACGGACAGCCCGAGCTCCTCCATGGCCTGCCGAATCTGCTCCTCCTGCATGAACAGCTCCCGTCCTTCGCGCCGAATCTCCTGGGCCAGATCATCCATAACCTGTGAGACGCCCGCCAGCTGATCGGCAACGAAATGGCGGCTGTCCAAAATCTGCTTCTGCCAATGCTCGTCCAGCGCCCGCCGAATCGTATGCTCCCTCATCAGCGCAAGCACCTTCGGCGCCTTCATGCAGTGGCTCCTCCACGTCTGAGGCAGTTGCTTCTCCTTGTAAGAGACGATCTCGGTATCCTGTTCGACCTTGCTCATCATCTGATTCATCATCGTCATCGTCTGGACCGACTTATGGTTCCAACAGGCCTGCTGCCGTGGGCAGCCGAGACAGGTAGCGGCGGTCACGGATTCAATCATCCGATTGCGCTCCTCTCCCACCGTCGGAGGATCGCCGGTATGGGCGGTCTGCTTGAAGCTGCTCGACAGTTGGCGGAACACCTCCGAGAACTGGGTAACCCGTTCCGCCGTCAGGTCGCGCATCCTCTTCGCATATTCATGCTGCGATTTCGTATGCTCGTTCGTTCCCGGCACATATTTGGCCAAGGTGGCGCATATCGATTTAGGAGTAAGCAAGAATAGCGCCGCGGCGGCGATCGTCTCCCAGGTCGATGCCATCACCTCCGAAGGAGGCCCGAGATAGACGGACAGAATCGCCGTCCCGAGCAGCATGCCGAAGGCAACCACCCAGCGCTTGCCGTCCTTCAGCAGTCCGGCCAACAAGCCGGCAAACGCCAGCACGCTCATCTGCGTCAGCGAATTCGGCTCCGCCAAGCCGAGAATCAAGCCGAGCACGACGCCGACCGAGGCGCCAAGCGGGGCCCCGCCGACCAGGGCGAACAGCAGCACGAAATAACGTGATATGATGTGATCGAGCTGCAGCGACTGGACGGTCCAGCCTACGGCGCCGGTCATAATCGACGCCAGAAGAATCATCAGGCAGATCATTTCCTCCACCCGCAGTGTATAGTTGCGTTTACTCATCGTCAGAACGGGCAATGCTTGTATAAACACAAGGGTGAGGACGAGACCGAGCACAGCATCCGTCATATCCATCACGAGAGCGTACCAGGTCAGGTCCGTCGACATAAATGTCACGAACAGCTTAACGAGCAGTGTGGCGGCGAACACGATAATCGGCGCCATGTTCATATCGGTCCGTTCATACGCTTTCAGGCCGCGGTGCATCAGTACGATAAGCAGCAGCTGCATGCCCATCATGAGCGAGATCTGCTCCGGCGCGAATAAGCTTCCGGCCAGCAGTGCCGTCCCTACCCAGGTTGCCAGCTCGCGGCGCGTAAAATAGACGACCGCAAAAAACGCGGCGGCGAACGGAAACAGCTCGTTCAAGATCATGGCCCGTCCCAGCAAAAACCCGATAAGCACAAACATGAAGGTCCATTTCCGCGTACCAAGCACCCGCTTGAATCGTTCCAGCCGCCATCTGTTATGAGGGAGGCCCCATTCGCTCTCTCCTTGCCCCCCGCTCTGCCAACCCTTCTTCGGAAACGGAATCACCTTTGTCTTACTCATGCCAAGCACCACCTATTCTCTGAAATGTGTGCCTCTCATTATAGAGAAGGAGCTGGAAATAGTTTGTCAGAAAAAGGAGCCCCGTCCAAAAAACTTTCCGACATCAGTTGAGTCCAGCGCGAGAAAACGGACAAGCCTGTTCGGACAAGGGTTCGCCCATTGTAAGACGGCATGAGGGCGAGCCCACGTATGTCATTTTTTTGCAGCTCTGAACTTGGCGCCGCTCGGAAATAAGGGGAAAGGATACGGAATAGCGTAAGAACCTGTCGTAACCATCCGGTCGGGTGACAAAAATAGTGGCGGTGGAAAAATGAATGCGATGAATCTGCCATTCCGTCACAATGTGGAGACTGCTGGGGGAGCGGATGGAAGAGCGGAAGCCGCTATGAAGGCGACGGAGGCACAAGCGGGAGGCCAGAATCCGTTGTGGAAGCTGGCGTAGGGATTGAGTGGGCAGAGGCAGATCCCATTGGGTGGAAGGCGTGGAGCTTGGGTGGTTGGCAGATCCCAGTGTGAGAGACTTGCGTGGAGCTCAGGTGGGTGGAAGATCCCATTGTGGCCGATTGGGTGGTAATCGGTCAGGTGGAAGATGTCATTGTGTGAGCTTGGGTGGTAATCGGTCGGGTGGAAGATCCCATTGTGGGCACTTGGGTGGTAATCAGTCGGGTGGAAGATGTCATTGTGAGAGCTTGGGTGGTAATCGGTCGGGTGGAAGATCCCATTGTGGGCACTTGGGTGGTAATCGGTCAGGTGGAAGATGCCTTGCGGGAGTTGGGGGGCCAGAGGCGTTATCATTCCTTCTCTGCACCGGTACAGGCCTGGGCCAGTTGCCAGGAATGCTGGAACAGGTGGCGAAGGATGCAGCAGGTGTTAGCCAGCGAAAGAGCCTTGCGGACTGGATGACTGGTCTGGAAAGAAGCCGTTTCCTGTTCGTCCTCTCCTGATTGCTGCAGATTTGCAGGAATTCGATCAGAGGCAGTTGTGGAAAGGTGGAATCCTGCAATAAGGCATCAATTTCCTGCCGTTTCAGCCTCAATCCCGGCCAGAGGGGCAAAAAGATGTAATTTTGCAGCAATTCTAGCTCACAGGCCATGAAACGAGGAAAAATGCTGCAGATTTGCAGGCTTGGCCCGATCAAAAACGTCCCGGTCCCCGTACCAGCACCGGCCACGGTACCGACACCATCTCCAGCACCGGCCACGGCACCGACTACAGCTCCAGTACCGACACCGACACCAGCACCGACTCCAGCACTGGCCACGGCACCGATTCCAGCACCGGCATCGGCCACGTCACGAACACGGCCACGATCACTGCCACGAATACGGCCACGATCACAGCAAAAAAGCCGCAACACCGGGTGCCCGGTCTGCGGCTTCGTTCCTTGTTCATCTATTACATGCGGCGTGCGCCACGGCCTCCGCGCTTGGATTCCGTGTTCTTTTTCAAAGACGAGATGCGCTCTTCACTGTCTTTAAGGAAGCGCGACATTTTATCCTCAAAAGAAGCGAAATTAGGCTTGCGCCCACCCCGGTCGCGGTTACCAAAGCCGCCTCTTCCTCCCCCGTCTCGGTTCGGACGGTCTTGACGAGGTCCTCTTGGCGGTCTCTGCTCCGATGCTGGCTTATCCACTGTCTGCTTGATAGACAAGCCAATCTTGCCGTCCTTGTCGACGTTAATTACTTTGACCGTGACGATATCGTCAATCTTCAAATGGTCATTCACGTCCTTGACATAGTTATCGGCAATTTCAGAGATGTGAACCAGTCCCGTGACACCTCCCGACAGATCAACGAACGCCCCAAAATGCGTAATGCCTGTCACCTTGCCTTGTAACTTGGTGCCCACTTCGATTGTCATAGAATAAAATGTTCCTCCCTTAAAATGTTAAACGGCACACCGCTTCGTTATCGAAAGCAATGCTTATGTCGTGATTATACTGTAACCGCACCAAGTGGTCAACCGACGGTTGTCCCAAAATGGCGCCTATTCCTCATGCTTGCGGATAAGGACTTCGTCCGGAAGCAGCATCCCTTTGCTTCTCGCAATCTGAAGAATATATTCAGTCGTATTCAGGCGATCGACTTCCTGTTGAACCTCGTTCCGCGTCTCTTTGGCAGCATTCTTCTTCTTCTCCTGCACCTGATAATCGGCTTTGAGCCCCTCAATAGTAGCAGCCTGGTCAATGTACGTATACAAGCCCCACCCCGCAAACACCACCATAAACCCCATCCACAATCGCAATCTTCGCTTGGCTCCTGCCATTTTGTTCTCACGAGTACGGTCCGGTGTCCGGGACGCAGACATACGCACACCCCCATTTTCGATAAAGTCAGTTAAAGAAATCACCTGTTACTTCCTATGATGAAACAGGCGCAGCAGACGAGCCACCTTCGCTCTTCCCGATGCCACCCATTGATTCATTCGACGTATACCAGAAAATACCTTCTCTTTGATCCGCTGGAGCCGTTCCGTCATACCCAGCCTCTCCCAGATTGGAAGAATGAGCGGGCGGAACATCCATCGGACCAGCCACCATAGCGGCTTAACACATTGTAGCACAATTTTTCCGATGAAAATAGCCGCCGACAGCAAAAATGAACCTAGACCTTTTGTAAAGATCCATAAGCCCTTGAGCGGCAGCACGAGCAGAACATACAGGCATCGCCGGATGAATCGGTAGATTGCCAATACGGCTCGCACGAGCCACGTCACGATCACGACCGTGACCTTGCTGAGAAGGATAACATACAACCATGCCCCGGCGGCCAGGCCAAGAAAGACGTAAAATCGAAGCTCTCCCTGATTGCCCTTCACGAGCATCTGAAACACGAACAGCGTCGCAGCCAGCCAATACATCAAATCCAGCAGCGGAACCGTCCACCGAGGGAAACGGAATTGTCCCGCTACGACGCGGTAGCCGTCAAATACGATGCCTAGCGTTAATCCGCTCAGCATCATGAGCAGCACGGTCGTCCATTGTACGTACAGACTCACTTGAATAACTTCCCGAAGAAGCCTTTGGATTTATCGTGTGAACTCGCATCCAGATAGGTCAGGGAGTTGACCGTGCCTTCAATGGCGACTTGTCCTTGTTCAAGGCTCAAGTTTTTGATATGCAGATTGTGGCCGCGTATGGTCAGAAATCCACATTCGGTATCAAGCAGGAACTCCTCGCTGTCGAAGCTCTCCACTTTGCTTACCCCGCTAATCTCGAGCAGCTTGCGGTTGACCATCTTAATCTCCTGGCGCTTGGCCGTTGGCTTGTTCAATTCCATCATGGCATGTACCTCCTTCTCAACACTAGCTTATGAAGGGAATGCCAGAATAGAACTTCAACGCAGCCACTCTTCCAATATTTCTCTCCTAGTGATGCGTGGATTCACGCTTATCTAAATTATCGGTTGTCGACCGTTTCCGGATACAAATCATGATTCATCAGACGATAAGCCGCCATCTCCTCGTACTTCGTACCGGGACGGCCATAATTGCAGTACGGATCGATAGAAATGCCGCCGCGCGGCGTGAACTTGCCCCATACTTCGATATATTTCGGATCGAGCAGCTCGATCAGATCATTCATAATGATATTGACGCAATCCTCGTGGAAGTCGCCATGATTGCGGAAGCTGAACATATAGAGCTTCAGCGACTTGCTCTCGACGCACTTCCGGTCCGGAATGTAGCTGATATACATCGTCGCGAAGTCCGGCTGCCCCGTCATCGGACAGAGACTGGTGAACTCCGGACAGTTGAATTTGACGAAATAATCACGGTTCGGATGCTTATTGTCGAATGCCTCCAGCACATCAGGCGCGTAGTCTGTTGCGTATTCCGTCTTCCCTCCAAGATGCTTCAGCTGCAATTCGGCTTCGTTCCTGCCTGCCATGCGATTGCCTCCCCTTCTATATCGGTTATTTGTGTCGAAATCATAAGCGTTCCGGCCGCACCGGGGCCGTGTGACTCTCGTGCTCAGCCTAACGACATGCTTGCCCACTCGTCATACGCCGCACTTGTTCCACCATAGACAGGCTTGCCCGGCCGTCATACGCCGCACTTGTTCCACCATAGACAGGCTTGCCCGGCCGTCATACGCCGCGCTTGTTGCCCCATACGAGCGTGTGCAGCTGCGGCAGCACCCGCACCTGGTTCAAGCGCGGATCGGCGGCGACCTGCTCAATCAGCCATTCATACCGGCCGAGCAGCTTCCGGATCAACTCGTTATCATCCGCGCTCCGCACATCGTCATTCCCCGTCTGCAGGACGAACGGAATGTCCGGGTAACGTTCATGCATACGGATGGCATACGCGAGATCCCGTTCGTCGAAGACGACGATCTTGAGGCACAGCCCCTTCCGATCCGGGCGATCCCACAGCCGGCTCACGATCTGATCAAGCCGCGCTTCATCGGTGTTCATGCCGGAGCTGGGCGGCTTCGGCGACAGCGTGACGTCATCGGTGTCCAGCAGCCAGTCCTGCCACCGCGAGCCTTGCGTCTCCACCGCGGTGCAAATGCAGTGCTCTCCGAGCAGACGCACAAGGTCGCCGATGCCGGGGAGCAGAGCGGGATTGCCGCCCGAGATCGTGACATGATCGAAGCGGCCGGCGGCAAGCGCGTTCAGCTGCCGCAGAATATCTTCCGCCGTGAGGCTGCGAATCTCCTCCTTCGCCGAGCCGTCCCATGTGAAGGCGGAATCGCACCAGGAGCAGCGGTAATCGCAGCCTGCCGTGCGCACGAACATCGTCTTCCGGCCGACAAGCAGGCCTTCCCCCTGTACGGTCGGCCCGAATAGTTCCAGTACGGGTATCGTCATGGCTCCATCCACTCCCGTCTGGCCTCGGCGTAGCTGGTCGGCGTCTCGTAAAGGCGGACGAACTCCACCCGCCCGCCTTCGCAGCGGGTGCGGTACGGCTCCTCTTCCGCCAGCGCGGCACTCATCTGCTCATACAGCCAGACGACCATGTTCTCCGCCGTCGTGTTCATCGGGGGAAGCGTCTCGTTCAAATAACGGTGATCGAGATACGGCTCGATCCGCTCCTTCCAAATCTCCTTGATATCTCCGAAATCAAGGGCGATGCCAATGTCGTTCGTATAGCCGCTCAGGCCGAACACGACCTTATACGTATGGCCATGAAGATTCTTGCATTTGCCTTCGTAGGCGTGCAGATGATGCGCCGCGTCGAAAGTGAACTCCTTGCTGACGAGTACGCGGCGCATGTGGTATCGCAGTGACTCGCGGGATATATCGGTACCGTATTGCTGCAGCTTCTCTACGATGCGGAACGGGCCCGGTCTGTTCATGCCCCGGCCCCCGACTTCTGCGCTCTCTCCGCGAGATAGCTCTCCATTCCGGCGCGCCGCAGCTTGCAGGACGGGCATTCGCCGCATCCGTCGCCCGGCAGCCCGTTATAGCAGGTTACCGTCTCCGTGCGCACGAAGTCGAACGCCCCTAGTTCGTCCGCCAGACGCCAGGTCTCGGCCTTGTTCAGCCACATGAGCGGCGTATGAAGGACGAAGCCGTAGTCCATCGCCAGATTGAGCGTCACATTCAACGATTTGACGAATACGTCCCGGCAATCGGGATAGCCGCTGAAGTCGGTCTCGCAGACGCCCGTCACGATATGCCGCGCGCCGATCTGCTTCGCATAGATTGCGGCGAACGAGAAGAAGAGCAGGTTGCGCCCCTCAACGAACGTATTCGGCAATTCGCCCTCCTCCTGGGCGATGTCAATATCGGCCCGGGTGAGCGCGTTCGGCGCCAGTTGATTGAGCAGCGTCATGTCGAGCACGCGGTTCGGCACCTGCAGCTTGGCTGCAATCCGCTTCGCATGCTCCAGCTCGCTGCGGTGGCGCTGTCCATAGTCGAACGTTACCGTCTCGACGGCATCGAAGCGCTCCATTGCCCAGAACAGGCATGTCGTGCTGTCCTGCCCGCCGCTGAAGACGACGACTGCCTTCTCCTGCGGCTTGCCCTGAACGGCTCTGTCTCCCGCCCGTTCGGCGGCTGCTTCCTTACGGTTCATTGCATCATTCATCCTGTGTCCATCCCTTCTTATTCCTCTACAGAACAAGACGAAGGCATGTGCATCGGTCCATTCGAAGCAGGGGAAGATCCGGCAAGCGCCGCTTCCCCCGCCTCCATAAGCACAAAAAAAGACAACACCAAGGGAAAGCCATACCCATTGCGGATGCTGTCAGCCTTAGTTTTTTATAGAGGGAGATTGCGAACCTCTCCCGCCGGGAATGCCGGCGGAATGTATTTGGTTATACGTCTATTATAGGGAACTGGGGAAAGAGATTCAAAGGCTTATTTTCCCTGCTGCCGTTCCTTCGACCGCCTGTTCCGCCTTACCCGGAGTGTCTCCTCCTGGGCGTCCGTGGCTCGTGGCTCAGCCATAGATAGAAAGCCAGCGAAAGCCGCTTCCCTTCGCGCCTCAATGCAAGCACAAGAAAGGCCCTCCCCCGTTATCGGGAAAGGGCCGTTCTTGATGGATTCATGGCGATTACCATTCCAGATCCTTCGATCGTGGAATAGGCTCTTCCTTCAGCAGCGTATACATGCCGGCTGCTTCTTCCTTCTTCGTCGTCTCCTGGAGACGCTCGATGCGGACCGTGACGAGCTTCTGCCCGAACTGGACCGTAATCTCGTCTCCCACCTTGACGGCCGTACTCGGCTTCGCCTCGCGGCCGTTCAATATGACGCGTCCCTGTTCGGACACATCTTTGGCTACGGTGCGCCGCTTAATGAGCCGCGAAACTTTCAGGAACTTGTCGAGACGCATTATTTTACAGCTTCTTTAAGCTTGTTGCCCGCTTTGAACGCCGGAACTGTCGATTCCGGAATTTCGATCGTGTTGCCCGTTTGCGGGTTGCGGCCCGTGCGGCCTGCGCGCTTGCGAGTCTCGAATGTGCCGAATCCAATCAGTTGCACTTTGTCGCCTTTGGACAGTGCGTCAGTAACTTCGCCGAAGAAGCCGTTCAATACCGCTTCTACGTCTTTTTTGGTCAATCCGCTTTTCTCCGAGATGTTGTTGATCAAATCTGTTTTGTTCATGTTTATTGGCCTCCCAATCCTATTAGTCATTCAATAGAGTGTGTTGGCTCGCGAGCTGATGCCGGAGTCGCAAAATACAATCCGTGTTGTATTCTCGAATGTATGTATTCTTGCTTTGCGAGTAAAATCCTCCCCGGTTACGGCACTTTTTCATATTTTGACGAAAATAGGGGATATCAGGCCGCTGACCGCTCCGGTCAAGGCTTCAGCTGCTTCGCTTCCTGCCACCACTTCTCCATTTCTAGTAAATCAGTTTGGTCAAAAGATTTGCCGTTTATACGAAGCTGTTCCTCAATATATTGAAAACGGCGAATAAATTTGCGGTTCGTCCCCGTCAACGCTTCTTCCGGGTCGGCTCCCAGAAATCTTGCCGCATTTACTGCCGCGAACAGCACGTCTCCCAGCTCCTCTACGGCATGTGCGCGGTGGTTGTCCTCGCCCTTCGCCGTCTCTGCCAAGCTGATCGCCTCTCGCAATTCTTGCAATTCTTCGGCCAGTTTGTCAAGTACATCCTCAATACGATCCCAGTCGAAGCCGACTTTGGCCGCTTTGTTCTGCAATTCGCGGGCCTTCATCAGCGCCGGCAAATCCCGCGGCACCCCGTCCAATACGGACTTGCGTTCCGCGTCTCGCCCCTTGCGCCGCTTCTCCTCGGCCTTCATCTGCTCCCAATTGCGGAGTGCCGCTTCGGAGTCGGCGGCCGCCTTGTCCCCGAACACGTGAGGATGGCGGAAAATGAGCTTCTCGTTCAGGCCCCGAATGACATCATAAGCCGAGAAGGCCCCCGTCTCTTCCTCCATCTGGGCATGCAGCATAATCTGGAGCAGCACGTCGCCCAGCTCCTCCTGCATGCCCACGGGATCGTCATCGTCGATCGTTTCCAGCACCTCATAGGTCTCTTCGATGAAGTTTTTGCGAATCGATTGATGTGTCTGCTCCCGATCCCACGGACAGCCTTCGGGACTGCGCAGCGTCGCCACAATCTCGTGCAGCTTGTCGAACGTGCCGTTCAGCACCTCGTCCGCCTCCGAACGCGGCACGTAGATGAGCGACAGGTTGCCGTAGCCCTCCAACCGATCGAGTTCGTACAGCGGCACGCGATGGATCTCCTCCTGCCCCTCGACGCCAAGCGCATGAGCGGCTGTGACCTCGTAATCGTCCGGATATACTTCCATCAAGCCCAGCTTCACTTCAGAAGCTGTAAACGTATCATACACTTGTCCGATAACGGTGTGCAACCGGGGATTGATCATGGATCGCCTCAGTCCGCTCGCGTCCAGCAGCTGGAACCCTTCGATCGGATCGAAGCCGAGCCGGATGAAGGCCTGATCGAGGAAGCTCTCCCCGCCCCGGATCTCCAGCCGGATGCCTTCGGCCGGACAGCGCTCGGCCAGCAGCTTCACGGTGGCCTCCGCCACCATCGGATGGCCCGGCACCGCGTAGACGAGCGAACCGCCGTCCTGCGCCGCCGCGATTAACACACGGGTAATCTCCTCGTATACCGTCGGGAAATCGTCCTGCGCTTCATATACCTCGTCGAAGGAACGGTATGCCGTCCCTTCCTCCTCCAACAGCGACATCACCGGATGGCGCTCCGTGCGCACATACAGCCGTTCCGCCCGGCGGAGCCGGTTCCATACGTCCAGCGTTAGCTGTCCGGCGTCGCCGGAGCCGAGTCCGACGACCGTGATTGTTCCTGACATGGGATTGCCTCCTTCGTGTCAAGGTTCTCCCCGGGAGAACCGTCCATTACCTGTTCCGCGGCGCGATCTTGGCCGCGATCCGGGCCAGCGCCGGGCCGATGCGCGGCAGATCCGCCAGCTCCTGCGGCCGCACAAGGCCGAGCCGCAGCGCCAGCCCGGCGAAGATAAGCGCGCCGAGCGGTACGCCGCCGGCGACCGCCAGCAGGGCGCCTGTGCGGCCGCCAAGGCCGAGCGCCGCCGGGGCGAGCGCGGCCAGGCGTGCCGCCGCGGCCATGGCGGCGAGCGCCAGCGCCAGCCGCGCGCTCCGGGCGCCCCAGGCGGCGAAGTACACGCCGCTAGCGCGGCTCAGCGCGGCCGCATTCAGCGCCGCAGCGAGCGCGAGCGAAGCGGCCGCGCTCATGGCGGCCCCGGCGATGCCATAAGCCGGGACCAGCCACAGATTAAGCGCCGCCTTCACGCCGGCGGCGAACAGCAGAATCAGGGCGGGGGCGCGCACGGCCCCCATGCCCTGCAGCAGCGCGGCGGTCACGGCCTGCAGCATGCCGCTGACCGCCGTGGACGCGATCCACACGAAGGCCGCCATCCCGGCGGCATCCGTGTAGAGCGCCACATTGATCGGCTCGGCCAGGGCGATCAGCCCTGCCGCCGCGGCCCAGCCGATCAGCCACGTCCAGCGCAGCGCTGACGCCAGCAGCTCCCGCAGTTGAGCCGCATCGCGGCGCGCGGCAGCGGCCACGGCCGGCACGAGGCCGACCGCGAGCGAGCTGGCGACCAGCGTCACGAGCTGGACCAGCGGGAAGGCGCGGCTGTAGACGCCGAACTCCGCCAGCGCTCCGGCCTCGCCGAGCCCGCGTTGCACCAGCAGACGCGGTACGGTGAACACATCGACAACGTTCACGGCCGGCATCACGATCGCGCCGAGACAGATCGGCAGGGCCGTCCAGGCCAGCCGCCGCATCCAGGCGCCGATTGTCGGCGAAGCTGCCGGGCCAGACAGGCCCCCCCGCGCCGAGCCGGACGGGTCCGCCCTCCCCGGGCCGATGACATCAGGCACGGCACGTGTTGCCGCAGCAGCGGAACGCCGCTCCCTCCACCGGAAGCAAGCCATCGCCGCCAAGCCGCATACGCCGCCCGCGAACGAGCCGAAGGTGGCGCCGGCCGCAATCGTCTCCTCCGGCGCCTCCCGGCTCACGTAATAGAGCAGGAGCGCGATCATGACCGCCACCCGGCCGGTCTGCTCCGCCACCTGCGAGACGGCCGTCGATTCCATCCGTCCCCGTCCCTGGTCATAGCCCCGCAGGGCGGCGGCCAACGGCATGACGAGCAGCGCGTAAGCCGAGCTGCGTATCGCTGGCACGGTATGACGGTTCCCGATCCAGGAAGCTACGGTCTCGGCTCCCCAGGTCAAGGCGAGGAAGCCGATGAGGCCGGTGAAGCTCATCAAGAGGCAGGAGGCGTACAGCACGCGGGACGATCCCTGCTCATCCCCCGCCGCTTCGCACTCGGCGACGAGACGGGCGACGGCGACAGGGATGCCGGCCGAAGCGACGACCACCAGCAGCACATAGAAGGGATACACGGCGTTGTAGATGCCGAAGACACCGTCGCCCCCGATGTTCTGCAGCGGAATTTTCTGCAGCGTGCCGATAATCTTCGACAACACCGCCGCCGCGCCCAGCATCAAAGCGCCGGATACGACCTGCCTTCCTGTTGTACGCTCCATGCTCGTCTCCCGCCCATCCGAATCCAAAGGTTGCCGCTGCGTCCATGATTTCTTACGCGCGTTGTAATGTACACGTATTATATCATAGACCGCTGCGGCGGACAGAGCTTGGCCGGCCGGAGCGTCCGGAACAAAAAACTCCCGCTTCAGAAGGTGCGCGCGCCATGGGGGCGGCCCTTCACGAGCAGGAGCGATGCACCGCCGGAGCGGATTATTGTTCCATTTGTTTTCCGAGGAAGCCGGCAGCCGTTTCTGCCATTTTCACTTCCATCTGACCCATCTTGATGCTGTCATCCCGATTCAACAGCACGACTGTTCCAATCGGATCCCCGCCCGATACAATCGGCGCAGCGACAAAGGAAGACAACGTCTCCTGATGATCCTTCACGATCTCATAATTGCCGGAATTCGTCTCCAGCACCGACTTGCGGTTGTCCATGCAGTTTTCCAGCAGCATGCCGATCTGCTTGTCCAAGAACTCCTTCTTCGAGCCTCCAGCCAGCGCGATGATGGTGTCGCGATCGGAAATCATCGTAATATGGCCTGTGCTTTCGTACAGAGACTCCGCATATTCCTTGGCGAAATCGCCCAATTCCCCGATTGGCGAATATTTTTTGAGGATAACTTCACCGTCGCGATCAACAAAAATTTCAAGTGGATCTCCTTCGCGAATACGCAGCGTGCGACGAATTTCTTTGGGAATGACCACGCGTCCGAGATCATCAATACGACGAACAATACCAGTAGCTTTCATTAAAGGTTGCCCCGCTTTCCAAGATTAGTTTTAAAGGTCAACTGGATTATTGTTTTTAGGAGAGATGCGGTATAGTTTCAAACTCTGACCATAGTATTCATCTGCTCCCAGCTTCTTATACATTTCATGATACTCCGTTCATGCCCGGTTGACTGCAAAACACTTCACATTTTTCGACATTTAACGACATGTTTTCTCCACTTTTCTCAAATTTTTCTCATTTATTTGTCGTTATCACTGGATAATTTTATCCTAAAACTCTGTTTTTGTCGAATCCAAACTTGTCCTAGGCCTTTATCCCTAGTCAGGCGCAAAAAAAGGGCCGTCCCCGACACCGGGGACAGCCGCAGCTGATGAATCACTTTATTTCGTGCCTTCCGCCTTGTCCTCTTTCTTGTCTGTTGCCGCGTTGTTGTCTTGTGGCGTCTCGGTTTGCTTGTCGTCCTGCTTCGTATCCTTATTCTCGCCTGTCGAGTCAGCCGGCTCCTCTTCCTTGGATGCGTCCGGCTGTTCCTCAGTCTTCGGCAGATCGATCTTCTTGATGAGCTTCTCTAGGTCTTTCTCCATGAAGTCGTTCATCAATTCTGAGGCGGCACTGGTCCGCAGCGACGTCTTCTCGTTGTCGGTCAGCTTGTCGAATGTCTTCTCCGCTCGGGCTTCGACCCTCATCACATGATAGCCGTATTCGGTCTCGACCGGCTCGCTGATCTCGTTGATTGGCAGCGTCAAGGCCGCCTCCTTGAATTGAGGCACCCAACCGCCTACTGCCTTATCCTCGTACAGGCCGCCGTTGTCCGCCGATCCGGTGTCATCCGAATGTTCCTTGGCTACCTTCGCGAAGTCCTCGCCCTTCTTCAGACGGGCTTCGATATCTTTGGCCAGCTTGAGCGCATCTTCTTTTTTACGCTCTTTGCCGTTCTTGTCCTCGAAGCCAATCAGCACGTGGCGAACGGTCGCTACGGTCATATCCTTCTTGTTCTTCTCGAATTCAGCCTTCAGCTGCTCATCGGTAACTTTATCATTGTACTCTTGAACGACCGTCAAAATCCGGGTCATATATGCCGTGACATCGGCTTCGGTCAGCTTTTGGGCATCCAGAATCTTCTTGAACTCGTCATCGCCCGCCTGGGCTTTCATCAAATCCAGCTGTTCCTTGGCCTTCTCTCCGCCCGTCTTCTTCGCCTTGTCGGACGCTTTGCCCTCCAGGTACAAGTAAGCGATCTGCTGCTTCAAGAAATATTCCTGGAACTGATCCATGCCGATAATTTGCTCATACTCGGGATAGAACACGAGCATGGTGGCCATTTCCTTCTTGAATTGATCCTCGGTAACTTCTCCGCCTTCATAGGTAGCTACGACTTTGCTTCCATCCTTGGGTGCCGCCGCCGTATCTTTCTTGCCGCATCCCGCCAGGACGGACAGCGTCAACACGGCAGACAGCGCGAGCAGCAGCCACTTTTTGGAGCGCATCTGTTTATTTTGCAACATGTTGTAATTCTCCCTTCGCTTTGATCGCGTCTGTAGCATCAAGCATGAACTGCTCCAATTGCATCAGCAGCTGCATTCCATCCAACCCGCGCGCATTGATTTTCACGGTGCCATGCGCTTCGCGATCGACGGCGATGCGCCGATCGATTCGGGCCGCAATCGTTGCCAGCTTCTTACGGTCAAGCCATGGTTCAGCCGAAGGGTGGACCTTCATGGTGACCGTATCCCCGCGCTGCACGATGGATTCCAATCCATACTGCTTCGCATGCAGCTTCAGCCGTGCGACGGCAAGCAGCTGCAAGACGGCAAGCGGCGGTTCACCAAAGCGATCGATGAGTTCATCGCGCAATTCTTCGACTTCCTCCAATGAGACGAGACCGGCAACTTTTTTGTAGATCTCGATCTTCTGAATACTATCATAAATATAATTCGGCGGCAAATAGGCGTCGATATTGAGATCGATGAGCGTCGACAGCTCCTGCTGGTCGTGAATCGCGACCCCGTCCAGCTCGGCCTTGCGCTTGTTGATCTCATCTGCCAGCATCTGCGAGTACAGATCGAAGCCGACCGACGCGATGAATCCATGCTGCTCCGCGCCCAGCAGATTGCCTGCGCCCCGAATCGACAGGTCGCGCATCGCAATCTTGAAGCCGGAGCCGAGCTCCGTGAACTCCTTGATCGCTTGGAGACGCTTCTCCGCGACCTCATTCAATACTTTGTCGCGCTGGTACGTGAAGTACGCATAGGCAATCCGGTTCGAACGGCCAACGCGCCCGCGCAGCTGATACAGTTGGGACAGGCCCATCTTGTCCGCGTCATGCACGATGAGCGTATTGACATTGGGGATGTCCACTCCGGTCTCGATAATGCTCGTGCTGACCAGCACGTCGTATTCCCCGTCGAGGAAGTCGAGAATCGTCTTCTCCAGCTCCGTCTCCGACATCTGCCCGTGGCTCACCGCCACCTTCGCTTCGGGCACCAGCATCTTGATATGATCCGCCATCTGATGGATGCCCTGCACCCGGTTGAACAGGAAGTACACTTGACCGTTGCGGGACAGCTCGCGTTCTATCGCTTCTCTTACGAGCGAATCGCTGTATTCCAGCACATACGTCTGAACCGGGAAGCGGTTCTCCGGCGGCGTCTCGATGACAGACAAGTCCCGCACGCCGAGCATCGACATATGAAGCGTGCGCGGTATCGGCGTAGCGGTCAGCGTCAGCACGTCCACATTCGTCTTCAGCTTCTTCAGCTTCTCCTTGTGCGTGACGCCGAAGCGCTGCTCTTCATCCACGATCAGCAATCCGAGTTCCTTGAACACGACATCTTGAGAGAGGAGGCGGTGCGTCCCGATGACCACATCGACGACCCCCGTCTTCAGTCCCTTGATCGTCTCATTCTGATCTTTGCGCGATCGGAAGCGGCTCATTACTTGAATATTGAACGGATAGTCTGCGAAGCGCTCGCGGAATGTCTCGTAATGCTGCTGTGCCAGGATGGTCGTTGGCACCAGAATCGCCACCTGCTTGCCCTCGATGGCCGCTTTGAAAGCGGCTCGGACTGCGACTTCCGTCTTGCCGTAGCCGACATCGCCGCACAACAGCCGATCCATCGGCCGCGGCACCTCCATGTCCTTCTTAATCTCGGTGATCGCCCGCAGTTGATCCCGTGTCTCTTCATACGGGAACAGATCTTCAAATTCTTGCTGCTCTGGCGTATCCTTGTCGAAGGCATAGCCGGACGAGGCTTGTCTAGCGGCGTACAGCTTAATTAGATCGTCCGCAATGTCCTTGACCGATGAACGGACCTTGTTTTTGACCTTAGTCCATTCCGTGCCGCCTAGCTTGTATATTTTCGGCTCCTTCTCCTCCGAACTGACATAACGCTGAATGAGATGGAGCTGTTCGACCGGTACGGATAGCTTGTCGCCGCCAGCATACATAATATGCAGATAGTCTTTATGAATGCCGTTGATCTCCAACGTGCCGATGCCGATATATTTGCCGATTCCATGATTCTGATGTACCACGTAATCTCCGATTTTCAGTTCGGTGTAGTTGCGGATTCGCTCCGCATTATCCATCTTCATGCTTGCGTCGGCGCGACGCGTCTTGCGCTGCTTCTGGGAGAACATCTCGCCTTCGGTGATAACCACGAGATGGATCGAAGGCAGCTCGAAGCCCGACTGCAGATGGCCGGTCATAATCGTCGGCTCCGGAATCTGGTAGTCCTGCAGCACCCGGCGCACGCGGTCTACCCGCTCGGCTCCGTTGGCCAGAATGATGACATTCGCCCCCGCTTTTTTCCACCGTTCCATCTCGGCCTTGAGCACATTCATCTGCCCATGGAAGTTCTGCATCGTCCGGCACATCACATTGACGATGTTCTGCGGCTGGGTGTGAGGCACCTGGCGCAGGAACAGCGCCATGAACAGCGTCTGGAACGGGCGCTTGCCCATGGCCGTGTCAGCGGTAAGGCCCAGCTCCAGCGACGGCAGCGATTTGCCGTTCTGCAGCAGATGCGTGCTCCACTCCGCTTCATCGCGTTCCAGCTGCTTGGCCGTCTCCATGACTCGGGCCGGCTCGTCTATCACTAGCAGCGTGTCCTGCGGCATGTAGTCATAGAGCGTATGCCGCTCCGGGTAGAGCAGCGATACGTACTTATACATTTCACTGAAATAGGAAGCGCCCCGCAGCCGCTCGATATCATGACCAATCTCCTGCTGCAGCTTCTCCTTCACCTGGCGGTCGGTCATTCGCGCCAGCTGCTCCTCGAGACGTGCGGAAGCCGCTTCGGCCGCCTGGGCGAAGCGTGTTCTGTCGGCAATCCATTCCTTGGCCGGCGGGATATTCAACTGCTTCAGCTTCTCCACCGATCGCTGATCGGTCGCATCGAAGGAACGGATCGAATCGATCTCATCGTCGAACCACTCGATCCGGTACGGATAAGGTGATGTCAGCGGGTAAAGGTCGACGATGCCGCCCCGGACACTGAATTCTCCGGCCGCTTCCACCCGTTCGGTCCGCTCATAGCCGAGAGAGACCAAGGACTCGAGGAAAGAATCTAGCTTCACCTCGTCGCCCACGGCGATGGACAATTGAGAGGATGCCATCGTCTCCCGGGCAGGCAAAAACCGCCGCAGCCCCGCATACGGAGTTACGACGATGCCGCGAAATCCGCGGACGATGCCAGTCAGTGCCTCGATCCGCTGTGCAATCACTTCCGGACTGGATATGGCCGCTTCCGCAGCGACCAGCTCATTCGCCGGGTACAGCAATACTTGGTCCGCAGACAAGCATTCTTGCAGATCCTCCGCCACCTTCTGCGCAGAGAACATATTGTGCGTTACGACCAGCAGGGGCCGCTCCAACTGATGATGCAGAGCAGCCATCATGACCTGCCGCGTCGAGCCAGCCAGGCCGGATACCAATTGCTCCTTCATTCCGCTGCGAATACCTTCGACGATGGAGTCGATATCCCGCTCTCCAGATAATGCTTTCATGAGTGCGTTTAACAAAGGACAGGCCTCTCTTTCTTACCCGCGTAATCATATTTTTAGGGTTATAGTATTCGGTCCATCCAAAATAAGCCTCGGCGGCAAGCCAAGGCTGACGTATCTCCGCATGCAACAAGCTGTCATTGCAAAGGCGATGACAGCAAGGACAATTCGGGGTGCATCTGGATCGCTTCTGTACAAAAATCGCAAGTCATTCGCACCGTTACGTCTCCATTGGTATGAACCTTAATATATTCATGGCGCTCTGCCTCAGTCAGCAGATGAAAGCCGAGTCTCGTCTCGTCGATCTCGCTCCCTTCGACGCGCCCGATTAACGTATGACAATGTTTGCAGACATAATTCACAGACATGTATATGCCCCCTATCGCGAGATTATACCGATTCAGTTACTCAGTATGTCCCGTATAGGGCGAGTTTAGCCGGATTATCCGTTAAATTTGGCCATGGTCTGATCAAACGGATGGATCAGCGCGAATTCGACTGCATCGCAGGTTTTGTCAATGGCTTCCTCCAGCTTGTCCCGCTCGGCCTTGGCGAAGGGCGACAGGACATAATCCACGATCTCGCGTCCCGGCTGTGGACGGGAGATGCCCATGCGCACCCGGTTGAACGACTGCGTGCCCAAGTGCTGAATGATCGACTTGATGCCGTTGTGCCCGCCGGAGCTTCCTTGATACCGCAGGCGGACCTTGCCCAGCTCGGTATCCATATCATCATACAATACGATCAGGTCTGCCGGATCGGCCTTGTAATAATCCATATAGGCTCGGACCGCTTCGCCTGATAGATTCATATAGGTCATCGGCTTAATCAGCACGATTTTCTCCGTGCCGACGCGCCCTTCGCCAATCAGGGCCTTGCATTTGCTGTCGCGCACCTGAATCTGATTGCGCTCCGCCAGCCTGTCTATCGCCATGAAGCCGATATTGTGGCGAGTGGACGCGTACTGCATGCCCGGATTCCCGAGCCCTACAATCCATTTCAAGACGGCTCCTCCTTTATCAATGCCGATAAGGGTTACTTCTCTGACCCGTGGTCAAAGACGTAACCCTTACTATTCAGACTACTTGTGATTATGTCCCCAAGTAACGTTGCGACATACGCGAACGCTGTTCTTATTCAATCTCGAACAGCTTGCTGATGGACAATTCTTCATGAACGCGAATAATGGCTTCACCCATTAACGGAGCAACCGACAGCACTTTCAATTTGCTGGAAGGATTCTCATGCTTGATTGGAATCGTATCCGTCACAATCACTTCTTTGAATGGTGAATTCTCCAATCGTTCCATCGCTGGACCGGACAGAACCGGGTGCGTGCAGCAAGCATACACATCCTTCACGCCCGCCTTCACCAACGCGTTGGCGCCGAGCACGATCGTGCCCGCGGTATCAATGATGTCATCGATGATGATCGCGGTCTTGCCTTTGATATCACCGATAATGTTCATGACCTCGCTCACGTTCGGCTCCGGACGGCGCTTGTCGATAATCGCCAGCGGGGCATTCAGGAAGTCTGCCAGCTTGCGCGCGCGAACGACGCCGCCATGATCCGGCGATACGACTACAATATTTTCCAATTGCTTCGAGCGGAAGTATTGGGCCAGAATAGGCACTCCCAGCAAATGGTCTACCGGGATATCGAAAAATCCTTGAATCTGTGTTGCGTGCAAATCCATCGTAATGACGCGGTGCGCGCCTGCCGTCTCAATCAGATTGGCTACCAGCTTCGCTGTAATCGGATCGCGGGAACGGGCCTTGCGGTCCTGTCTTGCATAGCCATAATAAGGAATGACGACGTTAATGCTCTTGGCGGACGCTCGCTTGAGCGCGTCGACCATGACGAGCAGCTCCATGAGGCTGTCGTTCACCGGATCGCATGTCGACTGTACGACATAGACGTCGCAGCCGCGAACGCTCTCGGAGAGCTTGATCTGAATCTCACCGTCGCTGAAGCTTGTCGTTACGGCATCTCCCATAGGAATGCCGATGTACTCGGCGATTTGATGCGCCAATTGTGGATTGGAGTTGCAAGTGAATATTTTCAACTTGGAATCACAATACGTCATGATTTTGAATAACCCTCCGTGCAGGTTCTTGTTCATTGAAGTTCTACATTTCCCTTAATGGCAATGCGCGTTCAAGTCTATCAACTTAATGCTACCCCTTACGGGAGCTTATTGCAACTGTTATCATTAGGAGTTCCGCTCTTTTTTTGCCTTTGCACGAGCGCGAATCTTGTCCGCGTACCCCGGCTTGTTCGTCTGCCGCTCACGGGCAATGGCGAGATCGCCGGCAGGGATATCATGCGTAACGGTCGAACCGGCGACGACATATGCTCCGTCCCCGACCTTAATCGGGGCGATCAGATTGACATTGCTGCCAATGAACGCGTCGTCTCCGATCTCGGTAACGGATTTATTATGTCCGTCATAGTTGACGGTTATCGCGCCGCAACCGATATTGACATTCTTCCCTACCTTCGCATCCCCTATATAGCTTAAATGCGATACTTTGGCATGATCGTCCAGAGAAGCATTCTTAATCTCTACGAAATCGCCAACCTTCACTTGCTCTCCCAGCTTGGCGCCAGGACGCAAGTAAGCAAATGGCCCGATACTGCTGCCGCTGCCGACGGCCGCCTCCTGCAGGACCGATTGCTTGATGTGCACGCGATCACCGATAACCGAATCGGTCACATCGCTGTTCGGACCGATCACGCAATCTTCCCCGATGACCGTGCTGCCCCGCAGCGTCGTGCCGGGTTCAATGACGGTATCCGCGCCAATCCGAACGATCGCTTCGATATAGGTCTGCGCCGGATCCGTAATCGTCACGCCATTCACCATATGACGCTTGTTGATCCGCTCCCGCATCAGCCGTTCGGCCTCGGCGAGGGCACACCGATCGTTGACGCCAATCGACTCGGCTTCGTCCGCCGTACAGTACGCCTGCACAATCTCTCCTTGCGATTTCAAAATACCGATAACGTCGGTCAAATAATATTCCTGCTGAGCATTCTGGTTCGTAATCTGCTCCAAAGCAGCGAACAGCTTCTCATTGTCGAAGCAATACGTGCCCGTATTAATCTCCCGGATGCGCTGTTCTTCCGGCGTGCAGTCCTTCTGCTCAACAATTTTCATGACCGAACCGTCTGCTCCGCGGACCACGCGGCCGTATCCGGCCGGCTGATCCAGTTCAGCCGTCAAAATCGTTGCCGACGCTTGTGCGCCTTCATGAAGCTCCATCAGCTTCGCCAGCGTCTCGGAAGTGACTAGCGGAGTGTCACCACAAATGACGAGAGTCGTTCCCTTCTCCCCGTCCAGAAGCGCCTTGGCTTGCTTCACGGCATGTCCTGTGCCAAGCTGCTCGGCTTGAAGCGCGAACTCTGCCCGTTCGCCCAGATAGCTTTGAACCGCTTCGGCGCCATGCCCCACAATGACAACGGTGCGTTCGCAGCGCACCTGCTCCACCGCATCGAGTACATGGCCCACCATCGGTTGGCCGCACACCGGATGAAGCACTTTATAGAGCTTAGACTTCATGCGTTTGCCTTGTCCGGCGGCAAGCACAATGGCTATTCTTTTCAAAGTGTCCAACCTCCTGCTCTCCCTTTGATTCCATAGAAGAATATATCTCATTATGAACAAAAAGAAAAGAGAGCCCCCTATGATTGGCTCTCTTTCTTTGCAACCCCATAATTACCCAGACGCTTATGCGCCTTCTTCAATAACTTCCTCTTCCGTTGCCGCACGCTCGTATTCAGACAGTACCGCAGCTTGAATTTTCTCGCGTGTTGCAGATGAAATCGGATGCGCAATATCGCGGAATTCGCCGTCCGGCGTCCGTTTGCTTGGCATGGCAACGAACATGCCGTTGTTACCATCGATAACGCGGATGTCGTGAACGACAAACTCATTATCAATCGTAATGGAAGCGATTGCTTTCATTCTCCCCTCTGTGTTGACGCGGCGGAGTCTTACATCAGTAATTTGCACGTGTGTTCACCACCTTTTTCCATCAAGACTTGGTGTATAATTCCACACGCTAATTCCACACGCGCAACAAAAATCCTTCTTAATTTTGCCACAAAAAGCGCTTTTTTTTGAAATTTTTAACGCTCTTTAGCCGTTTCGACATGCTTCGATTTAAATCGCAGCGATTAGTTCGATTTCGACAAGCACATCTTTGGGCAGCCGCGCCACTTCCACGGTGGAGCGAGCCGGCTTATGCGAGCCGAAATAAGCTTCATAGATGGCGTTGATTTGAGTGAATTGATTCATATCCTTGAGGAACACGGTCGCCTTGAGTACTTTGTCCAAAGAGGTTCCTGCTTCCTCCAGCACGGCCTTCAAATTGCGGAATACTTGATGGGTCTGCTCCTCGATGCCGCCCTCTACAAGCTGGCCTTCCGCAGTCAGCGGTATTTGACCGGAGGTAAATACGAGATTGCCCCATTGCACCGCTTGCGAATAGGGACCAATCGCCGCAGGAGCTTCTTTCGTCGCTACAGGAACTATTTTCTCAGACATGGCGTATCCTCCTTTTCATCCTGAATCTTCTGATTCCTTACTTTATTTCATCGAAATAATTGCCGGGCTGAACAACAAGCTGCCGGCCGCTTGGGTCCTTCGTTCCAACCCGGACGAGGGAGACATAGTCGTGAAGCAGCCGCTCTTCCTTCGGGACGTCTTCGGATTCGACCAGGACGCCGACACCGGCTACCATCGCATTGAACTCATGCAGCAGCTCGATCATGCCGTGAACCGTTCCGCCCGCGCGCATGAAATCGTCCACGATCAGGACACGCGAACGCTCCTTCAACGCCCGCCGGGCCAGTGTCATCGTATGAATGCTCTTATGCGAGCCGGATACATAATTAATGCTGACGGCTGATCCTTCCGTGACGACGTGGTCCCGGCGCACCAGAACCACCGGCAGGTTGAGATGCGCGGCCGTCGCGTAGGCGATCGGGATGCCCTTCGTCTCTACGGTCATGACAACGTCAATCTCGCGCCCTGCGAACGCGGAAGCGAACATGCGCCCGATATCATTCATGAGCGCCGGTTGGCCAAGTATATCCGTAATGTAGAAATAACCGCCGGGCAGTACGCGATCAGGCTGCTCCATGACGGTGCATAATTCCTCGATGACCGGAAGAGCCTTGTCCGGACCGCATTTAGGCATGAACTTCACGCCCCCCGCCGCTCCGGCAAGGGTAAGCAAATCCCCCGTTCCTTCCTCTTCGAACACTTCCTTGATAATCGCGAGATCTTCGCTGATGGACGATTTGGCCGCACCATAGCGTTCTGCAAAGGTCGTGAGTGGAATGAGCGTATGGGGCTTCGTCATCAGGTATTGCGTCATTTCAACCAAGCGGGCGCTGCGCTTCATTTTTTTCATCGTGACTCCTCGCTCACAAAAACCGAATATTATAATGTAAATATTACATGAATGTACGTCCATTATCAACAATTTATCAATATGTCAAGGCAGCGGGCCACACGCCGAGACGAAGGCGCCCGCTCGAGCAAGCGCACCCCGCTCCGCGGCGTCAGCTCCCCTGCCGTGAACCGAGCAGGCGTACCGCATAGACTTCCTTACAGAAGCCTCTCAGTCCGTTATAAATCCTCGCTATCTTCGACTCCCTCGACACGAGACCGAATACGGTTGGCCCGCTGCCGGACATCAGGACGCCGTCGGCGCCTAGCTTCATCATCGCATCCTTCAGCTGCTGCACCTCAGGATACAGAGGCAGCGTCACGTCTTCGAGCACATTGCCAAGCGAGCGGCACACCCCATAGAAGTCATGCCCGTCGATGGCCTGTACCATATCGGCCAATGAGGGATGTTCGGTAATTCTATCCGCGCGCAAACGTCCGTAAATATCCGCGGTGGATACATTGATCGGCGGCTTGGCCAGAATAACCCAGCACTGCGGCGGGTTCGCTATCGGCTGGAGCCGCTCTCCTCTTCCGCTCGCGATGGCCGTTCCTCCGGTGACGCAGAAGGGCACGTCCGAGCCCAGCTCCGCCCCGAGCGCTTGCAGCTCCTCATCCGGGATGCCGAGCCGCCACAGCCGGTTCAGCCCCCTCAGCGCCGCCGCTGCGTCGCTGCTGCCGCCCGCCAGTCCGGCGGCAACGGGAATTTTTTTGTCCAGGTGAATATATACGCCCTGCTTCACTTCGTACCGTTCCTTAATCAGCTTCGCCGCCTGGAACGCCAGGTTCTTCTCATCCAGCGGAATGAAGCCCGCCTGGCTGGAAATGATAATGGTGTCGCGCGGCAGCTCCTCCATCTCGAGACGATCCGCTAAATCGACCATGGTCATGACCATCTCTACTTCGTGATAACCGTCGCTGCGCTTTCTCAACACGTCCAGCAGCAAATTGATTTTGGCCGGCGCTTTCTCGTATACCTTCACTCACGTTCACCCTTCTTTATCCTACGGATCGCTTAGGTTATTATAACAGACTCTACTGGCCAAGTCATTCGCGCCAGCCGGAGCGTGCGCCGCAACAAAAAAACGAGCAGGTGAATTACGCCTGCTCGCTCGGAATGAAGAGGAAGGATCATGATTTCTTGGCTGCCGCTTGCTCGGCAAGTTGAATAGCACGCTTGACCATATCCCCGGCGTCTTTGGCACGAATGGCACCCCACCCGTACTCCTGAACGGTGTCATAGAAGCCCAGATCTTTGGCCAGCTCCGTCTTCAACTCCTCGGACATGAAGCCGCTGCGTCTTCTCCGGCCCATCGCCATACCTCCTCGCAAGAACCCTTCCGGATTCATGGGTTTGTGCAATTCGCCGCATGCTCCCGTGCACGCGGTATGTCTATAATGTGGATTATTCGCCGGACAGTTATTCGTCCGGAGCTGATCCGAAATATGGAATAACAAAAAGGCAGCCCCGAAGGACTGCCATCCAGTTCGCTCAGCCGCGAACATATTCAATCTTCATCTCGCCGTTCTCGGCGCATACGGTTACTTCGACCGTATCTGTTAATATATCTGCATAGCTGTAGGATACACGCTTAAATGCGTTCTGATCCTGGTCCAACTTGACAATAAATACAGAAGGGTAGGTCTCTTCTAACACGCCCGTGCGTTCGATTGTCTTACGACGGCCTCCATTCGCACGAAGCATAATCTTCTGCCCTACATGAGCTTCAAGACAGCGTCGAATTTCAAACAGCGCGTTTCTCGCCATTTCAGCCACCACCTCTTTCCTTGTCCATTATAAACAATTCCAGAGGTTTTGTCAAATCAACAAATAATTATAACAACAAGTTTAAATTGATGTCAATGTGTTTTTTTGCCCAAAGTGTATAACATATGATAAAAATTCGTTTTTTATTCAAATAACGGACGGTGTGACTTTTAAAGTCGATAAATCTTTCCATTTCGGCATGCCGATCCGGTAGCTTCCTCTTGTCTCAATTCCGCCGACCCCATCGATTCCCGACATGGTATGCGGCGAGATTTCCCCGATCTTCACCGTATCTTTGACCGAGGTGTAGGACGCCCTGACCGCCACATAGACCGGATCAAGCGCGTGAATCATAATCCGCGCCGGAGAACTGGCGAAGTTGGCCCCCGCCTGGAGCAGCGCTTCAAAATGGGACTGGCATGCACCCGCCACAATCGTCATCAGATCGAGGTGGCGTTCGAACTGTCTGGCAATGTGAACGGCATTGACGAAGTTCTGGGAATTTTTATAGCTTTGCAAATTGTACAGATCACGATGCTTCCGCTGCTTGAGTACGCCGTCATGACCTGTCAGCACCACAATGTCGGGCTGGACCACCGGGAGCAGCCGGTACAACGCGTCTGCCATGTTTGCCTCGGACACATAATGGCCTTCCGCAGGGACGCGCAGCTGCCGGTAGATCGCCAAGCTTTTCTGTAAATAATTCGGATCTCCGTCCAAGTGTAACACCTTGCCGGGCATTTCGAAATAAGCCGATGAATTGACTGGATCAGCCATTGAAATTTCGGCCTGCTGCCGTTTGTTCTTCTCTTCGAGCGCCTCTACCGACTGCAGCATCTTGATGTGCGCTTGGCGTGTGCGCCGCTTGATGGTCGACTCAGGCACTCTCACCAGATCGTGAAGCGGCGAGTCGGCGATCAGGCGGTAATCCGTGCCTTTGATGATAGCCTCGTCTTGCTGGACCGTCTCCACACGGAACGTAATATCGCCGCCGTAGGACTTGCGTACGACCAAATCTCCTAGCTTCATAGGATCGATCACCTCTCTTCGACCATCCTATGGGCAGATGCATCATTTGGTGCTCATTGATTTGCCGATGTTGCATCCTTCCCGCCCTTGAACCGCTCATGAAGCACATTGCTGAACCGGGCGAATTCTTCAAGCGACAGCGTCTCTCCCCGGCGGTTCGGATCGATATTCGCCTCCGCGAACGCCTGACTAAGCAGCTCCGTTCCCCATGCCGTTCCGTATTTGGCCTTCATATTGTTCCACAAGGTCTTTCTACGTTGGGCAAAAGACCCCTGGATAACCTCGAACAGGAGCGCTTCGTCCTTCGCCTCCACTGGCGGCTGCTCTCGAATGCGCAGCTTGATGACGGCCGACTCCACATTCGGCTGGGGAATAAATACGGAAGGAGGCACGGTGCATACCAACTGCGGCTCGCTGAAATATTGAACCGCCGCGCTCAAGCTGCCGTACTCCTTCGTTCCGGGTTGGGCCGCCATCCGTTCGGCCACTTCCTTCTGAATCATGACGACGATGTTTTTGAGCGGGAGCCGTTCCTCCAGCAGCCGCATCAGAATCGGGGTCGTTACGTAATAAGGCAGATTGGCCACGACACTGACCTTGTTCATGGTCTGGAACTGTTCCCGGAACAGCTCGCCCAGATCGACCTTCAGCACATCCCCGTGGACAACCCGCACATTCGGGTACGGCTCCAGCACTTCGCCCAGAATCGGGATGAGGCGCTGATCGATCTCCACAGCCGCCACTTGCCCCGCCTGCTGCGCCAGCTGCTCCGTCAGGGCCCCGATCCCCGGTCCGATCTCCAACGCGCCTGTCATGCCGTCCAGCTCGGCTGCGTCGACGATGCGCCGCATAATATTCATATCGACCAAAAAGTTTTGGCCAAGGCTTTTCTTAAACGCAAATCCGTGCTTGCGCACAATTTCCTTCGTCCTCGATGGCGTTGCGATATCAATCGAAGGCTTGTTCATTCTGTCGTTCTCCTTCCGTACCCGTTACGATATGTGCAGAAGCCTCCAGCTCGTCCAGCTTGACCAGCGCAGCCTTGAACTCCTCTCGGCTGATCTGGAACATGCGGCATCGCTTCAGCAGCTGCTTCGCATTGCAATATCCGATGCCGAGGATCTCCCCCAGACGGTTCCGGCGTTCAGCTGCGCCGATCTGGATCGTCAGACCCGCTTCCGCCAGATCCGCCCAGACCAGCTCCGCTTCGGCCAACGGCATCTCGGTCCTGACTTGGCCCAGCGCCGCGCGAATCGCCTCCGGCGATGCGTTCTCCACGCCGAGGTCTCCCTTGGCTATCGCCTCATGCCGCGCCAGGAAGGCGTGCTTGCAGCCAGGCACCCGCTCCGCGATCATCTTTCGAATCCGTTCCCCTGCATGATCCGGATCGGTAAATATAATTACGCCCCGGCGCTCCTGGGCCAAGGCAATGCGCCGTATCGTCATCTCGCTGACGGCCGAGCCTCCCGTCTCGATTGTATCGGCCTCCACGGCCCGCTGAATGGCTACGGTATCATCTTTCCCTTCCACGACGATCACTTCTCGAATCACAATGACTGCTCCTCTCCGGTCCCCGCTGGCGCCTCTATGTAGAAACACAAAAGAAGAGGGAATTCCCTCTTCTTAGAATGACATAAAACGTTATATCTTACTATATGTTATAATGCCGCCTTAATTCAATTCGGGCTTCACCGGACCGATAACATAGACAGTAAATCCGTGTTTGCGGCCGAATTTGCGGACGGTGCTGCTGCTGTCGAAGTAGACGTCAATGATATTGCCCTTGACTGCCCCGCCGGTATCTTCAGCGCGGCGGAATCCAATGCCTTCAATGTACACCCACCAACCAAGCGGAATCACGTCCGGATCGACGGCGATGGTGCGGCCTTCGGATACGATGGCGCCAGATGCGGTCTTCGACCCTGCAGAGCCCTCCTGTTCGGTATAGGCGGTCAATTCCACATTTTTAAGCACTTTTTTATAGTTGAAATCAACGCTTCCGCCAGAATTGCTACCCCCGCTGACGGACAGCACGGCGACTTCCGGCTCTTTTTTGGTGCCGTACGCCACGACTTGGTTCACTTGCTTCGTTTTCACCTTTTTGTCCACCATTTTGGAGTACACGAGCTTGCCATCCTCATAAACCTTCTCGATTTTCTGAATGACCAGCCCCTCCTGGCCTTTTTGCACGGTCTTGGTCTTGCCTTTCGCTAAGGCCGGATCGGCTTTTTTGACCGTCCGGAACGGGACTGTTACTTTTCGCTCCTCCACATTTTTGCGGACGTCGATAATCCGGATATCCATATTCTGCGATACGGCGGTCTCTTTTTCAGGGATGACCTTATCCTCCGGCTTGACGGGTATATTCAAAGCGAGCAATGCTTCGTTAACCGATTTCTTCGTCGTGTAGTGCGTCTCTTTCTTACCGCCCATCACGATATTCACCGGCATGGCGCGCTCGATGATGACCCGATCACCATCGGCGATTTCGGAATCCAACGGCTTCGATACCACATCATAGGCCCCAACGGCTATCGCGTGCTCATCCAAAACATCGCGCAGCATCGATTCCCGGGTTATCAAAGCTTCTTCTCGTCCATCCACATAGACGGACAGCGTCTTCTTGGACGCGCTGTATTGAAATAATACGGCCATCAAGGTAATTACAACCGCCATAACGATGATGAGAGATACGATACGAACATTTTCATGCTTCCATCGCATTGCGAGCGACATGCTGGATGATCGGGGTTCATGGGTTTCGTCTTGAACGAGCTGTCCCACTTCTCGGTCCTCCTTACATAGTCCCGCCGTCGAGTGTTACGCATGATTTCTGGCTGACGCGACTATTTGAAGAATGTTTACGAAGCAACCCTGCGGTTCCTTCGCACCAACACCAGTAACGGTTGTTCCTCACCTCCTGTTCCTTACACCTATGACGTCTTTCTTTTCTTTATTCAAAAAAAGAAGATTTCAAGAAAAACAAAAGAAGCCTAGTGTAAGAGGCGACTCTTGATCATGGCTTCTCATTGAAACCCAAACGTCATCAGTTCAGGACGCGCGAGGACCCCTCTCTCCGTACGCTGACGAGGTTAGCTGTCGGGTTCGGGCTGTGAGAGTCGCCCTGTCGCTGCGAACCGGCTCATGGCTCGGCTGCACCGAATTCACCCCAAGGAATCAATCCACGCGTTCAGCCATGCAATAGATGCACCGCCAACACGCCGTTTGGTTCCCCCGCTCTCCACTGAAGGAGATTAAGCGATACTGGTTGGTTGGAACAATATTCAAGTTTTCGGTTTCGAACATCTGTGAGAAATCATATCGTGTTTGTAATCACCTTGTAAAGACAGTATCAATTCCGTTTTAAGCGAAAAAGGGTTAAAAAAAAGTAACATTTTCGCATTTTCTCAATAGAATCCACTTATTTGGTGGCCTACATCTTTATTTCATCGGTTTTTCATCGATTTTCATCGTATGTCAAAACATGTCAAAGCATTTTCAGTCGTTATTCTGCAAATTTCTTCAAATTCCATTCTTTTCAATTCAGCTGCCGCTTCGGCAACGAGACGAACATAAGCAGACTCATTTCGTTTTCCTCGAAATGGATGTGGCGTTAAATATGGGGAGTCCGTCTCGACCAGCAACCGGTCATTCGGTATGCGGACGAGCACTTCTTTCGGCTGCTTCGCGTTCTTGAACGTAATCGGCCCGCCAAATGAAATATAGAATCCCATATCAAGGCACATTTTAGCCGTTTCCCAGCTTCCGGAGAAAGAGTGCATGATGCCGCCCACCTCGCTAGCCTTCTCTTCGCGCAAAATGCGGACTACATCCTCATGGGCATCGCGGTTATGAATAATTATTGGCAGCTTCAACTCGCGCGCCAGCCCGATCTGCTCCCGGAACACGCGTTGCTGCACATCCTTGGGAGACGTGTCCCAATGGTAGTCCAGCCCGATCTCCCCGATGGCAACAACCTTGTCATGCTGTGTCAGCTCCGCAATCCATTGCATATCCTCCGGCTTCATCGTGATGGCATCGGTTGGATGCCATCCCACGGCGGCGTAAATAAATTCGTATTTCTCCGCCAAGGCCATCGTCGTCGGGATCGTCTCCCGGTTGAACCCGACATTCACCATTCTCGTAACTCCCTGCTCGAAGGCGCGGGCGATGATCTCCTCCCGGTCGGCGTCAAAAGCTTCATTATCTAAATGGGTATGCGTATCAAATAACATCGAAGTCTCTCCTTCATGATGATGGTATGCTTGTCTTCCCAAATAAGCGTCCGGCTTGCTGCCGTTCGGGAACGCCTCCGGCCCTCCATAGATGAAGGGACAGGCCGTGGCAGTTATCCGATCTCTCCGGGAAGGAACAGCTGCCGCACATCGGCAGGCAGTGCATACTGGACCGCTTCCAGCTTGTCCTTCGGGAAGTAAATATAATGCTTCCCTCTCCGGATGCCGCTGATTGATCGGACAATATCCGATTTCTTCGACAGCTCCATCACGCGGCCATACGGATCAAGCAGCAAAATATGCTGCTGCGTCGGCTCATCTCCCACCCGATACACATCGTACGGATTGTCCGAAGGCGAATCGAACATCAAATCGTACTCCGGATCCAGTCCCGCTTCCGTCCATATTTGGGACAGCCGTCGCTCCGTCGCTTTGTCCAGCTGATCCGTCTCAATATATTTGTATAGTTTACGCTCCATGAACCGCTCGCACAAGTCGGCCAACCGCTCATCCTTCTCCAGGCGCCACTGCATGAACGTCGTCTGGACCAGGGCTTCATCCAGCTTCAAATAATCCGAGGTCCCAATCGTCCCCTCGAACAGCGAGGTAAGCGGCGGCAAAAAGAACTGAAAGGCAAACCCTTCCCGGTATAGCTCCCCCGCCCTCTTGAAAATATGGCGCAGCAGCATCTCCGAGCTGCGGGTCACCGGATGGAAGTAGACCTGCCAGTACATCTCATAACGGGAGAGCAAGTAATGCTCCACCGCATGCATTCCACTCTCCTTCACAACGATGCGATCCTTATGCGGACGCAGAAGCCTCAAGATACGATCGAGGTCGAAGGTGCCATAATTAACGCCGGTGAAATAAGCATCCCGCAGCAAATAATCCATCCGATCGGCATCGAGCGGTCCGGATACGAGGTTAACGACAATCGGGGATGCGTACGATTTGCGAATGACGGACGCCACCTTCTCGGGGAACCCGGGATCGATCCTGGCCAATACGCGGTGGATCTCAGTATCTTCCAATATAATACGGCAGGTCCAATCCTCGTGGAACATGCCGAAGGCCTCTTCAATCGAATGGGAGAACGGGCCGTGTCCCACATCATGCAGCAGGGCGGCGCACAGGGTGAGCAGCCCTTCTTCTTCCGGCCAATCCACATACCCGTTCCGTTCGAATTGGGAAATGATCCTTCGCGTAATCTCATATACGCCGAGGGAATGGGAGAAGCGGCTATGCTCCGCCCCATGGAACGTGAAATAGGAAGTCCCCAACTGGCGGATCCGACGCAGCCGTTGAAATTCGCTCGTATTGATCAGATCCCATATGGTCCGATCTTGGACATGCACATAATTATGAACCGGATCCTTGAACACTTTTTCTTCTTGCAGCATCATGTTTCCCTCCTTGGTTTCATGTGACAGATGCAGCGTGGTACACCCTTCGGACAGAGCAATCGACTATAAAATGACATCCGTTCCATTTCGACATCGTTTTCACTTTTGGCCGCGTTGTCGAAATTCGGCGGATATATAGCCCTTGGCGGAAAACCGATAACATATAATACCATCAAAGCGTAATAACGGGAATAGATACGTTAAAATCAGTTAAAAATCAGATAAAAAATTAATAAAAACCATAAATTAGCATAAAAATTATCCATTTTATAGGTTGACTAATATGGGAATGGTTGGTACGATAATAAACAGTCAATCAGAAATTTGTCGAATCATGACACATTATGTAATTAAGAGGAGAGCGTTGAATATGATGAAGTCCACTGGTATCGTTCGCAAAGTTGATGAACTGGGTCGTGTCGTTATTCCAATCGAGCTTCGCCGCACCTTGGGCATTGGTGAAAAAGATGCGCTGGAGATTTACGTGGATGGAGAGCGCATCATGCTCAAAAAATATGAGCCTGCCTGCATCTTCTGCGGCAATGCAGAGAACGTTACATACTTCAAAGGAAAAATTGTTTGCCACGAATGTATATCAGAAATCCCTCAACCTGTGACAAAATAAAAAAAATAGGTTATAATAGCACTAATCAACTTGTTAATTCTAACCTTTTTCATATCTTCCTTGGTGCCTTCATGGTTTAGAACCCGACCATGAAGGTCTTTTTTTGCCTTCATAGAGGGTGTTCCCAAGGCCTGCGGGCCTGGTTTCCAGCTTTGGTGAATGACCACAGCCGGAGGAAGCCATGCCTTATGGCCCTGGCTTCCGGACCCTCCGGCCGGCCCATATGAATGAGCCGGAATTATCATTTATCATCTTCTTCCCGCTTCTCCTGCAGCAGCGCTTCATAGATGTCCCGCTTCGAGACGCCTCTATCCTTGGCTGCCTGCTTCATCGCCTCTTTGCGGGCTATCCCCTGCTCCTCATAATGCGCCACATGCTCCTGCTCGCTCAGTTCGCTCCACCAGACGGCGTCCGCTCCGGCCCCCGTGGTGCTTACGCCGCCTTCCACGACGAGGCAATACTCTCCAAGCGGAGGCTTCTCCTTAAGAAAGGCCAGGCAGTCCGCAATCGTCCCGCGCACGTAATGCTCGTACCGCTTCGTCAGTTCCCGCGCGAGCGCCACACGCCGCCCGGACCCGAATACTTCGGCCATCCGTTCCAGCGTCTTCTCCACCCGATGCGGCGATTCATAAAAAAGCAATGTGCCCGCTTCCGCCGGCAAGAAAGCCAACATGTCCGCAGCCCGCTTCTTCTCCCGGGGCAAGAACCCGACGAAGGTGAACCGATCCGTCGGCAGCCCGGAAGCGATAAGCGCGGACAACGCCGCATTCGGGCCGGGGATCGGAATGACCGGGAGCTCCGCTTCGATCGCCATCGCCGCCAGATCGGCGCCCGGGTCGGATATGGCCGGAAGGCCGGCGTCGCTCACAAGGGCGATACGCTTTCCTTCCTGCATCAACCGAATCAGTTCCGGACCGCTGGCCTGCTTATTATGCTCATGATAGCTATATAATGTTTTGCCTTGAATCTCGAAGTGGCTGAGCAGCTTGCGCGTCTCGCGCGTATCCTCTGCCGCGATGATATCCGCTTCCCGAAGCATCCGCACAGCCCGGTACGTCATATCCTCCAGATTGCCAATCGGGGTGCCGACGAGATACAGCCGGCCGCCTTCATCCTTCTCCTCATAGCTGAATTGCTCATTGATCTTCATGTGATCCATCCTTCAACTGCGGCGATTCGCCGTAATAAATATCCATTAGTTCCTGGCAATACGTATTTCCTTCATTATAAACGATTAACGGCGGGAGAATACGCACGTCCGGCTTGGCGTCCCGCACGGCTTCAATTAGAACCATATTCGCTTCCGTTCCGATACGCGGATGCACGAGGCGAATACGCTTCGGCTCGATCCGGTATGCCCGCATCAAGGCAATGATATCGCCCAGCCGGGAGGCGCGATGCACCATCGCGAGCTTGCCGCCCGTTCGCAGCCAGCGCGCGGACTGCGCAATCACATCCTCCAGCGTGCATGCCAGTTCGTGGCGGGCAATCGCCTGATGCTCGCTCAGCTTCGGTTCTCCCGCCGTCAGCGGCATATATGGCGGATTCACCGTAATCATCTCATAGAACGGACGGTCCGCATCTGGTTCGAACTGCTTCAGATCCCCTTCGTGAATCCGGATCCGCTCCTCCAGCCCATTGAGGGCAATACTGCGGCGAGCCATGTCCGCCAAGCGCGGCTGAATCTCCAGACCTTCGATCGCGGCTCTGGTCCGCGTCGACAGCAACAGCGGAATGACCCCGTTGCCGGTGCACAGATCCATGATCCGGCCCTTGGCAGGCACCGTGGCGAAGCGCGCCAACAGAACGGCATCCATCGAGAAGCTGAACACCTCCGGGCTCTGGATGATGCGAAGCTCGTGGGTCAGCAGATCATCAAGCCGTTCCGAAGCCTGCAGGATGACGCTCTCCTTACCGTGTTCCTTCATTCTATATCGGTAACTCCTTCCTGTTTCTTGTGATTATTCCCTGTCCAATGCAGCCTGGATATGAAGAAAAGCCGTAGGCAGGAATCCGATTCCCCATCACCTACGGCCCTCGTTATTTATTTAGGAAGGATAGACAGAACAAGCAGTCGCCTTCCGTTCGTAAATGCCCATAATAGACGTTGCAAATATGAAAGCCTTCATGATACAGCCGCGCTAAGTTGTCGTATCCTTCGCCAACCACATTCTCCTGCTCTTCCCCTTCGGCGTTCCAGGCATCCGCTGCGGGTGCCGATGCTCCTTCCGCATCGTCGGGCGATTCCGGCTGCTGATCCTGATGCTCCTGATGGAGCAATTGGCGCAGCCGCTGGTTCTCCATGCGAAGGCGTTGATTCTCTTCCAGCAGCTCCTTGACGACGTATTTCAGCGCACCCAGCTCTTGATGAAGGTCTCCCATATGCGTTTCCATATCATGAATTTGCGCAAAAATGTCTTTCTTCTCCAAGTTCCCACCCCAGAGCGTGAAAAGTACGCTTCATTATTTCACTACGACGTCGTCAAAAGGAAACTCCTTCACTTTGCTTATATCCGTCAATTGAACGTGAACCTTCCGTTCACCGGCATTCAGGCCGACGACCTTGCCTTCGCCGATCGACGTAACAACCCATTTCCCTACCGCCGGAAGCTCTTCCTTGACGCTCTCATAATTATCATGCTCGTATTTCAAGCAGCACATGAGCCGGCCGCATAAGCCGGAGATTTTGGTAGGATTCAACGATAAATTCTGATCTTTGGCCATCTTAATCGAGACCGGCTCGAAGTCGCCGAGCCAGGACGAACAGCATAAGACCCGGCCGCACGGGCCGATACCGCCGAGCATCTTGGCTTCATCCCGCACCCCAATCTGGCGCAGCTCGATCCGGGTCCGGAATACGCTTGCCAGGTCTTTGACCAGCTCGCGGAAATCGACGCGTCCTTCGGCCGTAAAATAGAAAATAATTTTGTTCCGATCAAATGTATACTCGACATCAACCAGCTTCATCTTTAACTGATGAGCCCGTATCTTGTCCATGCAAGTCGTGAAGGCATCCTTCGCCGCCTGCCGGTTCGAATCCACCAGCGTAGCGTCGGCCTCGTTGGCAATGCGGATAACCTTCTTCAAGGGAAGTACGACATCATTCTCGCCGACCGTCTTCGGGCCGATGACGACTTTGCCATATTCGATTCCCCGCGCCGTCTCGACGATAACGTGCTCATCCCGCTGAACCGGCCATTCCACCGGATCGAAGTAATATATTTTGCCCGCTCTCTTGAAGCGGACGCCGACCACGTTATACAATCATGTACCTCCTTGCACTCCAACCAGAAACTGTTCAAATGCAAGCTGCGGACTGACATTGGCGCGTACCCGCTTCTGCGCTTCTGCTGCCGCGGCCATGCATCGGATCCATCCCTGCGCCGATTTCGACCAGGCTATTCTGCCTATTGCATCCAGCTGATCGCAAAAGACGAGGTTCTCCTGTCGGTTGAATTGATAATTCAGCATATCACGAAACCAGAGGTGGAACAGACGGAACAACATGTCCGTATGCTCTCCAAGCTCGGTCTTGAACACCTTCTGTTGTGCCATAAGAAGTGCGGATGACAATCGTGCCCCACACTCCTTTCCTAATTGTAACATTACGTTTCTCAGTTCTGCAAACCAATTCTGTTGGCACAGTTCCCTGCCTTCCCCTATTCCGTTGACGAGATGAACCGCCGCCCGGGCCAGCAAGGCAGAGCAGCCCTCCTCAATCAATGCATTGTAGATGATCTGGGGATCCGGCGGGGTAAAAGGCACCCATTGCGAACGCGATTGAATTGTGGGCAGCATCGCTTGTCCATTGTCCGTAATCAGGATCGCGACGATCGGGCTCATCGGCTCTTCCAAAAATTTGAGCAGGCTGTTGGCCGCCTGCACGGTCATCGTCTCCGCCTGCTCCATGATATACACTTTGCGGCCTTCCGCCTGCGTGCGGTACGCAAACTCCCGCTGGAGCTCCCGCACCTGATCGATTTTGATGCTCTGTCCTTCGGGTGAAATCACATGCACATCCGGGTGGTTGCCATGCTCGATCTTGCGGCATGACAAGCATTCTCCGCAGGCATCATCCGTTGCGTTCTCGCAGAACAGCGCCTTCGTGAAGGTGATTGCCGTCTGCAGCCGCCCGGTTCCCTTCGGCCCGCTGAACAAATACGCATGCGAGACTTTACCCGAACGCAGACCGTTCTGCAATAAGGTCTTCGCCCGTTCCTGTCCGATTATTTGTTGAAACGACATCGTTTGTAAGTCCTTCCATTCCTGAACGGCTGTCAAAAGCTCAAATTGATCAGCATGCCGCGAATCTCTCCGACCTTTTGCAGCAATTCGATTTTGCCTTGTTCCGTCTCCAGCAGTTCCTCCGCCAGAGCAATCAACGCCGCATCGATCTCCTCGACCAGCTTGTAGCGCTTATTGCGCCCTCGGCGATCCCATCCACGCGAGTCGCGCAGCGTGATGCCCCGGCGGACCGTATCCTCCAGGAACCGCTTCACCAGATTCCGGTATTGCCGGAGTTCCCTGACGGTCATCGACTTCGCCAGTCGTTCTCCTTGACGATAAATATCCTGCAGGCGCTGCTGCAATTCATCTCTGCTCGCTTGGCCGTCCTGCTGCTGCATTATATCCGCAAATGATTTCTGCTGAATGGGCTTCGCTACCGTATCCCCTATGCGCACGTCTTGGCCAAGGGGCCGGAACCCTGGATTAATCTTCACTTGTTATCCACCTGCATTCTATCATGCTCTAAATTGCGTATTCAAAGCGGACTTGGTACACGATCTCTTTAAAATTGTTCAAACCGATCAACAGGCATTACAAAAACTGTCGCACCGCCAACTTGCACTTCCACCGGAAGCGGCATATAGGAATCCGTCGTTCCGCTAAGCGGGGTAACCGGCGTCACCAATTGGTCACGCACCTTGCAATTGTTACGGATGACGTTCAGAACCGCGCTGACTTGATCATCATTGACACCGATCATAAAGGTCGTATTGCCTGCCCGCAGAAATCCTCCCGTGCTCGCCAGCTTGGTGGCACGGAAATTCGCTTTCACTAACGCGCTGGACAACCGGTTGCTGTCTTTGTCCTGAACAATGGCCACAATCATCTTCATGCCTATCATCCTCCTTGTGATTGGTTGAACTCATTTTACCCTAGAATGAGAATATGGTTATTTATTTACACATGCGGGGCCCGAAATCCTGCGTTCGCTCGGATAAAATGTCGATTATTTGCTCCTGAATCACCATTTCCGGCTGCGAGGCGTCCACGCGCACGATTCGATCGGGATATTGCGCGGCGAGCCGTTCATAGCCCTGCCGGACCGCTTGATGAAATGCCAGCTGCTCCGTGTCCAGCCGGTTCACTTCGCGAGAGCGGTTCGCTCGGATGCGCTCCAGTCCTTCTTCCGGATCAATGTCGAACCAGAGCGTAATATCCGGCATCGTGTGATGCACGGCGAAGCGGTTGATATCCCATACCTCTTCCATTCCTATACCCCGTGCATAGCCCTGGTAAGCAAGACTGCTGTCGACGAACCGGTCGCACAGCACGATGGCTCCCCGCTGGAGCGCAGGCTCCACTCGCTCCACCAGATGCTGACGGCGGGCCGCCGCATAGAGCAGCGCCTCCGTTCGCGGATCCATCTCGACATGCGCTGGATCGAGGATCAGGCTGCGAATCTGTTCGGAGATCGCGATGCCGCCCGGTTCCCGCGTCATGACCACGTCAAGCCCGCGTTCCTCCAGACGTTGCGCAAGCTTGCGCATTGCCGTCGTCTTCCCGGCTCCTTCCCCTCCTTCCATCGTGATGAACCAGCCTGGCCATTTGCTTCTATTCATACTGCGTCTCCTCTTCCGTGCCGTTAATCTCGTTCGCAAATATTTGTAGCGTCCGGAGCGTCGCATCCCCGGCCCCGTGACATTTCGCCCCGGCTTCTGCCAGCCGCTCAAGCTGCCGGACAACCGCCTCAGTCACGCGCTCGCCGCGGTATAGCAGCGGTATCCCAGGCGGATAGGGGGTTACCGTCTCGGCCGCAACCCCACCGACCGCGTCCCTTATCGGTACCCGCATCGTCGTCGCCTCAGGCGCATCGTAGAGCGTGAACGGCACTGGTTCGGAGCAGCTCGCTCCGGCAGCATTCCCGACCATGTCATTCGCCCGCATCGTATTATATGTAGGCGCATCGCCAATGGTCACCGCCACCGCTTCCAGAGCTTGGACCAGCCGTTCCGCATCGGCCATCGACGTGCTCAAGCTGAGCGCCGCCACCATGTACCGGGGGTCAGCCATCTCGGCTATGCAGCCGTGGGCGGACAGCTCATCCAGCAGCTCGTAGCCGCTGAGACGGTCATACCGATCCCGAAGGACAATTTTAAAAGGATCTTGATAATGATAAACCGTCGAGGCGGCCGGTCCCGGTACCATCTCGAACGCCGGCATCGCCTGGATTCGTTCGCGCAGCCAGCGCGCAGCCTCCAGCCCGGGCTCCAAGGCGGCTGCTCCATGCCGGTCCAGCCAGTAACGGCTCAAATCGAGCGAAGCCATCAACGGATACGAAGGGCTCGAGCTCTGCACCATCGTTAACACCTGCTTCAGCCTGTCCCGATCGAGACGAGGCCCCTGAACATGCAGCATGGCGCTCATCGTCATCCCGCCCAGCATCTTATGCGTCGACTGGACGACCCCATCCGCCCCCATCGAGAGGGAGGAAGGAGGGACGGCCGGATGAAATCCGAAATGTGCCCCATGCGCCTCATCCACGAGCAAAGGAATGCCGTGGTCATGGGTAAGGCGGGCCATCTCCCTTATATCGGCACCCATTCCATAATAATTAGGGTTCGTGATCATGACCGCCTTGGCCTGCGGATAGCGGTCCAGCGCCTCGCTTACCATCTCCGCATCCGGCACAATCGCCAGTCCGCTCCCCGGGTCGGTCTGCGGCGTTAAGAACACCGCGGTCGCGCCCGCCAGCATCAGGCCATGCACAATCGATTTATGGACATTGCGCTGCACAATGATGAGATCGCCTGGACGGGTACAGCTGCTCAAGAGAAGCGCTATATTGCCCACCGTGCTTCCGCCTACCAGAAAATGCGTCTCCTCGGCCCCGAAGCAGTGTGCCGCCAGACGTTGGGCTTCCGCGATCGGACCGGCCGGGTGATGCAGATCGTCCGTTCCCTCGACTTCGGTCGTATCCATGGCGAGCAGCGAGGCCATGCTGCGCAACAGTTCCTTGCCCGGGTACGGCCATTCGTCCGCCATCCGGCGGTACAGCTCGCCATCCTTATGCCCCGGAACATGGAAGGAGGCCGAACGGCGCTCCATATAGTCAAGCATCGCCCCAAGCAATGGCGCATGCTGATGAATGTGACGTGAAAAGGTACTTTCTCCGTAATACACCATGAAGTCTGCCCCTTCTAGAGGTTGTTCGGTGCTGAAAACCAGCCCTTTTTGAACACTCATTCCTTATTCTTATTCCTTCATTGTATCGCAAATCGGGCAGCGCTTCATCATTCCTGCAAGGAAACGACAAAAAAGAGCCCAAAAAGGTCAGGCTCCTTTGTCTGCTACCTTATACATTCATATGCACCCACAACCGTTTTAACCGATGAATGAAAAAAGGATATTTCCGGTCCTGCACGTCGGTCCTCACCATCTCCTGTTCGCAGGAGGTGCAAATGAATTGATTGACAACCACGATGCCGTCCTCTGTTGCTTCACCGCAAATAATGCAGTGGGTCTCCTGATGTTCCATGGCCATCCCACCTTCTATAATTTTATCGTTATTATGCCCTGAACTCTATAAAGATATACCAGTTTCATAGTTCATTTCACATATTTATATATACGTATGAGGAAGGGCCGCATTTGGTGTATGTACGGTCTGTACCTCTTTTGCCGATTCAATTCTGCCCCCGATCTCCACTCCCTTCTACATTTTCATAGATCAAATTCCGATATATATCGTATTCCTCAATTCGTGACGCAATCAAAAGGAGGAGCTTCCTTGAGCAGTGTTGAGCGCACCTTTTACAATTATCAGCTCCTAAAGCGGATTCGGTTCCATCGGGTGTTTATGTACATGTACTTGCTGTTCGGCGCGGCCGCGCTGGCGGCCTCGATAGGAATGAGCGGTCTATGGGGAGTCGCCTATATTGGCGCTTCGTGGATCGTTATCGTCTGGATTCATTATGTAATCGCGCGTTCTATCTTCGTGATGGATCGGTATACATTCAAAAAGAGGTGGATATGGAGATTCAATCTCCCCTGGATCGGCTTCCTGCCACAGGATCAACAGTTCATCAGTCTCCGTTACTGGAGAAAAATACTATGGCACACAACGCTCGTCTCTTTGCTTGTCCTGCTGATGATAATGCTCTGGCTGCCGCTCGGCTTAACTCTGCAGCTGTTCTTCTGGCACCTGTGGATGATAGCGCCGCGCCTATACGCCACCTTCGTCGCCCAATCGGCAAGCAAGGATGGACTCATCAAGCTGCCGGCCGGAGAGATGTCCGTATATAAAGCATAATAGACGAAAAACACCCGTTTTTAGGGTGTTTTTTCTTTGCGTCAGGTGTCGGGAAAAGATGAAAACAGCTTCCGCTTCCGCTACCTTGATAAGGGTAGCTAAGGGTTAAGGGTTGCGTTCATGCCTTCTCCTATGCCGGGGTTAGGGGGGATTATGCTAATGTCAGCGGCTCGCCCGAAAAATCCTGCATAACCGCAGTATTTATGTATACACGCGCCTCTTAACAGGGAACTCCCGCAGAATGCACGAACTCTCTAGACACGCCTATTAGGTAAGTGAAATCCGGCAAACCGCACGATTTCCCTAGATACGCCTATCGGTAGATTGAACCCGGCAAAACTGCATGATTTCTCTTTGGACACGCCTCTTCAGTAAGCGAAATCCTGCAAACCGCACGATTTCCCTAGATACGCCTATCGGTAGATTGAACCTGGCAAAACTGCATGATTTCTCTAGATACGCCTATTCGGAAAGCGAAATCCTGCGCAAATGCAGCAATTCGATAGGCACCGCTTCACCAAAAGGGCAATCCTGCAAAACTGCAGGAATTTCCCCCGATTCACTTCGACTTGGAGCAAAAGGGACTCAAATGATGTAGATTTGCAGGAATTCCTCAGGATGTGGACTCATTGGGCCGAAATTCCTGTAAAAACGCAGCAATTCCCTCACACGCTCAGCCTCAGGAGGTGAGCACACGAGGTCAGCCCAGGAAGCAACGACGCCTTCAGGATACGACGCTGCCTCTTGGTTCCCGGTGATGCCTCTTTTCACTAGACACGCCTCTTCAGTAAGCGAAATCCTGCGCAAATGCAGCAATTTGATTTGCACCGCTTCACCAAAAGGGCAATCCTGCAAAACTACAGGAATTTCTCCCGAGTCACCTCGACTTGGAGCAAAATGGACTCAAATGATGTAGATTTGCAGGAATTCCTCGGGATGTGGACTCATTGGGCCGAAATTCCTGTAAAAACGCAGCAATTCCCTCCACACGCTCAGCCCCAGGAGGCCAGCACACGAGGTCAGCCCAGAAAGCAACGACGCCTTCAGGATACGACGCTGCCTCTTGGTTCCCGGTGATGCCTCTTTTCACTAGACACGCCTCTTCAGTAAGCGAAATCCTGCGCAAATGCAGCAATTCGATAGGCACCGCTTCACCAAAAGGGCAATCCTGCAAAACTGCAGGAATTTCCCCCGATTCATTTCGACTTGGAGCAAAATGGACTAAAATGATGTAGATTCGCAGGAATTCCTCAGGATGTGGACTCATTGTGCCGAAATTCCTGTAAAAACGCAGCAATTCCCTCACACGCTCAGCCCCAGAAGATCAGCCCATGAGGTCAGCCCAGGAAGCAATGACGTCTCCAGGATGCGATGATGCCTCTAGCATAAGATGACGCCCTGAATGCAAACATGCCTCTCTGATGATTCCTCAGATGATGCCTCAATGACGCCCCGTGGAAGCAACAATGCCTCAAGATGCCTCAAATGACGCCCTAGAGTGCAACAATGCCTCAGGATGCGATGACATGTTCGTCCGGTTCACCGTCCTCCGGTTCGCCGCATTCCCTGCATTCTTCCGTAGATATAGAAAAAAACCACCGACAGAAAGTCAGTGGTCTTTGTCTGCTTGGCAGCGTCCTACTCTCCCAGGACCCTGCGGTCCAAGTACCATCGGCGCTGGAGGGCTTAACGGTCGTGTTCGGGATGGGTACGCGTGGAACCCCTCCGCTATCGCCACCAAACAGATAAGGTATTGTACCTTAAAAACTGAATGCGAAAGTTTGTCTTGCGAATCATCTTACTTAGGATAAGCCCTCGACCGATTAGTATTGGTCAGCTCCATGCATTGCTGCACTTCCACCTCCAACCTATCTACCTCGTCGTCTTCAAGGGGTCTTACCAATGTGGGAAATCTCATCTTGAGGGGGGCTTCACGCTTAGATGCTTTCAGCGCTTATCCCTTCCGTACTTGGCTACCCAGCTATGCCTCTGGCGAGACAACTGGTACACCAGCGGTACGTCCATCCCGGTCCTCTCGTACTAAGGACAGCTCCTCTCAAATTTCCTACGCCCGCGACAGATAGGGACCGAACTGTCTCACGACGTTCTGAACCCAGCTCGCGTACCGCTTTAATGGGCGAACAGCCCAACCCTTGGGACCTACTTCAGCCCCAGGATGCGATGAGCCGACATCGAGGTGCCAAACCTCCCCGTCGATGTGGACTCTTGGGGGAGATAAGCCTGTTATCCCCAGGGTAGCTTTTATCCGTTGAGCGATGGCCCTTCCATGCGGTACCACCGGATCACTAAGCCCGACTTTCGTCCCTGCTCGACTTGTAGGTCTCGCAGTCAAGCTCCCTTCTGCCTTTGCACTCTTCGAATGATTTCCAACCATTCTGAGGGAACCTTGGGGCGCCTCCGTTACTCTTTAGGAGGCGACCGCCCCAGTCAAACTGCCCGCCTGACACTGTCCCCGAACCGGTTCCACGGTCCCAGGTTAGAACTCCGATACGATCAGGGTGGTATCCCAACGGCGCCTCCACCGAAGCTGGCGCTCCGGCTTCTCAGGCTCCCACCTATCCTGTACAGACCGTACCAAAGTCCAATATCAAGCTGCAGTAAAGCTCCATGGGGTCTTTCCGTCTTGTCGCGGGTAACCTGCATCTTCACAGGTATTAAAATTTCACCGGATCTCTCGTTGAGACAGCGCCCAAGTCGTTACGCCATTCGTGCGGGTCAGAATTTACCTGACAAGGAATTTCGCTACCTTAGGACCGTTATAGTTACGGCCGCCGTTTACTGGGGCTTCGGTTCATAGCTTCGCCTTGCGGCTAACCACTCCCCTTAACCTTCCAGCACCGGGCAGGCGTCAGCCCGTATACTTCGCCTTACGGCTTCGCACAGACCTGTGTTTTTGCTAAACAGTCGCTCGGGCCTATTCACTGCGGCCCCCTCGGGCTATTAACCCTACCGGGGCACCCCTTCTCCCAAAGTTACGGGGTCATTTTGCCGAGTTCCTTAACGAGAGTTCTTCCGCGCGCCTTAGAATTCTCTTCTCGCCTACCTGTGTCGGTTTGCGGTACGGGCACCTTTACCTGGCTAGAGGCTTTTCTTGGCAGCATGAAATCAAGACCTTCGGTACTGTAATTTTCCCTCCCCGTCACAGCCCAGCCTTACGGTCAGCGGATTTGCCTACTGACCAGCCTCACTGCTTGGACGAGCATCCATCAGCTCGCGTCCCTATCCTTCTGCGTCCCCCCATTGCTCATAACGGCTACGGTGGTACAGGAATTTCAACCTGTTGTCCTTCGACTACGCCTTTCGGCCTCGCCTTAGGTCCCGACTTACCCTGGGCGGACGAGCCTTCCCCAGGAACCCTTAGGCTTTCGGCGGACATGATTCTCACATGTCTTTTCGTTACTCATACCGGCATTCTCACTTGTGTACAGTCCAGCAGTCCTTCCGGTCTGCCTTCAACCCGGTACACAACGCTCCCTACCACTGATGCAAAGCATCAATCCATAGCTTCGGCGGTACGTTTAGCCCGTTACATTTTCGGCGCAGAGTCACTCGACCAGTGAGCTATTACGCACTCTTTAAATGATGGCTGCTTCTAAGCCAACATCCTGGTTGTCTGGGCAACTCCACATCCTTTCCCACTTAACGTACACTTAGGGGCCTTAGCTGATGGTCTGGGCTGTTTCCCTCTTGACAACGGACCTTAGCACCCATTGTCTGACTCCCGGATAATAAGTCCATGGCATTCGGAGTTTGACTGAGCTTGGTAACCCTTGGCGGGCCCCACCCAATCAGTGCTCTACCTCCACGACTCTTCCTCCGAGGCTAGCCCTAAAGCTATTTCGGGGAGAACCAGCTATCTCCGAGTTCGATTGGAATTTCTCCGCTACCCCACCTCATCCCCGAATTTTCAACATTCGTGGGTTCGGGCCTCCAGTGCGTGTTACCGCACCTTCACCCTGGACAGGGGTAGATCACACGGTTTCGGGTCTACGTCTACGTACTCATTCGCCCTATTCAGACTCGCTTTCGCTGCGGCTACGGCTTTTCACCTTAACCTTGCACGTAAACGTAACTCGCCGGTTCATTCTACAAAAGGCACGCCATCACCCATAAAAAGGGCTCTGACTTCTTGTAAGCACACGGTTTCAGGTTCTATTTCACTCCCTTCCGGGTGCTTTTCACCTTTCCCTCACGGTACTGCTTCACTATCGGTCGCCAGGAGTATTTAGCCTTAGCAGATGGTCCTGCCGGATTCCCACGGGGTTTCACGTGTCCCGCGGTACTCGGGATCCGTCTCGGAGGGCATTTACTTTCGAGTACAGGGCTTTTACCTTCTTTGGCGGGCCTTTCCAGACCTCTTCGTCTAATAAACACCTTTCTGACTCCATGTGAGACGTCCCACAACCCGGAGAGCAAGCTCTCCGGTTTAGGCTCTTCCGCGTTCGCTCGCCGCTACTGACGGAATCACTATTGTTTTCTCTTCCTGAGGGTACTTAGATGTTTCAGTTCCCTCGTATGCCTCTTCACACCCTATGTATTCAGGTGTGAGTGACTGCCTATTACAGCAGCCGGGTTTCCCCATTCGGACATCCCGGATCGATGCTTGCTTACAGCTCCCGAGGCAATTTCGTCGTTCGCCACGTCCTTCGTCGGCTCCTGGCGCCTAGGCATCCTCCGTGTGCTCTTACTAGCTTAACCTAGCAAGGTAGTTTAAAAAGTCCCCAAAGTGGCCTTTTTAAACCATCATTATTTATAAGGATGATTCTAAGCTTTACTTTCGCGATTCAGTTTTCAAGGTACAAGTGAAAGGGATTATCCTTTCAAAACTGAAAACGAGTGATGTTTGTGTGTGGAAGCTTATGCTCCCTGTATGTCTCCGTCGCAGGAGACGTAATCCTTAGAAAGGAGGTGATCCAGCCGCACCTTCCGATACGGCTACCTTGTTACGACTTCACCCCAATCATCTACCCCACCTTCGGCGGCTGGCTCCTTGCGGTTACCCCACCGACTTCGGGTGTTGTAAACTCTCGTGGTGTGACGGGCGGTGTACAAGACCAGGAACGTATTCACCGCGGCATGCTGATCCGCGATTACTAGCAATTCCGACTTCATGCAGGCGAGTTGCAGCCTGCAATCCGAACTGAGACTGGCTTTTAGGATTCGCTCCACCTCGCGGCTTCGCTTCCCGTTGTACCAGCCATTGTAGTACGTGTGTAGCCCAGGTCATAAGGGGCATGATGATTTGACGTCATCCCCACCTTCCTCCGGTTTGTCACCGGCAGTCACTCTAGAGTGCCCAACTCAATGCTGGCAACTAAAGTTAAGGGTTGCGCTCGTTGCGGGACTTAACCCAACATCTCACGACACGAGCTGACGACAACCATGCACCACCTGTCACCTCTGCCCCGAAGGGAAGCCCTATCTCTAGGACGGTCAGAGGGATGTCAAGACCTGGTAAGGTTCTTCGCGTTGCTTCGAATTAAACCACATACTCCACTGCTTGTGCGGGTCCCCGTCAATTCCTTTGAGTTTCAGTCTTGCGACCGTACTCCCCAGGCGGAATGCTTAATGTGTTAACTTCGGCACCAAGGGTATCGAAACCCCTAACACCTAGCATTCATCGTTTACGGCGTGGACTACCAGGGTATCTAATCCTGTTTGCTCCCCACGCTTTCGCGCCTCAGCGTCAGTTACAGCCCAGAAAGTCGCCTTCGCCACTGGTGTTCCTCCACATCTCTACGCATTTCACCGCTACACGTGGAATTCCACTTTCCTCTTCTGCACTCAAGTCACACAGTTTCCGATGCGACCCGGAGTTGAGCCCCGGGTTTAAACACCAGACTTACATGACCGCCTGCGCGCGCTTTACGCCCAATAATTCCGGACAACGCTTGCCCCCTACGTATTACCGCGGCTGCTGGCACGTAGTTAGCCGGGGCTTTCTTCTCAGGTACCGTCACCTATGGAACAGTTACTCTCCATAGCGTTCTTCCCTGGCAACAGAGCTTTACGATCCGAAAACCTTCATCACTCACGCGGCGTTGCTCCGTCAGACTTGCGTCCATTGCGGAAGATTCCCTACTGCTGCCTCCCGTAGGAGTCTGGGCCGTGTCTCAGTCCCAGTGTGGCCGATCACCCTCTCAGGTCGGCTACGCATCGTCGCCTTGGTGAGCCGTTACCCCACCAACTAGCTAATGCGCCGTAGGTCCATCCATAAGTGGCAGATTGCTCCGCCTTTCCCGATTCCCTCATGCGAGGAAATCGACTATCCGGTATTAGCCCACGTTTCCGTGAGTTATCCCGGTCTTAAGGGCAGGTTACCTACGTATTACTCACCCGTCCGCCGCTAAGCTAATGGTTTCCCGAAGGAAACCGTCGCTCCGCTCGACTTGCATGTATTAGGCACGCCGCCAGCGTTCGTCCTGAGCCAGGATCAAACTCTCCATAAAAGTAGTTTGACTTGCTCATTCTATTGCTGACGAGGTCAAAATGACCTCTTGCACAAACATCACTCGTTGTTCAGTTTTCAAAGAACAATCTTGTTTCTTTTCTTGTTGTCCCGCATCTCTCAGCGGCGACTTTTATAATATATCACGGCTAGAATCGGAATGCAAGTGTTTTTTTAAATTTATTTAAAGATTTCTTAAAGCTTTACCATTCCCCGCTTACCAACGCCTTATTCATGCGCTTATTGCAGCCTGTTCTGCCGTGCCTAGCTTGACCATAACACATTAACTATACGTGGGGAACAAGACAAAAATAGAGTCCCTGGGCAAAGAGACTCTATCTGAACAGAACTATCTTATTAGATAATCAGCTTAGGCAATCAGCCGGTCAATACTTTCTTAATCCACAGATGACGCTCCTCCGACAGATGCACGATCTGCCCATCCACCGACACCCACGGGCGTGTAGGATGACGCTCCTCCGTGAAGACAATCTTGCCTACCCGGCCGTCGTTCAATTGCACAGCGCTGCCCTGCTGAAAGTGCGTCACTTTTTGGATGAACGTTGACACGAGCTGCGGGTCCAGCTTGCCGAACGACTCTTCCTTCAGCTGCTCCAGCACAACATATGGAGAAGCGGCGCGTTTGTAGCCCCGATTCAGCGTCATCGCATGGAACATATCGGCGACGGCGACGATTTTGGCATAAGGATGAATCTTCTCTCCCGGGACGCCCAGCGGATACCCGCTCCCGTCCATTCGTTCGTGATGCTGGAGGACACCCAGCTTCACCCCTTCGTTCAAGCCTGGCGTATGGCGCAAAATATCATAAGCATAATGGGCATGCCGCTTCATTGCGGCCCGCTCGCTATCCGTCAGAGCGCCCTGCTTGTTGACGATATCATCATCAACCCGGGTCTTGCCGATATCATGCAGCAAGCCGGCAAGCGCAATTTGCATGCCTTCCTTGGCCGGCTGTCCGCTCCATTGGCCAAGCAGATGTGATGTCAACGCGACCGCAATCGATTTATGATACAAATAATCGTCTTCTTCATCGGCGATAAGCTCCTTAATATCCGGATGAAGGAACAGCGGCGAGTAATGATCCGCGCGAGCCAACAGCCATTCCATCTGCTGGCGCAGCTCCAGAATCGGAAGCTTCGTCATGTTTGCGGTATGGAATACATTTTTCAACAATTGAACCATCTGCATCCATAATTCCACAAAACCTGCCGGCTTCGCGTTCGGGGCCGTCCCGCCCCCCTCTCTGTCTTCTGCCGCCGCATCCTCGGATTTGTCCCTGGCCGGCATAGCCGCTGAGTTGCCGAATGCCGCTTCGGCCAATTCCGGCTCTGGTTCTCCTTCAACATCGACCGTCTTCACCAAAAATGCCTTCAGCACTTCCATATCCTGAACGCTGAGTCTTCGGCCTTTGAACATCAACACACCGCCGAGCATCGTCCGCACATCTTGATCGAGCCGATCTCCTGGCTTGGCTTGCGATACTGGAATTAACACCATCTGTCCATTCCACGCTCCTGATCCTTCGTAAAATAAGAAGAAAACCTCTGCCGCAGCGGATCGCTCTGAACCGGCCGCGGGATAGAGGTTCATTATAATGACTGCATCAGGAAAGCAATTCTGCGATGTGATAACCGTCTGATACAGTAGAAGGGGCGCATCTTGTGGATATACGCCCCTTCGTGTCAAATTAGGATGAAGGATTGTCTGGGCCGCCGGATGTATCGGCTGCAGCAGAATCCGCGTCAGGTCCATTCTCCTGGCTTCCCGGCTCCTCGTTCATATCTTCCATCTCATCCTGTTCTTCATTCTTGTCGCACCGGCTGACGGTAGCTACACTGTCATCCTCCCGGATATTAATGAGCTTGACCCCTTGCGCATAGCGTCCCATCTGTGAGATGCCTGCCATGCTCATCCGGATAATGGTGCCAAGCGAGGTGATGATCATCAGATCCTCTTCCGGCTGGACGACCTTCAAGCCGACGACAGGGCCGTTTTTAACCGTCACGTTAATCGTCTTGATTCCTTTGCCTCCGCGGCTCTGGATGCGGTACTCGCTCATTGGCGTTCGCTTGCCGTAGCCTTTGGAGGAGACGATAAGGACATCATTGTCCTCGCTGACGACGTCCATACCGATGACGAAGTCGTCATCGTCGAGCGTAATCCCTTTGACGCCGGTAGCGGAGCGTCCCATGGAACGGACATCTTTTTCCGGGAAACGAATCGACATCCCGTTCGATGTCCCCATAATGATCTCCTGCTCCCCATCCGTCAGGCGAACCCCGATAAGATCATCGTCTTCTCTCAGGTTGATGGCAATCAGCCCGCCCTTGCGGATATTGACGTAATCATCCAGGGGCGTCTTCTTCACGATACCGTGGCGGGTAGCGAAGAACAAGAACTTGTCCGCTTCGAATTCCTTCACCGGAATGACGGCGTTGATCGATTCTCCCTGCTCGATCTGAATCAGGTTAATGATCGGCGTCCCGCGCGCAGTGCGGCTCAAGTCAGGCACCTCATACGCCTTGATGCGGTACACCTTGCCTTTGTCGGTGAAGAACATCAAGTAATGGTGGGAATTGGTGACGAACAGATGCTCGACGAAGTCGTTATCCTTCGTATCCATTCCGACCACGCCCCGTCCGCCGCGCTTCTGGCTGCGGTACGTCGTAACCGGCAGGCGCTTGATGTAGCCGCTGTGCGTAATCGTGATGATAACATCCTCTTGCGGGATTAGATCCTCGTCGAGAATGCTGTCTTCGCCGATTGTAATCTCCGTACGGCGCTCGTCGCCATATTTTTGTTTTACCTCTTCCAATTCGTCGTTAATAATATTCAACACCAGCTGTTCGCTTGCCAAAATTTCCTTCAATTCGGCAATCTTCTTCATCAGCTCGGCGTATTCTTCTTCGATCTTCTCCCGCTCCAGACCGGTCAAGCGCTGCAGGCGCATATCGAGAATCGCTTGAGCCTGCTCGACGGACAGCTGGAAGCGGCTGATCAAGCCTTCGCGCGCGATATCGGCTGTCCGGGAACCGCGGATGAGCGCGATCACTTCATCGAGGTGATCAAGCGCCACACGCAACCCTTCCAGAATATGAGCGCGAGCTTCCGCCTTCCGCAGATCGAACTCAGTGCGGCGGCGAATGACTTCAACCTGGTGCTCCAGGTAATAGTAGAGCATCTCGCGCAGGTTCAATACGCGCGGCTCCTGATTAACGAGCGCCAGCATATTGATGCCGAAGTTCGACTGCAGCGCCGTATGCTTGTACAGATTGTTCAGCACGACGCTCGGATTGACATCCCGGCGCAGCTCGATAACGATCCGCATGCCGTTGCGATCGGATTCGTCGCGCAGATCCGTAATGCCCTCGACCCGCTTCTCGCGGACCAGCTCGGCAATCTTCTCGACCAGCTTCGCCTTATTCACTTGGTAAGGCAGCTCATGAACGAGAATGCGGGCTTTGCCGTTATGCTCTTCAATCGTTGCCTTCGCCCGCATCGTAACCGAACCGCGCCCGGTCATATACGCTTGGCGAATCCCTTCGCGGCCCAGAATCAGTCCGGCTGTCGGGAAATCCGGCCCCTTGATATAATCCATCAGCTCGAGCGGCGTAATCTCCGGATTGCGGATAAGCGCCTGAATGCCATCAATGACCTCGATCAAATTATGAGGCGGAATGTTGGTCGCCATGCCGACCGCAATCCCCGAGACCCCATTGACAAGCAGGTTCGGGAACCGCGCCGGCAACACGACTGGCTCCGTCTCTTCCCCATCATAGTTCGGGGCGAAATCAACTGTATCTTTATTAATGTCACGCAGCAGCTCCATCGCAATCTTAGACAGACGCGCTTCTGTATACCGCATCGCTGCCGCGAAGTCCCCATCTATCGAACCGAAGTTCCCGTGACCGTCGACCAGCATATAACGCAGAGAGAAGTCCTGCGCCATGCGCACCATCGTCTCATAGACCGCTGAATCACCGTGAGGGTGATACTTACCGATGACTTCCCCGACAATTCTTGCCGACTTCTTATATGGCTTGTCCGGCGCCATGCCGAGTTCAGACATCGCATACAATATCCGGCGGTGAACCGGCTTCAGTCCGTCGCGAACATCCGGCAGCGCACGGCTGACAATGATGCTCATCGCGTAATCGAGAAAAGATTCCCGCATCTCCATGCCGATGTCGCGATCTTTAATTTGCGATTGTTTTTCTTCCGCCATGCTGGACCTCCTCATCATTCTTGTTCACAGCGTCCACAATGTATGGCAAATAGCAATGAGTTTGCTTAGCAAGCGAAAACGGCTCCATTGCCCTGATCGGGATCGAACCGTTTCCCTGTGTGAATAAGATCAGCCATCCTAGTGGGCTGCCTATTATTCACCAAGCCCATATCTACGCTATTTTCATTATATTACTTTCACAAAAGATGTACAATTAAACGTTACGCCAAATGACACCAAAAACCGAACAATTCCTTTCGCAAAATGGGCTTTTGTTCTTTTCCAATCGGCCTTCGCCGACATATCCTTTATTATACCATACTTGACTACTAGAAAAGATGACGCAATCAGGTTCATCGGAAAGGATGGTTGAATGGCCATACGACGTGTTGCCAGTAAGTTGAAAAAGACGCTGGCCTTGCAGCGCTCCGCCGAGCTCAATGCGTTCATTCCAGAGACGCGTCCCTTCACGGAGAACCATCTGGAGAGCATGCTCGAGGCGCATGCCATGGTCTATGTCAAGCCGAACCGGGGTACCCATGGTCATGGCGTCATGCGGGTGGTCCGGGAGGGAGAGGAGTATCATCTGATGGCAGGCACGCAGGTGTTCCGTTACGCCACATTCGAAGACTTGCACCGCGCGGTCGCCAGACGAATCGGATCCAAGCCCTATCTGATTCAGAAGGGAATTCATCTTCTCAAGTATCAAGACAAAAATTTCGACATTCGCGTGCTGACGCAAATGAGCCCGAAAGGCCACTGGGAGACGACGGCCGTATTCGGCAAGGTGGCCGGCACCAGCAATGTTGTCACCAACTTCAATAGCGGTGGGAAGCTGGCTGATATTAACCCGCTCCTCAAAGACAACATGACGGAGGAAGAAAAGGTCCGGATGATCGCCTTGCTGAAGCAGTTGGGGATAGAGACGGCGGCGGAACTGGAAAAAAGTTTCCCCGGCCTCAAGGAAATCGGGTTGGATGTCGGGCTGGATGAAGACCGCCAACCGTGGATATTCGAAGTCAACACGAAGCCGGATATCACCGTGTTCCGCAACATGAATTTCAGCCAGTGCAATTACCGCCGCATCCGCAAATATGGCATCGCCTACGGCCGCCTGCGCCGCCGCAAGCGCTCCTCTTGAACGTGCCCCACGCGGCAGGCAAACAGTCGGTCGTCTGCCCGCCCAGGCAATGCAGCGCACAAAAGCCCCGGTCCTTGCAGGGACCGGGGCTTGCATGCTTTCGCTTAAAAATCGAGATTTTTGACAAATTTGGCGTGGCGCTGAATGAAGTCGCGGCGCGGCTCCACATTATCGCCCATCAATGTGTCGAACACTTCGTCCGCCATCTTCGCATCCTCGAAGGATACTTGAAGCATGGAGCGGCTCTCGGGATCCATCGTCGTCTCCCACAGCTGCTCGGCATTCATCTCGCCGAGACCTTTGTAACGCTGCACGTTGACTTTGACGCCCTCGCCGAATTCAGCAATAATCTCGTCTCTCATCTTCTCGCTGTCCGCATACCGGACCACCTTGTTCCGCTCGATCTTGAAGAGCGGCGGCTGAGCGATATAGACATATCCAGCTTCGATCAGTCTCCGCATGTAGCGGTAGAAGAACGTCAGAAGCAGCGTCCGAATATGGGCGCCGTCGACGTCGGCATCCGTCATAATAATAATTTTGTGATAACGGGCCTTCTCCAGATCGAAGTCCTCGCCGATCCCGGTGCCGAGGGCCGTAATAATCGCCCGGATTTCGGCATTGGACAAAATTTTGTCCAGGCGGGATTTTTCGACGTTCAAGATTTTCCCCTTGAGCGGAAGAATCGCTTGGAAGTGGCGATCCCGGCCCTGCTTGGCTGAACCGCCCGCAGAATCCCCCTCGACGATGAACAGTTCGCACTGGGAGGCATCCTTGGAGGAGCAGTCTGCTAGCTTGCCCGGAAGCGAACTGACCTCAAGCGCGCTCTTCCGGCGGGTCAATTCCCGGGCACGGCGTGCGGCATCCCGGGCGCGCGCCGCCTGCAATCCCTTCTCGACCACTTTCCGCGAGATGGCCGGATTCTCATCCATAAATTCCATCAGCCGCTCGGCGAACAAGGACTCGACGATACTGCGCACTTCGCTGTTCCCCAGCTTCGTCTTCGTCTGGCCTTCGAATTGCGGCTCCGGAATTTTGACCGAGACGATCGCTGTCAGCCCTTCCCGCACATCATCCCCGCTCAAGTTGGACACATTATCCTTCATCAGGTTCATTTTGCGGGCATATTCGTTAATGATCCGCGTCAATGCACTCTTGAATCCGGACTCATGGGTTCCGCCTTCATGCGTATGAATATTATTGGCGAATGAATATATATTTTCCGTATAGCTGTCGTTATACTGAAGGGCGATCTCGCATGTAATATAATCCTTCTGCCCCTCAACATAGATCGGCGGCTCATGCATTTTTTCCCGGTTGCGGTTCAAATATTCGACGAATTCAATAATCCCTCCGTCGTATTTGAATGTCTCCGTCTGGTTGTTCCGCTCGTCCATGAGCACCATTTCGATACCTTTATTCAGGAACGCCAGCTCGCGGATCCGGGAGACAAGCGTCTCATGATCATAGACGAGCGTATCCGTGAAGATTTCAGGATCCGGCTTGAAGCGAATCGTCGTTCCTGTCTCATCGGTGTCACCGAGCACTTTGAGATCATACTGAGGCACACCGCGGCGGTACTCTTGCTGATGGATATGACCGTCCCGCTTGACCGTAACGATAAGGCTCTCCGACAACGCATTGACGACGGACACCCCTACGCCGTGCAGACCTCCGGACACTTTATAGCCTTCGCCTCCGAACTTCCCGCCGGCGTGAAGCACCGTCATGACGACCTCTACGGCCGGACGCTGCATCTTCTGCTCGATACCGACCGGAATCCCGCGCCCGTTATCAATGACCGTGATACTGTTATCTTCATGCACGATCACTTGAATCTTCGTACAGTAACCGGCCAACGCCTCGTCAATACTGTTGTCGACCACTTCCCATACCAAATGATGAAGCCCTCTGACGCTAGTGGAACCAATATACATCCCCGGCCGCTTACGAACCGCTTCCAGGCCTTCCAGGACCTGAATCTGGCTCTCATCATAAGTGTTTTGATTCAATGACATGCCCTCACCTACTTCTTATTTTTCAGTTCCGCCGCTGGTTCATCCGCTATACAATGCGGCCTGCAGGCCATTCCGGCGCGCTTCGGCCCCAGATCGGTCCGGCAAGCGAAAGTGTCGTATGCCTACTCGTTGTAATGACGCGCCCGCTTCTTCAGCGTAGTAGATGAAATGGGCGAAAAGTAAACTTTTCCTTTCGTGACGACGATCGACTTGGCTTCCTCCTCGCCTATCGCCTCCACGTTTTTGACCTTATGGGCATTCGCCACGAACTGCTTGGACAGCTTGGATGATTTCTCAATGGAAACATCGAAAATAGCGACCAGTTCCGAAGAACGAATGACCTTTTCTCCACCCAGGTGAATATACAATCGGACTCCCCCTTAACGCATGACTTGCCCGTTTTCCACGTGGAACATATTTGCATCCTGAAGCCGGCCGATGTTGATGCCTTCGATGCCCGTCGTCGTGATGAACGTCTGGACCTTGCTCTGAAAGGTCTCAATGAGCTGCGTCTGGCGGTGCGTATCAAGCTCGGACAACACATCGTCCAGCAGCAGCACGGGATATTCACCGATTTCTTCATGCATCAGCTCAATCTCAGCCAGCTTCAAGGATAAGGCCGTTGTTCGCTGCTGACCTTGCGAGCCGTACGTTTGCACTTCTTTGCCGTTAATGAAAAAGGCGAGATCGTCCCGATGCGGCCCGACAAGCGTTATGCCGCGCCGCACCTCCTGGTCTTTCATTTGTGTTAACTTTAACATAAATTGTTCAAATAAAACAGCGTCATCTTCTTCCGCCGCCGCAAAGGACGGCACATACTCAATCTGAAGCGCTTCCTGCCCATTGGTGATGCCTGCATGAATCTGCTCGGCCCAACCTTGCAGCTTTAGTAAATATTGTTTCCTTTTCCTTACAACTTTAACACCATTAACCGCGAGCTGTTCGTTAAAAATCTCGAGCATCGCATCCGGCTGTGCGCCGGGCTTGCTCCACATCTGCTTCAAGAGGTTGTTGCGCTGAATCAGAACCTTCTGATATTGCTGCAAATGGTACAAATAGCTCGGCTGGACCTGGCCGATCTCCATATCGAGGAAGCGCCGGCGGATGCCTGGAGAGCCCTTGACGATCTCCAAATCCTCCGGCGCGAACATCACGACATTGAGTGCGCCGATAAAGCCGCTCAGCTTTTTCTGCTCCAGCCCGTTCAGCTTGGCCTTCTTCCCCTGCTTGGAAATACTCAGATCGAGCTGGACCTGGCCGTACTTCCGCTCCACCAGCGCCTTGAGCGAGGCTTGATCCGCTTCCCAGCCGATCAGTTCCTTGTCCTTCGAAGTACGATGCGACTTGGTCAGAGCAAGCACGAAGATGGCTTCCAGCAAATTGGTCTTGCCCTGGGCATTATTGCCGACGAAGATGTTGACCCGGTTGTTCGTATCCAGCTCCAAGCCCTCATAATTGCGGTACTGCCTCAGCGCCACGGATTTGACGAACACCGGCTATGCCTCCTGCGCGGAAGTGACGCGGAAAGCGCCGCAGCCTTCCACATTCACGGTATCCCCCGCATACAGCTTCCGTCCCCGGCGGGATTCCGGCTCTCCGTTGACCTTGACCTGATTCTCGGCCAGGATCACCTTGGCATGTCCCCCGGTCGAAGCGCAGTCTGCCAGCTTCAGGAATTGCCCGAGCGTAATATATTCCGTATGAATCGTAATCTCGTTCATGATCGTATCCTCCTTGGCAGCCTCCCTGCGGCTGCGCTCCCCTGCCTGTCTCCGGTTAATTGGTCGTCCGGTATGGCAGGATGAGATGAAGGCTGTTCACCTTCTCCGTTGGTTTAATGATAATCGGACTCATAGCGCCCGTAAATCCGATGAAAATATGCTCGCATTCCACAACCTTCAACACATCGAGCATATATTTGGAGTTGAACGCGATGCGCAGCGGTTCCCCGTTGAATTCCTTGACATCCAACTGCTCGGTGACCCGGCCCAGCTCTGAGGAGCTCGATGAAATCTCGATCGTGCCGTCTTCCTTGGTCTGCAGACGGACAATGTTCGTCTTCTCCTCGCGTGACAGCAAATAGGCCCGGTCGATCGCATCCGTCAATTTTTTTGTATCCAAAACCAGTTCTGTTTTATACTGCTGCGGAATAATCTTGGAAGTATCCGGATAAGTGCCGTCTAAAATACGTGAATAAAACAGAACGCGGTCGATCTTGAACAATACCTGATTGTCGGCCACGACGATATCGACAATCGTGTTCTGATCCGGAATGATCTTGCTCAATTCATTGAGCGTCTTGCCGGAAATGACGACATTGTTAAAGCGGATATCTTCTTCGGCTTGAATATCAGCGATGCGGCTGGCCAGCCGATGGCGGTCCGTAGCGACGAACTTGAGGTCGCCCTCCTGCAAATTCCATAGCACGCCAGTCAAGATTGGCGTCGTCTCGTTGGTGGAAATGGCAAAAACCGTCTGCTTAATCATCGTTTTCAGCAAATCGCCGTTCACGCGAATAACCTGATTCTCCTCGATGCTTGGCAGCACCGGATATTCTTCCGGATCGAGGCCGACCATCTGGATGTCGGTTGAACCGGAACGGAGGAAGGTCTGGAAGTGATCTTTGACTTCGATCTCGATGTCTTGGGACGGCAGCTTCTTAATAATCTCGACAAAAAACTTGGCCGGCAGCACGACACTCCCCGGCTTGTCAACCTGGACAATCGTCTGGCGGTCATCCTCCACCGGAATGAAGCATTGAATCGAAATGTCGGTATCGCTGGCCGTCAAGGTCACTCCTTGAAAGGTCACGTCCATCTTAATCCCGGTCAGAATCGGAATCGTCGTCCGGCTGGAAATCGCTTTTGATACATTTTGTATCGCTTCATTCAGTTCATTTTTTAGTATGGAAATTTTCATGTCGTCACTCCTTAACGCCTATTGTAGCATTGCAATTCATGAGAAGCGGAATTTGCTTGCGTTGTTATATGATGATCTATATTAATCTTTTAAATAATAATAGTAATAGTAGGGGCACTGAATATGTGGATAACTACCTGGAACACGCATAAAGTAAAGCCTATCCACATGTGTATAGATTGTGCATAGGCTTTTTATGTTGTTCACAGCGTCGGATTTTTGATTTTGTCGATCAGGTTCTGAATCACTTTGTATAATTCCTGGTCTTGCTGTACGTTCTGGGTAATTTTTTCGTGCGCATGGATGACGGTCGTATGGTCCCGGCCGCCGAAGGCTTCCCCTATCTTGGGTAAGGAGTAGTCGGTCAGCTCGCGGGATAGATACATGGCGATCTGCCGCGGGAACGCGACGGCTTTCGTTCGCTTCCGCGCCTTGAAATCCTCCATCTTCAGCCCGTAGAACTCGCCTACCTTCTGCTGGATATCCTGTATCGTAATCATGCGCGGACGGCTGGACGGGATAATATCCTTCAGCGCTTCCGCTGCCAGATGGGTAGTTATATCCTGGTTCGTCATCGTCGAGAACGCGACGACCCGGGTCAGTGCCCCTTCCAGCTCACGAATGTTCGTGTTGATCTGATTCGCGATATAGCCCATCGCTTCATTCGGGATATCGAGGTTCTCCGCCTTTGCCTTTTTGCGCAGAATCGCGATTCTCGTCTCCAAATCAGGGGGCTGAATATCGGTGATCAAGCCCCATTCGAACCGGGAACGAAGCCGTTCCTCCAGCGTTTCGATCTCTTTGGGCGGACGATCGCTTGAGATGACGATCTGTTTATTTTCGTTATGAAGCGCATTGAAGGTATGGAAAAATTCCTCCTGCGTCGATTCCTTGCCGGCGAGAAACTGAATGTCGTCGACGAGCAAAATGTCGACATTCCGGTATTTGTTGCGGAAGCTCTCCCCCCGGTTATCCCGGATCGCATTGATGAATTCATTGGTGAACTTCTCGGATGTGGTGTATACGACGCGGCTCGCCGGATTATGCTCCAAAATGTAATGCCCAATCGCATGCATCAAGTGGGTCTTGCCCAGACCGACGCCCCCGTACAGGAACAACGGGTTGTATGCTTTGGCCGGCGCTTCCGCCACCGCGAGCGAAGCGGCATGGGCGAAACGGTTGTTCGAGCCGATGACGAATGTATCGAACGTATACTTGGGGTTGAGCATGGTGGAAGCCGGCTCATCCTGAACGGCAGGACGGGCCGGAGGACTCTGTGGCTGCGGAATGTCAGGTTCCGCAAGGGCCGCCTCCTCGATGATGAACTTGACGTCCACCTGATTGCCCGTAATTTCTAAGATAGTTGAGCTAACCAGCTTCGTATAACGGCTCTCAAGCCATTCCACCGCAAATGTGGTCGGTGCGGTAATCAGTAGCTGCGTGTCCGTAAACTTGACCGCTTGAGTGGCTTTGAACCAGGTATCGAAGCTTGGTTTGCTAAGCTTGGTCTGGATGACGGACAATATTTCCTGCCAATGTGCGTTCGCTTGGCGCTCCACAGATCGTTTCACTCCTTCAAACCTTCTGCGTCGTCAGGTGACGCGAAAACCGGCGTGCTTCGCCGCTCCATGAAAAGGACAAGGGCCCCGACAAGACGCGATAAGGGCTCTCCAAGGCACAGAAAGCCCTTATTAAAGAAGGGCGCATTGTCGGGGTCTATGCTGACATGTTATGACGGCGTTCGGCTTGCGCGTTACCGCAAAGCGAACGTGCATGATGTCGAGATATAGCGATTCGAATAATATATTATCCACAATATCAAGAAGATGTCGAACAATATATAAACGTTATATTCGAGTTGTTCACAACTTTATCCACAGGTTGTTGATAAATAAATATCCACAATGGTTATTCACAACCGAAAAACAATATAATCATAGCAGAAGAAGCCTTGTTTTTCAATGATACCGCGATAATTATCCACAAATTCAATAACTTGTGTACAAAAATTATGTACACCACTAGATATTGTTTATAACTTGTTGTCATTCGACAAGAGCGGCCACTGTGTATAAATTATTGTGCACAAGTCGTCATGGAAATCTGTCGATTTCTCAACGGTTTTGCACATGTGAATAACTTCGTGGCGGCGGAATCGCGAATCAGGGCTGCGGATAAGTCCCGAAGACAGACTTATTTCTATTAGAAAAGGAGAAAGAGGAAGGAGATGCCGAACGTTATCATTGACTTTTAAGAGGTATTCTGTTTAAATGTAAAAAGGAATTTTGTGCGAAAGTGTGAACTGACGCAATCAATGGGACTCCCATGACATATCTCATTCGAGGAGGTGCGCTACGTTGAGACCAACATTTAAGCCAAATGTGAGCAAACGCAAAAAAGTTCACGGTTTCCGTAAAAGAATGAGCACGAAAAACGGCCGTAAGGTTATTGCTGCTCGTCGTCAAAAAGGCAGAAAAGTACTGAGCGCATAAGACGCGTGAATGCAAGACCACCACGGTGGTCTTTTTTTCTTAAGGGGACCGATGCGATTCAATCGCATCTATTTATAATAGAGAGCCTGTTCATGTTCAATCCGCGATATGAGGGTCAAGAAGGATGGCGGTCTGCAAGCAGTATAGAACAAGCCATGAATGTCCTGACAGATACGGCCGGCTGACGGCAAGGGGGCATCATGGCCGTTTTTGCTTGCTTCCGAATCATCCGCTGTTCGGGCTGCGGTCAGGGAGCGTTTATTCCGCCTGGCGGAAGCACATACTTGGTTAATGGAATGCCGGCAGAGATTATTGCAGGCTTCGTAAGAAGGGCAGGAGTAAGCACGTGCAGAAAAAGTACCGGTTGCGGGACCGATCCGATTTTTCCCGGGTATACCGATACGGCCGTTCCTTCGCAAATCATCAGCTGGTCTTATATGTTTTCCATCGTCCGCAGGTGGAGCGGTTCCGCGTAGGGGTCTCCGCCAGCAAGAAGATCGGCAATGCGGTCATGCGCAACCGCATGCGGCGAATGATTAAGGAGATTGTGAGACGGGAGGCCGATCGGGTTATCGATCATGTCGATTTGATTTTCATCGTTCGCAAAGGCGCGACGGAGATGAATTACGATCAATTGACGAAGAGCGTGCAGCATGTGATGCGCAAGGGATCCGTGTTCAAGCAATAGGCAAGAATAGAGCGGCTTGGGCCGTTTCCTTTAGCGTTTGAAATATGATATATTTACTTTGGAATCGGATGGTTCAAGAGAGGAGTTTTTGCTATTGTCGCTGAAGAAGTTGTTGCATAATCGAAAATGGCTCTTCGTGGCGTTATCCGTGCTGTTGCTGGTCGTACTGACCGGATGTACGACATCGACCACGACATTGAAGACAGAGGACCTGCTGCAGGGGAACTTCTGGGAGCGCAACGTCGTCTATTATTTCTCGTTAGCTCTGGATACGTTTGCAACCTGGTTCAAGGGAGAGTATGGCCTGGCCATACTGCTGCTTACCATCATCGTCCGTTCTCTTATTTTACCGCTCACCGTGAAGCAGATGCGCAGCTCGAAGGAGATGCAGAAGCTGCAGCCGAAGCTTGCCGAGCTTAAGAAGAAGTATGGCGACAATCCGCAAAAGCAGCAAGAAGAGACGATGAAGCTGTTCCAACAGCATAATGTGAATCCGCTGGCCGGCTGCTTGCCGATGATTGTTCAGATGCCGGTATTTATCGCCCTGTACAACTCGATTTATTTGAACTCGGAAATTCGCGAGCATACGTTTTTATGGCTCAAATTGGGACAAACCGACCCGTACTACGTGCTTCCGATCATCGCTGCATTGACCTCGTTCATTCAGACGAAGATGATGACCGCACAGCAAAAAGGGCCGAATCCGATGCAGTTCATGCTGTACGTGTTCCCAATCTTGATTTTTGTCATGTCGATTAACTTCCCGGCGGCCTTGCCGCTGTATTGGGTATATAGCAACCTGTTCACGATTGTGCAGAACTTTTTCCTTTATCGTAACAATGATAAGGAGGTCAGTCCGGCGAAATGAACACGCTCATTGTATCGGGAAAAACGATCGAAGATGCAATAAACAACGGATTGGCACAATGGAAGGTGGCGGAAGATCGAGTCACCGTCCGCGTATTGGAGAAGCCCTCGCGCGGCTTGTTCGGATTGATTGGGGTGCGACCGGCTACCGTGGAGCTTACGCTGCTTGAGAAGCCGGAGGCACCTGTCCCGGCCCCAAGCCCTTCCGCTGAAGCGAAGTCAGAGCCGGCGGAAGAGGCGGCGGTGTCGTCCGTTGATGCCGCGGCCGCAGAAGCCGGGGTGGAAGGCCCCGATCCGATCGAAGAGGCGAGCCGGTTCATTATCGATGCGGCCCGCGCGATGGGATTGGAAGTGGAGGTATCGGTGCATAAGCGCAAGGATACCGTTACATTCGACATCAGCGGACCTGATCTTGGACTCATTATCGGGCGCCGGGGCCAGACTTTGGATTCGCTGCAATATTTGACGAGTCTGGTCGCTAACCGTTATTCTAAGCACCACCTTCGTATTATTCTTGATGCAGAGCAGTTCCGCGAGCGGCGGAAGAAGACGCTGGAAGCGCTGGCTGACCGGTTGGCGAACAAGGCCGTTCGCAACCGCCACGATGTCGTGCTGGAGCCGATGACGGCGCAGGAGCGGAAGATCATTCATGCCAAGCTGCAGGATCATCCGAAAGTGAAGACCTACAGCAAGGGCGAGGAGCCGAACCGGCGCATCGTTATTTCCGTGAAATAATCCGCATGGTATGATTGGAGTTTTCTCTATTATATAGACGTGGAATTCAAGCACGAACGCAATGATTGCGCCTATGTCGGGGGTAATCATTGCTTTTTTTTAACAAAATTCAATGTTCGGGATACGTACAGGATAGAAGCATGTGCGAAGACAGGAGGGAATTCACATGATGTATGATACGATCGCAGCCGTCTCGACACCGCTTGGCGAGGGCGGAATCGCGGTGATTCGGGTGAGCGGGGAAGGCGCGCTGAGCGAAGTGGAGAAGCTGTTCCGTTCCAAGGTTAAGCTGACCGAGGCGGAGACGCATACGATTCATTACGGCCATATCGTCGACCCCAAGACCGGGGAGCGGGTCGAGGAGGTGCTGGTGAACGTGATGCGGGCGCCGCGCTCGTTCACGACGGAGGATGTTGTCGAGATCAATACGCACGGAGGGATGATCTCGATTCGCAAGGTCATGGATCTGCTGCTGGAGCAGGAGATTCGTCCGGCGGAGCCAGGGGAATTCACGAAGCGCGCTTTCCTGAACGGACGCATTGACTTGTCGCAGGCGGAGGCGGTCATTGACCTGATACGGTCGAAGTCGGATCGGGCTTTCTCGGTGGCGATGAAGCAGGTGCAGGGCCATCTGTCGAAGAAAATTAGTGCGCTGCGCCATACGCTGATCGAGACGCTGGCCCATATCGAGGTGAATATCGATTATCCGGAGCATGACGTGGAAGAATTGACGAGCGCGTTCATCCAGGACAAATGCGGTCAAGTCAAAAAAGAGATTGAACGGCTGTTAAAGACGGCGTCCGAGGGGAAAATATTAAGAGAGGGCATTGTGACGGCGATTGTGGGGCGGCCGAATGTAGGGAAGTCCTCGCTGCTCAATACGCTGGCCCGGGATAATAAGGCGATTGTGACGGATATTCCGGGCACGACGCGCGACGTGATCGAGGAGTTCGTCACCATTAACGGCATTCCGCTTCGCTTGCTGGATACGGCCGGTATCCGGGAGACGACGGATATCGTCGAGCGCCTCGGCGTGGAGCGTTCCCGCAGCGCCTTGCTGGAGGCAGATCTGATCCTCTTCGTTGTGAATAACAACGAGCCGCTGCATGAGGATGAGCGGGAATGGATGAAGGAATTTGTGGGTAGACAAGTCATTGTGATTGTGAATAAAATGGATCTGCCGCAACATATTGATATAAGCGAACTGGAAAACACGTTCGGCGCAGATGCCATTGTCCGCATGTCGGCGAAGGAGCAGGAGGGCGTAGACGCCTTGGAGCAGGCGATCTCGACCTTGTTCTTCAGCGGCGGCATCGAATCCGGAGATTTGACGTATGTGAGCAACGTGCGCCACATTGCGCTGCTGAAGAAGGCGCTCCAGGCGCTTGATGATGCGATAGACGCTTCCCGCCAAGGCATCCCGATCGATATGATTCAGATCGATGTGCGGTCGGCCTGGGAGCAGTTAGGTGAAATTATCGGCGATGCCGTCGGCGATTCGCTGATTGATCAAATATTTTCTCAATTCTGCCTCGGCAAATAAGAAGCGGGTCGAAGATGGGAATAGAGGAGGGATACGATGCCATTCGATGCAGGACACTATGATGTTATCGTCATCGGAGCCGGACACGCGGGCTGCGAGTCGGCGCTTGCGACAGCCCGGATGGGCTGCAATACGCTGCTGTTGACGATTAATCTGGATATGGTGGCCTTCATGCCGTGCAACCCGTCGATCGGGGGGCCGGCCAAAGGCCATGTCGTGCGCGAGATCGACGCCTTAGGCGGCGAGATGGGCCGCAATATCGACAAAACATTCATTCAAATGCGCATGCTGAATACAGGAAAAGGGCCGGCGGTGCACGCGCTGCGCGCGCAGGCGGATAAGGTGATGTACCAGCAGGCGATGAAGGAAACGGTGGAATCGACGCCGAATCTGACGCTTCGTCAGGGCATGGTGGAGGAACTGCTCGTGGAAGACGGCAAATGCGTCGGCGTCGAGACCACATCCGGAGCCCGCTATACGGCGAAGGCGGTCGTTCTGACGACCGGGACGTATTTGCGCGGCAAAATTATTATCGGCGAGTTGATGTACGAGAGCGGTCCGAATAACCAGCAGCCTTCGATCAAGCTGTCGGAGAACCTGCGCAAGCTGGGCTTCGAGATGGTGCGGTTCAAGACCGGAACGCCGCCGCGCATTAATAAGCAGTTCATCGATTTCTCGAAGACGGAGATTCAGCCGGGGGATGAGCATCCGAAGTTCTTCTCCTATGAGACGACCTCGTCCGATAATGAGCAGCTGCCCTGCTGGCTAACCTACACGTCGGAGGAGACGCATCGGATTATTAACGAGAACCTGCACCGGGCGCCGATGTTCTCGGGAGTCATCGAGGGGACTGGGCCACGTTATTGTCCATCGATCGAGGACAAAATCGTCCGCTTCGCCGACAAGCCGAAGCATCAGATTTTCCTGGAGCCGGAGGGGAAAAATACGTCGGAGTATTACGTTCAAGGGCTGTCTACCAGCATGCCGGAGGACGTTCAGCTTCAGATGATCCGCTCGGTTCCCGGATTGGAAAAAGCGGAAATGATGCGCACGGGCTATGCTATCGAATACGATGCGGTCGTGCCGACGCAGCTGTGGCCGACGTTGGAGACGAAGCTGGTCGAGAACCTGTACACGGCCGGACAAATCAACGGAACGTCTGGCTATGAGGAGGCTTCGGCCCAAGGTATTATAGCCGGCATTAATGCGGCGCGCAAGATTCAGGGCAAGCCGCCGGTCATCCTGGACCGTTCGCAAGGCTATATCGGCGTCTTGATTGACGATCTCGTGACGAAGGGTACGATGGAGCCTTACCGTCTGCTGACGTCCCGGGCCGAATACCGTCTGCTGCTCCGTCATGACAATGCGGACATTCGCCTTACGCCTATCGGTTATGAGATCGGCTTGATTAGCGAAGAGCGCTATGCGGCATTCCAACGCAAGATGGAGCTCGTCGAGCGGGAGATGGAACGGCTGCGCGCGACGAAGGTGAAGCCGGATGAAGCGGTGCAGGCGATGCTCGCCGAAGCGGGATCGGCCCCGCTGGTGAACGGCTGCGACGCGATTACGCTAATGCGTCGTCCTGAAGTGGCCTACGCTCAGGTGGAGAAGCTGTTCCCATCTCCGTATGAGCTGGACGAGGAGATGAAGGAGCAGGTCGAGATTCAGATCAAATATGCCGGCTATATCGAGAAGCAGCTGCTGCATGTGGAGAAGCTGCAGAAGATGGAGAAGAAGATGATTCCGGCCGGTATCGACTATCAGGATGTGCAGGGCATCGCTTCCGAAGCGAAGCAGCGCCTGGAAAAGGTGCGGCCGATCTCGATCGGCCAGGCGTCCCGGATCTCGGGGGTGACGCCGGCAGATATTTCTATCCTGCTTGTCTATATCGAGCATTACAACCGCGTGACGGCGGCGAAGCAGGAAGAAATCCGCAACGGCTAGGCCTGCTCTGCTCGCTGAGGGCGGGATGTCATATGAGGGACGGAGAGATTCAAGCTTATGGATGCCGTACAAGAACAGTTTGCCGGCTGGCTGGCCGGGCACGGATGGACGCTCACGGAACGGCAGCGGGAGCAGTTCGAACAATATTTCCATATCTTGGTGGAATGGAACGAGAAGATGAACCTGACCGGGATTACCGAGCGGGATAAAGTATATGAGAAGCATTTCTATGATTCGCTGCTGCTGGCGGCCCATGTCAACATGGAGGATGTCGCCGCCATGGCCGATATCGGCTCGGGGGCAGGGTTCCCGGGCATTCCGCTCCACATCCTGTTCCCGCATGTCCAGCTGACGATTGTGGACTCGCTGAACAAGCGGATTCAGTTCTTGAATCATCTGGTGCAAGAGCTGGGGCTGACCGGGGTCGAATGCATTCATGGCCGGGCGGAGGAGGTGGCGCGTAAGCCGCAATACCGGGATCGGTTCGATCTCGTAACGGCTCGCGCCGTAGCCCGCCTCAATGTGCTGAATGAATTCTGTCTTCCGTTCGTGAAGACAGGCGGCCTGTTCGCGGCGATGAAGGGGACGAATCCGGCCGAGGAGATCGCCGAATCGGCGAAGAGCCTGCAGGTGCTGCACGGCTCCTTCCTGGCGGATCATAAGCTCACCCTGCCGGTGGAGGAATCGGAGCGCCATATCATTTTAATTGCCAAAAAAGGATCGACGCCCAAAGCATACCCGCGCAAACCGGGAATGCCGTTGAAGGCGCCGATACAGTAAGATGAAAGGAGCCGGTGTGTGTGCCGGCTCCTCAAGACTGTCGACAAAGTCCTGTCGACAGTCTTTTTCTTATGATAGGCGGGGCCGGGGAAGGCAGGGCAGGTTAGGTTAGGGCAAGCTGGTCCCTGCGTGAAGCTAGATGGTCTGTCATGGTGCGAATAGATGGGCAGCTCGGACGGAAGTATGGAACAAGATGGTACGCGCATGTAAATGCTGCAAAGGCGCAGCATTTTTAGCTTCAAGAGGCTAAATTCCGAGAAAATCCTGCAAAACGGCATCATTTCGCCATTTTGAACGCTATCTGCGCCTTACCGTAGGGTAATTGTTGTATTTTTGCAGCAATTCTATTTTCGCATACTCGTGCCAATGAAATTGCTGCATTCTTGCAGTATTGGTGGATCAGATGACTAGAATGACGGGAGATACTGCAGCATTAGCGGAGTGGATGATCGGAGGTGCGGATGATACTGCAGCTTTGGTGGAGTGAATGACTGGGTACGGGAGATTCCTGCAGCCTTAGTGAAGCAGATGAAAAAGCCATCGGCAACCTACGACTCTGCTGCGGTTTCCGTTGCATCCGTACCGCAAAATATTAGAGGAGTTCAGGGGCTCTCCGAATCCGGATTATTTGGAGAACATGCTTCCGCAGGAGATGAGGCTACTGGCCGGGCAAGGCCTGTCCGACAAGGAATTAGTTCTAACGGAATGGAATACGACCGCCTATTATCGGGAAGCTGATGAATTGCGGCTAATCTCGCCCAATAGGTCTTCCGTTTCGTCATTGTCAGCTCTACACTTTCGAGCGGCTTCCCCGTATTCGGCAATTCCATTTTCTATGGCAATATGGAGTTTGGCTTGCCGTTCGCTTTTGTCAGTATAGTTCATCACCGGAAAGCCCTTCTTTGATCAAGTCTTCTAATATGAGATCAGCGAAAGAATAATGGCCTGTATGTTCGCATACAGGGCGAATCATGATGACGCTCCCCTTGATACAAAACTCCACTTCGTCTTTAATTCCTGCTTGTTCGAAATATTTTGGAGGTATCGTAACTTGGCGTTTCTGAGAGATGCGTGCACGTGTTCATTCCATACGATCAGCCCTTTTTAAATATGTACTATATTACTTATATCTCATTATTATTTACATAACAATCATGAAATGGTAATGTATAAACAATTATATTCCATTATAAGGTAATGATGATGTGAGTCCCAGACATTCGATAACGAATTGATGGCTTTAAGCAATTTTACTCAATATTTTAGTAGTAAGCAGGATAAAAACTAGTATTAGTCCAAGTAGTGCGTATGACGAAAGTCCAGACAAAGGCGACTTTGGTATTGGAAGCAAAAAGACGAGTAATTCGACTAAATAAGAAGGAGACGATAACGTGATAAGTTTTCTTCATAGTACCTCCTTTATTGTATCTTTTATTTTCTGTCTTACCTTTATATCACTATTAGAGAAATTAAAGAACAATCAAAACATAATCATTTATAAACTGATTTGTTCGTTGACATTCTCCATCCTTATCTATTCCCTGTTTTCCATTATTTTGCTTAAATCCTAGGAGTCTGTCCCACAAAACAGTTTAGGCGTATATTTTATCCGGACAAATGTGTGATCAGAGATCAGCCTTACCAGGTGACCTCTGCATAGCTATTATGTTGTGAATACATTGCACCTTGGAACGAACTGTTTTATTGTGGTACGCTTATTTTTTAGTGTTATCATACTTGGTTTTCCACGAATGATTCTGGGCGGGTTTGCGTTGCGACGCAGAACTCGCCTTTTTTGATGCAGCCGGTTTGCGCTGAGGCTTCTGCGTTTCTTTCAGTTCCCAAGGCTGATCCTGGTGCCACAGCAATATTTCCCCAGTTCGCGTCTCTCGTACTTCAACCGTCGCTTTCGCCTCCAAACGAAGGGAAGCAGGCTGGACAAGGGTTATAGCACTTTCCGTTGTACAAGAGGGTGTTGCCAGTCCCAGTTTCCGATAATGGCGAAGCGTGAACACATGATGTAAATCGATGGACGGATCAAGTTTCAGGTAAGCCAATTCCGCTATTTTAGGCTGGACGGTAAATTTGTCATTGTGCTTCTGCAATAAGCCGGGCAAAGCAAAGCCGCGTTAGCCTCTTTCAGCGTCTTGATGCCAAGAAGCCGCAGTTCGATCACCAATCGATCCTGGAACGTTTGCCAGAGACGTTCCACCCGTCCCTTGGCTTGCGGTGTGCCTTGATGTGCTTTAATATGCAAGTCAGCCATCGCCTTGCCGAAGTGTACGGACTCCCCTTTAGTTGACCTTGGGTTGAATCTTCGTTAATTGTCGTTATGCCTATTTCATTTACAAAACAATCATGAAATGGTAATGTATAGATATAAATAATTCCATTATAAGGAAGGTGAGGGCGTGAGTTCCGTCAATCTGGAGTTCTCAACCTTGGGGGAACTGATTCAACGCTATCGACAAGAGCGGGGGATGACGCAGGCTAATTTGGCCGAATTGTCAGGAGTGAGCAGCGGGAGTATTTCCAAGATCGAGAATGGAGAAATTCGGCGGCCCGACTTTAAAACCATCCAGCCGATTATATCGGTTTTGGAGATTCCCCTCGACGAAGTGCTGGATCCATTCATGTTAACAAATCCCCGCTCCGAAACATTATTTACGCTGCTTTACGACTCTTTTTCACTCCACAATGCATCCCTAAGCGCAAAGCTCACTTCATGCTTGTTAGAATCCGAAGATGAAAATAGCGAAGCAATAGCAGCCAAACTCTTGCTCAATGTACAGCAAGTTCTCGACAATACCGAAACGAAATTGGCCTTGTTGGATGTATTGATTGGTTATGCCAGGAGCCATGGAATGCAATCTTTTGTTGCGCAAGGGACGTTTCAGAAGTATTTAGTGGAACGTGATGATTTCAGCAAGTTGGAAGAAACATTTCAATCGGGAAAGTACATTTTGCAGTATAAGGAATTCTTGACCACCGATGAGCGAATCACTCTGTACTATAAGTTGGGCGTTCATGCCTACAACTTACGTAAGTTCAATGAATGTATCGAACTGTGCAAGCGGGCTATTATTGAGGATGAATCGGAGAGCAGCTTTAAGGCTTACTCAACATTGTTGATTTGTTCTTCTTATTTCCATCAGGAAAAGTTTGAGTTAGCAGAAAAATACTTGAAAACATTCAGCTTATTCAACTTTCCTTTTGTTAAAGAGAATGTTGATTTTATGACAGCAAAACTTAATCAGCGCAAGGGAAAAACAGATTTAGCAATTACTCAATTACAGGAATGCCTGAAAACGTCTTTCTATAAAATTAATATCGTTAACACACTTATTGAGCTGTATCTTTCTTCCGACGATGTAGGCCCTGTAGAAATATTACTCCATCATGAACCGGATTTTCACCCTAAGGATTTAAGTAACCCTATATCAAAGGCAGGATATGCTCACTACTTCCTTAATAAAGGAAAATACATGATCATGATTGGGAAAAGCGATGAAGCCCTGAGTTGCTTTATAAAGAGTGCGATCACCTTTTCAAAAATTAGTATGCCTAAACATACCTATGAATGCTTGGAATTCATTTTTCAAATATCAAAAGATAATCATAGCTCCCAAATGGAAGATAACATAAAGAAACTCTTTGCCGAATTAAAAAATGAGGAGGGGTTGGAATGAAAAAAGCAGTCACTAAACTGATTCTGACTGTTATGGCAGTTTTTCTGTTTTTGATGCCTTTATCATTTGGCTATAAACTTAATAAACAGGAAATCACTTTAGCCTCTGTCGGGGGTGACTTTATTGGTCCCTGGTCACACTCAAATGAATACAACGCGTATAAAGAAAAGAATATTTCATTTTACGGTGGTGGTGATGACGTTTACGTTCCATGGTAACAATCCTGATTAACAGTGGAGAGGATATATTGGATTCTGATGAGCCTTAGATATTAAAGGCTCTTTTTATTTTTCTTTGTTTTACAAATATGTCGACAATAGTCGAAAACTTCCTCGAAATTGCAGAATCTAGTATTTAAGAAGGCTTCTATACAATGACAATTAACAGCATTTGTTGATGACAGCAACCTGCTTTTTATCCTTAGAAAATAGAACAAACACCGGGCTGCCATTTGTAGATCAAGGATATGGAGCAGGTACTAGTAATTACAGATCGATAGGAAAGGTGGTAGAGCCTATTGAGCGTTTTTATTTTGATAGCCCTATAAACGAAATAAGTGATGCTGATGAAGTTTTATTGCTTAAGATTGAGAGAACGCGACATATGCTGAAACAAGCCGTTCAAAGCGGAAAGAAGTTTACAGATTACGATGTAGTGCAACTTAGTCAGAAACTTGATGAGTACCTCTTGGAAATTCAGAAAAAGAGACTGATTAGGAGAGAAATTAAAAAAATTATTGGGGAGGAATATAAGGATGAAATTTTTTAAAGTTATTGTCTTGGTATTACTGTTAAACACTTTTATCTGTTCTCTCGCATATGCTTCCAGTTCCTCTTACTCATATAATGGGTATAAATGGGGGAAAGTTTCGAATTTAAATGTGTGCATGGATCCATCTACAAAAAATAAGACAAGTTCTGGGGAAACATATAGTTCAATTTCTAATGATGCATTCTCTAAGTGGACATCAGGCTTAAATAATAAAATAATGTTTTCAGATACAAAAAGCTCCTGTCAAATTTATGTGCAATCATATTCATACGGTAATATTGATTGGATTGGTCAAGCGACGTATGTTCCAACTGTACCGGGGGGATCAACATTTGCAAGTGTATCAATACAATTAAATCGAACCTATATGGATAATTACAGTTTTGAATATAATCGCGGTATTGCGGCACATGAAATTGGACACAGTTTAGGATTATCTCATGTAACTGATACATCCCAGATCATGTGCCCATTAATAGATGGGAGAACGGTTTCTATACCAAATAGTGGTGATATTACTGGTGTAAAAAGGTTGTATGGACTATAAATTATCCGCAAATTTAATTATTTTGGAAAAAGCTTTTAGGAGGGTTAGTATGAAAACTTATGATAAGCGCTTTTTTTTAATTCTCTTTGCTGGATTATTTTTTATATCACTTTTAATCTTTTCAATAGGGGAAAATATAAATGCATCTTCTATAGAAGAAATAAAAATGTCTGGTGATGTGGTTTACCAATATAAATCTCTTGATGAATTACATTCATTAGCTGAGGTTGTTGCAGAAGTAGATATTGAAGCTGTAAGAAGCACAATGTATGGTGGTGTTGTTTTCTCGTTAGCCAAGGCGAATGTGAAGAATATCGAAAAAGGGGTTATTCCAAATAACAATTTGACCATATTAGAAACGGGCGGTATTTATAATAACCAACGCTATATCTTTGAAGAAAATCCTTCATTTGTTACCGGGGAAAGAGCAATAGTCTTTTTAAAAAAATATAAAGGACCTATTGATAATGATGCATATGTAATTTTAGGAGCTTATCAAGGTAAGTTTAAATTACAAGGCAGCAAAGTAATCCCCCCAGTTAATGCAAGCCCAAAATTAATTAGTGTCAATAACTTGTCGGAATTAAAATAAACTGATTTTTCAAAGTGTGATGAGATCTCATCACACTTTTTTGCAACAAATGGAAAGATGTATCGTCTTACAATTAGGAGGGATGTCAATTATGCGTTATTTTTTTGTTTCGTCATTATGATGTCCATAATCATAACGGGATGCACTTCGGAAGAGAAGCTTCCCAGTTCAAGTGGTGATTGGCGAATCAGTTCCGTTACCTTGAACGGATACTTGTATCGGATAACCGAAGAGATGGTAATGGACATCGATCACAAAATTGGTACGATTGAAAAGTACAGTGATGAGGAGTCGTTTCTGAGATCCATAGAGGATACATTTTCTAACACATACCCAGTTGGCACCAATCTATATTCGATAAAGGGCATTCCTGTGGATGAAGCGATAGCAGCCGAAGTAAAAAACAACACCTATCATAAATTAATTTGTGAGGGAATGATTAATGGGAATGGATCAGGGGAGTTAAAATAATCCGTGAATAGATTTTGCAGCCATAATCCTTGCCATGCATCTTTAAGACACCTCGAAGTTATTATGGAAAGGTATAAAACGTTTCCAACTTGTTTTCAGTTTTCCTCACCAAGCACGTCAGTAAATGAAATTACCACCCATCGTGTGATTTCAAAAATACTAAACGTTTGCGGCTAAAAGTTACTCGTTATTAAATACGTTATATAAGGAGGGATATGCATGCGTTATTTCTTATACCTGACCTTTATATTGTCCCTATTTGTAGCAGGATGTTCTTCTCAAGAAAAGCTGCCGACATCAAGCAATGAATGGAAAATCATTGGTGTCATATGGAACGGTTATATGTATCAAGCAACAGAAGAGATGGTAACGGAGATCGACGAAAAAATTGGCACAGTTGAAAAATACAGTGATGATGAATCTTTTTTGAAATCATATAAAGATACGTTCTCAAACAAATATCCCGTTGGCACCAATCTATATTCGATAAAGGGCGTTCCTGTCACAGAAGCGATTGCTGCGGAAGTGAGTAACAACACCCACTATAAGTTATATTGCGAGGGGAAGATTCGCGGGGATGAATCGGGAAAATGTAAATGAGCGGCCTGTGTACATAGGTCGCTTTTTGACGTAACGATCACAGTATGTTTGATCGTTTCTCGTATAGATAATCCATTATCATATCGGTTCCGAAAATATCTATGAAACACAGGAACATCATGGTATCATGTAAAGTAGAGCGGAAATGGGTGTCAATGGAAGAGGAAAGGAGCCGGTATTTGCCCAATGTCATTAAGTTTAGCTCAAAGACAAGAGCCGAAAACATAGGAATCTAAAACGGCATGGGAAAGACCCTGTGCCGTTTCTTTTTTTATACAAGCAAGGAAAAAAGTGCACGGCGAACAAAGCGGAGGGAAGATCCGCTTAAAAAAATGTTCATATGAAACAAATTATGCTACTCTATAGACGAAGCTAACCACTGATTTGTAGCGTATTTTGCGCGTATTCTGCTGCCCTGGGCGAATGGGTCGAATCGGCAAAATGTTTTTGCGAATCAGCGCTTCAACATCAGGCGGGGGTTCATCGTCCCTTGAGCGCAGGAAGTGTCTACACACGTGAACGGCAACCGTGAAGTTAACTTGATAGGGGGTGCCGTTTCTCCATTTGGGAAATGACGACGTGCGAGGTCATCATTTCAGCGAAATTGTACAGGATCATTCTTGCGAATATCTCCTGGGTGATGGACTCTCGTTTCTTTGCATGAAAATTCGTCAGACCGACAGTGTACTTTAATGCCCGGAATGAGGTTTCAATGCCCCATCGCATGTTATACATTGACATGATTTCACCCGGTGGGAAATCCGTGGCGGTAAGATTCGTAATGACGGTCTCAAAAGCGCCACTCGGCAGGACGAAACGAACCACCCGAAAGGAAATCGGGTAAAACAAGTTCTCATGCAAATCCAAAAAATCAAAGGTAGACGTGGAAGGAACGAACTTGTAAATCTCGGGATTAGCCTTGACCTCTTTGGTTTGTTTTTTGGTGAGTGTCAGATGAACGTTCCTATCAAACTCTCCGCTAGAGGGCAAACGCAAGCCCGAAAGAATACCATTGGAATCCAAATCCTTTACCCGTATGACATAGTTCCACCCTTTGCGTTCAAGATGCGCGAAATTGTTGTAACTTTCATAACCTCTATCGGCAATCACAATGGTTTTGCCCTTGATTGGAGAACGGTGAACCATAGCAGCCAGCGCCCTTCCCTCGTTGCACAACCTTCGTGGCTGAACAATGGCATCCACGTACAGTCTGTTGCACAAGTCATAGGCAGCGTTCAAATGCAGAAGGTTATAGCCTTTCGTGTTCGGTTGACTTTGAAAATAGGTGTCCGTGTCCGTAGAGTCAGTTGCGATATGCAAATCCGAACCGTCAACGGCAAGTAGCCGATACTCTCGGTAGTCCTTGATGTCCATATACGATTGCGTAAATGCGTGAAACAAGAATTCCACAGCAGACGGCAGGACTTTATTCCTCTGTTGGACAAAAGCGGAAGTGGTTGCGGTGTTTACGTCATAGCCTTGTGATTCCAAAAGTTCCTTATATATGCTGTTGCCCCCCATGGAGATCAGGAGTTGCATCACCGTTTCAAAGGGCAGCTTTTTCTTTCGGGTAAAATCTTTTTCAGGGTTTTTGACATAAGGAGCTGGTGCGGCTGCCATTTCTCGTATGAGGGATGTCAGCGTTTTTTTTAGCGAATTCGCATACTCATTCATGGACGTGGCCTCCTCGTGTTTCAAGGGTCTTCGCCACACATATCCATCTACCTGTTAAGTCTTGATTTTCTTTCAAAAAAAGAGCGGGCTATCTTTTCGATAACCTGCTCTTGTGCTTGATTATGGTTTCCACGCCTTATCTTAATGACATTGGGTATTTGCCGGCTCCTTTTGTCGTATGTTTACCTTTTAAGCAAACGTCTCAACTCATTACATCGCCAAATAGATCTTCCGTTTCGTCTTTGTAAGCTCTAAATTTCCGAGTGGCTTCCCCGGATTCGACAATTACATTTTTAATGGCAACATGCAGTTCAGCTTGCCATTCGGGGAACTTTGTCAGAAAATAAAGGCTGATCTTTGCAGGCAGTAGAAAGGATCATAGTAGTCAAATTACCCTAGCAGTGCGAGCTGCTGGGGTTGACCGCGTTATAGCGAACGATATGATATTTCGCTCAAAGGAAGCAAAAATTCTTTTTTCGACAACATGAAACATTTTGAACCGTTGGCTTGTCTAATTTGCACAACAAACAATTGCAGCTTTTGTTTAGGAGGAGAGGACAATATGCGCGCGCGTGTCCCGAATCATTCCGTTGAGGGGAGCCACGAACTATATACGCTTATAGAAGAAAACAAGGAAAGGCTGTACCGATTGGCCTTCAGCTTTGTCAGAAACCGTGAGGAGGCATTGGACATCGTTCAGGAAACGGTCTATAAGGCGATAATTTCAGTCGGCCAACTGAGACAACCGCAATTTCTTAAAACCTGGTTATTTCGGATTGCCATTAACTGCGCCCATGATGCGCTGCGAAAGTCGAAACGGGTTGTAGCGATGGAGGATGGTGTTCTTGATGCGATGGTTAATCCGCCAGAATCGAATCGCGAAGAGATGTTTGATGTCAGGCAAGCAATAGAGAGATTAGATCCAAAGTATAAAAAGGTTATTATTTTGAAGTTTTTCGAGGATATGACGTTGGAGGATGTCGCAGAAATTTTGGAACTGCCTCTCAGTACAGTGAAGTCAAGGCTTTATCGGGGACTGGAAAAACTGAAAATCGATTTGGAGGAGGTTGAGGGACTTGAATAATCGATTGAATAATCTTCGGCAGGAGTATGAAAAAACGGAAATTCCGGCTGAGTTGGACACCGTTATACGGTCGGCTATGGAACGGGCCAATCAACATTTGAAGGAACATAAAGGAGGAGAGCAACAAATGAATAAAAGATCTGGAAAATGGTTCTTGAAGGGGCTTGCTGGAGCGGCAGCGGTTGTCATTTTATTTACTGCTGCGGTTAATACGCTGCCGGGCTTTGCCGCAGCGGCATCGCATTGGCCGGTAGTAGGGAAGCTAGTGAAGATATTGCAATTTAACGATGGACAGGCTGGCGGCGGCGCAATTACGGACGGAAGCAAGATGCAGCCAGTCGTGCTGAAAAAAGAAAAGGAGCATGAGCAAATTGCATTCAGCTTCGTGCAAGGCGACGGCGGTGAAGGGGAGGCTGTTCAGCCGGTAGCGCCAAATTATCAGATTTCCTACAAAGAGAAGCCTTATACATTGACCTTTACAGTTAACGGTGTCCGCTATCTTGATGAGCAAAGCTTTGACGAACTGAAAAAGAGTGATTTGGTAGCCGATGCTTACCAGCTTATTACGCTGGACGACTCCTCTTATCGCTTTGTACTGGAGTTCCGTAAACCGGTGAAATATGAGGTGCAGGAATATACCGATCCAGGGCATATCGTACTGACGCTGTCCGAAGATAAAGAGGCGGAAGAGAAGACGCTCTACTCGGTAAGAACCGAAACCTACACGAACGGTGAGAAGCTTGGCATTGTGGAAGAAGGACTGTACGAAGAGAACGGCATACGCATGCTGAAGGAGAACGGCGATCAATTTTACATTGAGCTTGGCTCCTTGGCGGATGAAGCGGAAGCTAATCATCTTGCAGCAATAATGAGTGATAAATACGGACCGAAGTTCCAGAAAGATTACGGAATGGCGTTTAAAGTGTTTGTTGAAAAACGATAAAAGCGGAAGCGATTCTCAGTGGGTTAGTGCTGGGGATCGCTTTTTTCATCCTGGACTATCCCAAATTCAGTAAGCAATTACTTCTATTTGATAGTCCAACTATCTTTGTTTGAAATCTGTTATTTATGATTCCGTTCAGCTCCGAGAATATCTATGAAACGCAGGAACATCATGGTATCATGTAAAGTAGAGCAGAAATGGGTGCCAATGGAATTGGTGATTTGTTCCACGTGGAACAAATTTTTCGTTTATGTTCTCTACTTGCAGGAAATAGGTGCCTGCTTGGAGAATAGATAGGATAGAGGATAGCTGTAGACATGCATCAGCATGGATATAGCACGGGTAGGCTTTTCATGTAGGTATGGATTACGGATTATACAATCCGATGGAGCAGAGCAACTGCCGCTTCTTCAAGTGTCTGGCATTATTTTGAAGTTAGGTGGTATTATCGGATATGAAAGAACAACTGTCTCGGTTATTCGGTTTTGCAGAGCGGGGAGCGCTGGATGAGGTCAAACAGCTTCCGGTGAACGAGATTGTCACCAGCCCTTATCAGCCGCGTACCATTTTTGATGATGAACGAATTGATGAATTGTGTCAGACGATCAAGACCCATGGTGTGATTCAGCCGATCGTGGTTCGGCAGCGTAACGGCAAGTACGAGATTATTGCCGGGGAACGGCGTTGGCGAGCAGTGAAGAAGCTGGGTATGGACACCATCCCGGGGATCATTCGAGAGATTAACGATTCCCAAGCGGCGTCCATCGCCCTGATTGAGAATTTGCAGCGAGAAGGGTTGACCGCAATTGAGGAAGCGGTTGCTTACCAGAAGCTGATCGATCTCCATGATCTGACACAAGAAAGCCTGGCGCAGCGATTAGGCAAGAGCCAATCGACGATAGCCAACAAAATTCGGTTGCTTCAACTTCCTGAAGCAGTCAAGAGAGCTCTGATGGAACGCAAGTTGACGGAACGTCATGCCCGGGCACTGTTGAGTCTTGATTCGGAAGAATGGCAGCTCAAGCTCTTGAATGAGATCATTACGAAAGAACTAAATGTGAAGCAGACGGAAGCGAGAGTCGCTTTCTATAAAGAAGTCAATAAGGCCAAAAAGACGAAACGTATTTCGTTCACGAAAGATGTGCGCTTGGCCTTGAACACGATTCGCCAGTCGATTGATATGGTATCCGGATCCGGCCTGAAGATTAAAACGGATGAGAAGGATCATGAGGATCATTACGAAATTGTGATTAAAATTCCGAAACGATAAAATCACGTCTTGAAGTCCAATCATGTGCTGCATGTCTACCATTGCTTACAATCGGATGAAGACGTTGGTGTTGTTCGCATGGCGGAACGTTAGGGCGGCAGCCAAGACGCCGCTCTTTTTATTGCATAGGAAAGCAATTGAAGTCTCGATGCAGCTGGAGAAGGCAGAAAGAATCAACATTGAGGTGAAGAGGAATGGCTAAGGTCATTGCCATTACCAACCAGAAAGGCGGCGTCGGGAAGACCACGACGACGGTGAATTTGGGTGCGGGTTTGGCGTTGCTAGGTAAGCGGGTATTACTGGTAGATATCGATCCGCAGGGCAATACGACAAGCGGAGTAGGGATTAATAAAGCGGATGTAGCCAACTGCATTTATGATGTCATCATTAATGACGTCCATCCCAAAGATGCGATCGTTCCTACGATGGTCGAAGGCTTGCATATTATACCGGCTACGATTCAATTGGCAGGTGCCGAGATTGAACTGGTGCCGACGATTTCACGGGAAGTCCGGCTGAAGAAGTCATTGCAGCTTGTGGCCCATTTGTATGATTATATATTGATTGATTGTCCGCCGTCCTTAGGGATTTTGACGATTAATTCGCTGACGGCTTCTCATTCCGTCATTATTCCGATTCAATGCGAGTACTATGCCTTAGAAGGCTTGAGCCAACTGCTCAATACAGTAAGACTGGTGCAAAAACACCTCAATACATCCTTGCAAATTGAGGGCGTGCTGTTGACGATGCTGGATGCTCGTACGAATCTGGGCATTCAAGTCATCGAAGAGGTGAAGAAGTATTTCCAGCAAAAGGTGTATCAAACGATCATTCCTCGGAATATCCGTTTGAGCGAAGCGCCGTCGCATGGACAGTCGATTATGACCTATGATTCGAAATCGAAAGGCGCCGAGGTATATTTGGAACTTGCGAAGGAAGTGATTTCATATGAGTAAGCGTTTAGGACGTGGCTTGGATGCGCTCATTCCTTCCTTATCCGTGAACGATGATGATAAGGTTACGGAAGTCTCCTTGCAGCAATTGCGCCCAAATCCTTATCAGCCGCGCAAAAACTTCGATGAACAGTCGATTCAGGAGTTGGCCGAGTCGATTAAGCAGCATGGTGTCATTCAACCGATTATTGTTCGAAGCGTCGTCAAAGGCTACGAAATCATTGCAGGGGAGCGGCGTTACCGGGCTTCGCAATTGCTCGGGTTGTCAACGATACCGGCGGTGATACGAAGCTTTTCCGATCAGCAAGTGATGGAAATTGCTCTCATTGAGAACCTGCAGCGGGAAAATCTGAATGCAATCGAGCTTGCGCTCGCCTACCAAGGTCTGATGGATCAATTCTCGCTTACGCAGGAGGAGCTGTCTGTAAAGGTGGGCAAATCACGCTCGCATATTGCTAATTTCCTAAGATTGCTTCAGCTTCCGGAAGAAGTAAAGGAATATGTTTCACGTGGAACACTATCGATGGGACATGCACGCGCTATCGTAGGCGTAAAAGATACGACGAAAGTGAAGCAGCTTGCGAAGTCGACGATTGATCAAGGCTGGAGCGTCAGACAACTGGAAGAAGCGATACAGCAGCTTCATCAGAAAAATAAACCCGCAGACAAACCGAAGGCTGTTCGCCATGATCCATATCTGCATGAAGTAGAGGAGAACCTGCGCGAACAATTCCGCACCACGGTCCGGATTAAGCAAAATAAAGACAAAGGAAAAATTGAGATTGCGTATTTCAGCAAGCAGGATTTAGAACGATTGCTGGAATTGCTGCAGACCGTTTCTTCCAAATAATAATTTTTGCAAAAAGCTGGCCACTTGGTTGTCATCCTTTGCCCAAAGGATTAAACTAAGAATGCCAGTTTTTTTCTTTTTGAGACAAGGTTTTGCCTGATAGATTCCGACTTGAAATGGTTGATTTCCAGGGAGATATTGGGATAGAAAAGGTTACAAAAATGTTCTATTTGGCCATGCCGGGATCAGGTAAAGTTATAGGTAGAATGAGGTGGATGAGATGCGCGGAAGAGAGGATGCGCCTCCAATCATTTATATGGATCATGCAGCCACCTCGTGGCCCAAGCCAGCATGCGTCATGGAAGCGATGCAGCGGTCGGTGCTGGAAGAAGGAGGCAATCCGGGAAGAGGCGGGCATCGGATGTCCGTGAAGGCAGGCAGGCGCATTCTTCATGCGAGAATAGCGGTGGCTAAGCTGTTCCAGGTGGCTAACCCGGTAGATATTGCCTGGATGGCCAACACGACGATGGCGTTGAACACCGCCATTCATGGCTACGTCCGGCCAGGGGATCATGTTGTAGCAACCGGTGTGGAACATAACTCGGTTACTCGTCCGCTGGACTGGCTGATGCGCCATCATCGGGTTCAGGTCACTTATGTCGAAGCGGATGCATCCGGAACGGTTGATCTTCATCAGATTCGGCAGGCCATGAAGCCTCATACCCGGCTCGTCATCTGCAATCATAGCTCCAATCTGTTCGGTTCCATTCAGCCGGTAGGGGAGATTGCGGACATTGCGCATGATTATGGCGCGAAGCTGCTTGTGGATGCTGCCCAGTCGGCAGGTCTGCTGCCTATCTCGGTGGCGGCGCTTGGGATTGATATGCTTGCTTTTCCCGGCCACAAAGGTCTGCTTGGACCACAGGGAACCGGCGGGCTATACATTGACCCGGATCTCGATGTCCATCCACTCGTACAAGGCGGCACGGGAAGCTATTCCGATGAAGCGGTTCACCCTGCCACACGGCCGGACTGTTATGAAGCGGGGACGCCAAATACGATCGGTATCGCCGGATTGGAAGCAGGGGTACGATATGTACTGCAGGAGACGGTGGAGGCCAGGTATAAGAAGGAGTGGGAACTGGCTCAGAAGCTGATGGAATCGATCGAACGGCTGCCAGGCCTGCATGTTCTTGGACCTGCGCTCGGGCAGCCACGGACGGGAATCGTATCGCTGATCAGTGATCGTATCGATAGTTCCGTCCTGGCTCATCGTCTCGATCGCGAATTCGGCATTGCGGTGAGGGCGGGATACCATTGCACTCCTGCGGCCCACCGGGCAGCGGGGACGTTGGAGTCCGGCGCTCTGCGCATTAGTGTCGGTTGGAATACGACAGAGGCAGATATCGAAAAGGTAACGGAAGCTCTACATTGGTTATGCATCGGATAAGCTAGAGGCAGGAGAGAACAGAAACCTATGACGAATGAATTGTGGAATGAATGGTTACCGCTGGTCGTACTGTGTACGGCAGGGTTATCTCTTATGTTACTTTTATTAGTATGGATTCAGGGCGTGAAGCTTCGTAAGCTGAGGCGGAAATACATGTCCATCATGGGGGAGAGCGGAGTCGAGCAGCTCGATCTGGTGCTGTCCAGCATGCATGATGACATGAACCGGTTGCGGAGCGGAATCGAGCAGCATCAACGGCGCATTCAGGAGCTGGAGGGAGCCGCGGCCAGAATGAAGTCCCATGTCGGCATTCAGCGTTACAACGCCTTTGCAGAGCATGGGAGCGAACTGAGCTTCTCGGTTGCCTGGATCAATGATGAACAAGACGGCATTGTGCTGACAGGCATTCATGGCCGGGATCACTCCTATGTATACGCGAAGCCCGTGGAGAAAGGCCAATCCACGTATTCCTTATCACCAGAAGAAAAGCAAGCCCTTGAAGCGGCGGCACTCAGCCGTGGACAATCCGCCTCGGCGAAGGCAGACAGAGATTAGTTGACCGGGGTTATCCCTGCTATCGATTGATGAATCACTTCTCCGATCAGTTCGGCCATGCTCATGACCAGATGAAGCCGAGTATTTTGGAGCACGAAATATTCCATGAAGCCTCCGACGTTGACGATGCCGGTTATGTGCATGTCGCCGACCGGGGGCAATTGTTTGTTCACCCCTGCGCCCGGCTGGACAGGACCATGCTGGATCTGAACGGCGCCAACGCTGCTGCTCTGGCCAAGGCAAGCATCGACGGCCAAGATGAAGGTCGTCGGATCCTTCTGCCGCAATTCATCCAGCTTGTCCTGCAAATTCATGGCATGGACCGGCTGCTGCAGCGTCCCGAAGACACGGTACTGGGAAGTGGCTACCTTGCCCAGATACGTGCCGACAAGCGGGCCAAGACAATCTCCGGTGGAACGATCGGTCCCAATGCATACAACCGTCAGCGATTGATAAGGCGCGCGCATACGCAAGTGTTCGCGGCAGGAACGGACCAGCGTCGTCAGCGCTTCCGGTGTGTTATAATCCACTTTGCACGGCGGACAATCTATTGGAGCGGGAGAATTGAAGAGAGAATAACTCACGGCGCAACCTCCGTTTCTACGAAATAGTAGTAACTAGTATATGGATGAAAGAGGAGTTTTATACTCGCAAGAAGGAAATCATACTGTTAAGGAAGGATGCGCCGTTATGAATGGAATCGAAGCGGAAGAATGGCTGCTGGCCTTTGATTCTACCCAGCATGCACTGCGAATGGAAATGCTGATGGAGTATCTCGATTTGGACATTGACACTTGTCCGACGCCGGCGCAGATAACGGCAGGATGCGCGCTGTCCATTCAGTTCCAGCCTGACGATCTGGAGGCGGTCCGTACGCTGATTCGAACCGAGCGGGTTGAGATTCGCGGGATATTCTATAAGCAGGAAGGTCAATATATTCAATTGATAGAATCGGTAGAGGAGTGAGACGATGCTGATGGCAGAACCGGCAGATACCAACATGATGGAGCAGAACATCGAACAGACGGTCGGCATATTTCAGAAATGGCAGCATCAGATGATGGACTGGATAACGGATCCTTCCACATGGGAATGGCTTCTTATCAAGTCCATTCGGATCGTGCTCATTATTCTCATCTCCCGGATTGCAATCAAGGTGCTATTCCGCATGATTGACCGAACCATAAGCAAGAAGGGAAGGGGCAGTCTTACGCTGAACCCGCGCCGGCTGCTCACGATTGTGAAGCTGCTCAAAAACGTCACCTCATTGACACTGAACTTCACGATGATTATGTTCATCTTAATGGAGTTCAACGTCAATCTGGCGCCGCTGCTGGCAGGGGCAGGGGTCGTTACGTTTGCGATCGGCTTCGGCTCGCAGAGCTTGGTCAAGGACGTGATGACTGGATTTTTCATCATCTTCGAGGATCAATTCGCCGTAGGGGACGTTGTCAAGGTCGGACAGTTCCAGGGCACGGTTGAAATGATCGGGCTAAGGTCTACGCGGATACGCAGCTGGACAGGGGAGATACATATTATCCCTAATGGAAGCATTACGGACGTAACCAACTACTCGATCAGCAATTCTTTAGCGGTGGTGGATGTCGTCATCGCCGCGGATGAGGATGTCGATACGGCGGTTCAGGGAATGGAGAAGATATTGGCAGCTTTACCGGAGCACGAGCCAAATGTGATTAGACAGCCGCAAGTGCTCGGCATTCAGACGATGACCCGCACCGAGACAACGATACGCATCATCGCGGAATGCAAGCCGTTCACCCAGGCGCAGGTGTCCAGACTCATCAATCTGGAGGTCAGAAAGTCGGAGCACCGGAAAGAGGAGGAAGCGGCAGTGATCGAAAACTATGAAGGAAAGGGGATTTCGACGAATGGAACGTAAGCAATTTGAATTGGGAGATATCGTGCAAATGAAAAAGCCGCATCCATGCGGCACGAATGAAATGGAAATTATCCGTATGGGGATGGATATTCGCATTAAATGCGTAGGCTGCAAACACAGCGTGCTCATTCCGCGGGCCAAGTTCGAAAAAAGCATGAAAAAAGTGCTTCGTTCGGCAGAGACGGAGACTTAAAAAAAGTGGAGCAAAACATCTTGCATTTTTAAATTCCATGTGGTAGAATGAATTGTGCTGTGGAAAGGTACCCAAGAGGTCCAAGGGGGCTGACTCGAAATCAGCTAGGCGTGTCAAAGCGTGCGTGGGTTCGAATCCCACCCTTTCCGCCACTTTCACTTTAGTTCCACCTACTGGTATGATACCGGAATTAATGGCTAATACATACGTTAGCGCGTTGGCTGCTTGCCTAACGGCTAACTGATACGGAACCTCTTACGTGATTAAGCGTAGGAGGTATTTTATTTATGACATCAATATGGTTTACCCCGTCCAATAAATAGGATATAATTGCCATGCAATAGAATGGCTTTATGGGCGGTCGGCTAATCTCCCGGAAGGGAGGTGATGCCAGTGAGCGTATACGAAGCGCTATCCGTTATGTTCCAATTTGGACTTTGGATATTCGCGTTGCTGACGTTTGTCGTGACGCTGCTGATATACCTGCACACAAAAAAATAGGCCGCCCCCAAGCTAAGGTCACGGCCTATTCAGGTATTACCTTGGTTGTAAGCCACCGCCTTTGAAGCGGCTATTGCGAAAGAGTCGTGTTGCAGCACGGCTCTTTTTCTTATTTATATGATAGCATAGCGATTATTATACGTCTACTTTATTTGGCATTTGTGCGAATCCGTGGCTCTGGCCCACAGCAAACGTACGTAAATGAAAGGACTCTGCAGCTGCAGAGTCCTTTCCTGGTTGACGGTGCATGATTAGACTTTCTTTACTTCACTTCTTCAGATGGCTCAGGTTCATCATAATATGGCAGACCATACAAGATTTGTGATTCAGACTAAAGTGTCTTTGGCACATCCCCTCGCTTCTCTTATGATGTTACCGTAAAGTGTGCGTCATCACTTGGCTGTTTCGCTGCAATGTTCAACGGAACCCACCTCGCTTTGCACCGTCAGTCGTTATTATGGCTGTTCATGCCGATTTTATGCGGAGGAAAAAGATTTTAGTGTGTAAGAGCGTGTGATTTCTTTTTCCATTTGCGATCTTTGTTGGTCGTCTCCGGAAACGTCTCGCCTTTTTTCAATCGAATCTGCTTCGGATCCTGGATCTCGGTATGGAAGCTGGCTTCGCCTACCTCCATGTAGATACCGTCGTTCGGCGCTTTGTCTCCCGGCTCGAATTCGGTGCGTTCACCCATCCTTTCCACCTCCTGACATCGGCAGAATTGTCTCTTCTTCAATGGTATTGTTCGCGTCCGGTTACAGATTCATGAGTGGAGAAATGTAGGAGAGAAGCGGCTCGCATGGAACCCATCTTACATGGGGCGACGATAAACCGGGATGAAAAATGTCAAGACAGCAAAGGAATGGCTTGCACCATAGCCCTGTTTTTGATATATTTATTTAGTGCGAGTTTTCTCGCTCCTTGCTCCTGACACACCGATCAGGGGCCTGAAGTCCAAGAGGAGGTGAACGTGAAATGCGCAAATACGAATTGATGTACATCATTCGTCCAGACATCGAGCAAGAAGCTGTCCAAGCTGCAGTCGACAAATTCCAAGGCGTCATCTCTAACGAAGGCGGGGAAATTACGAAGCACGACGTGATGGGCAAACGCCGCCTTGCTTATGAGATCAAGAAGTTCCGCGACGGTATCTACGTTCTCGTGAACTTCACTGCACAACCTGCAGTGGTTGCCGAGTTGGAGCGTCAATTGAAGATCTCCGACGAAGTTATCCGACATCTCGTAACAACAGACGTGGCTTAATTGCCAACCATCGTATTTCGTAAGGATACGTCGAAGGAGGGGATTACATGTTGAATCGCGTGATCTTGATTGGTCGTCTAACCCGTGACCCTGAATTGCGCTATACGCCATCCGGAGTTGCTGTGACGCAATTTACGTTGGCGGTCGATCGTCCGTTCTCGAATCAGAGCGGCGAGCGCGAGGCGGATTTCATTCCCGTGGTTACATGGCGGCAGTTGGCAGAGACTTGCGCCAATTACTTGCGTAAAGGTCGGCTGACGGCAGTGGAAGGCCGAATCCAAGTCCGCAATTACGACAACAATGAAGGGAAGCGCGTTTACGTTACGGAGGTTATCGCCGATAACGTACGATTCCTGGAGTCCAACCGCGACAGCGGAGGAAGTCGTGATGATATGGGCGGAGGTTATGGCGGCGGACAGCCGAACAATAACTCACGGCCATATGGCGGAGGAGGCTCTAACCAGCCCCAGTCCCAGTCCCGCGGTCCGGCAGCGGATCCATTCTCTGACGACGGCAGACCGATCGATATATCTGATGATGATTTGCCATTTTAATAGGGAAAGGACTGAATGGAATGAGCTTCAAGCAAAATGAAGGCGGCGAACGCAGCGAGCGTCGTTTTGGCGGCCGTAAAGGACGCAACAAGCGCCGTAAAGTGTGCTACTTCACTGCGAACAAAATTACGCACATCGATTACAAGGACACGGATCTGTTGAAGAAATTCATCAGCGAGCGCGGTAAAATTCTGCCTCGCCGTGTAACAGGAACAAGCGCAAAGTATCAACGTTTGTTGACTGTAGCGGTCAAACGCTCCCGTCAAGTAGCGTTGCTGCCATACACAACGGAGTAATCCAAGAGAGCAGCCGGGTCGACGACTCGGCTGTTTTTTTATGTCTTCATTTACATGTCTGACCTCAAAAAAATTATAAATTTCTCCTTAAAAATCTATTAATTATTCCCATATTTTCAATATATACACCATAACTGTGACGAATCTGTATTTTATTTTTTGATCAAATACATGTAAAATAAAACTTGTTGTTTTCTGTAATTCGACATTGTATGGTAAGATCCAATGCAATACCTCATGGTTCCAACTCATGCGACAGGGTAAAAAATAGATAAATCGGATCATGAGCAGCTAGGGGTAAGCCGAACATAAGTGAAGGCAGGCTTCCGCTTCTTGGCTTCACCGGGAAGAGGGAACCGGATTGAACGAGTGTCGATCGGCAGGATGCGCCATTCATCAAGGGCGTGTCCCGGAGCATAATATGCTAAAGGAATGCATCGCGCGAATTGCGTCTTAATGGGGAAGACGCGGTGGAAGAAGCGATGTTTCATTTGTTGATCAGTTGTGTAATCATCCGGCAAAGGGGTGCGGCAAACGAACTTGCCCAAGAAAGTACAGCAAAGAGAAAACAAGGCAGCGGGCAGGGCGCTACAAATTCATCAAAAAGGAAGAAGTTGATAGCATGAAAAAATATAAAAAATGGTGGATAGCCTTCCTGGTCATCGCCATCATCGGATTCGGAGGATTTTTCTTCCGCAAACAGATCGCCGTCTTGGCGTTCGACATGTTCCTGTCGGGGCATGTGGAGGAGACACTGGAGAATTCGTACAAACCGATTGAAGGAAAAGAGGAAGTTATCCGGAAGGTTACCGAGCCGTTCTCGGTATTGCTGTTAGGCATCGATGCCCGCGGCAATGAAGTGGGGCGTTCGGACACCATCATTTATTCCGTCGTGCGGCCGGAAGATAATAAAGTGCTGCTGTTGTCGATTCCGCGCGATACGTACACCGAGATTATCGGCAAAGGGTTCGAGACGAAGCTGAACCATGCATACGCCTACGGGCAGGCCAAGATGAGCATGGACTCAGTGGAGAACCTGCTGAAGCATAAAGTCGATCATTACGCGACCATTAACTTCGAGGGCTTGAAGGATGTCGTCGATGCATTGGATGGCGTAGAGCTTCCGATTAAGGAAGACATTGTGAACAAGGATCCGAACCATGAGAAATTCCGGATCGAGGCCAATAAGCCAATCTACAACGGACAGGAAGCATTATACTACGTCCGCTATCGTGAGGATTCCGACATGAACCGGACGATGCGCCACCGCATCTTCTTGAATGCCGTCATGCACCGGGCAATCGAAATGGACAAAATCGGCCGAATTCCAGAACTTATTCAAATTATGGGTAATAATTTCTCGACCGATATTCGTCCCAAATTCATGATTGACCTGGCGAAAACGATGTTCACGCAGTCGGATACGCCGCAAATGAGCAGCTACATGCTGCATGGCGACGGCAAGATGATGAGCAATGTGTGGTACTATATGGTCGATGAAGAAGATATGGATTATGTGAAGACGCTCCTTGATAATTGGCTGGATCCGAACACGAAGAAGGCCGATCTGATGGAACCGCGTGAAGTGAAGGAAGATTAAAACGGATAGAGTCAGTCGTGAATGCGGCTGACTCTTTGTTTTTGATAAGGGAAATGTGTTAATTTAATCTTAGGGAGAAAAATGGCCCCTGCTTGACATGAGGAGGAGACCACGCGGATGAATATTGCTTTTTTCTTGACACCCAAACATGAAGTCGTATGTTTGACGGTGAGCGCCACCTTGCGTCAAACCTTGGAAAAAATGGAGCATCATCGCTATACCGCCGTTCCCATATTGAATGATGAAGGGGAATTCGTGGGGACGGTTACCGAGGGAGACCTGCTGTGGCATATGAAGAATTCGAATGGGAGCATCACCTTCGAGAACGCATCGCGCTTTGTGCTGAAGGATGTGCCCTTGAATGTGCGCCATAAAACGGTGCGCATCGATTCGAATATGGAGGATCTGATCAACTTGGCCAAGGTGCAGAACTTCGTTCCGGTCGTTGACGATATGAACCGCTTCATCGGCATTGTCCGGCGCAGCCAAATTATTGAATATTGCGAGCAGTTCACGTCGAAAGCCATGAATATCAAGTAAATATGGTATAATGAAGAATGACGGTTTTATTGGGGACAGGGAAAAAATAAGGAAGTTAGCCCCGGTTCTTGCGTGACGAACGGGATAGAACCAAGAGGGAAGAAGAGCTTCTCAAGAGGTGAATAGGTTGAAATATCGCTGGTCATCGTTAGCATGGGCGGTTGCGGCGCTCGTATTGTTATTATCCATCCTACAACCGATTATGGTGTTGACGATGAGTCTTATGGCGGTGCCGTTTGTCATGCTCTACGCAACACAATCCCTGCGCGGATTTATTCTGCATGGGGCGGCATTGTTATTGATTGTTTATTTTCTGCTCGGCGGCTTCGGGATGGCAGGCGCGCTGACGGGTGTATATTTTATGATTCCGGGAATCGTATTCGGTCATATGTTCAAGCAGAAGAGACCGGCCTTGAACGTATATGTCGCGGGAACGGCCACATTCCTCGTGGAATCGCTGCTGCTGTTGGCGCTTGCCAAGCTCGCATTCGACTTCAATGTGTATCAGTACATTATGTCAGTGATGAACGAGAGCATGGCCGGATTGCAGCAGACTTCGCTGTTCCCGGCGGATCTGACGCAGGAGATGAAGGAGCAATTCGTTATCCTGCTCAGCCAGATGATCCCGTTCATGCTGATTATCGGCGCGCTCTATATGGGTACCATCACGTATGCGATTAGCCGGGCGCTGCTGACGGCGCAGGGCATCCCGGTGCAGAAGCTGAAGCCGGTCCGGCAGTGGATGCTGCCGCGGGCCTTGATCTGGTACTACTTAATTACGATCATTCTGGATCTGGTCGTGCAGAAGTCGTCGGGAAGCTTCCTGACTCTGATCCTGATCAACCTGGTCCCGCTGCTTCAAATTGCTTTCATGGTCCAAGGCATCGGCTTCCTGTTCTTCTTGGCGCATTCGCGCAAATGGAACAAGGTCATTCCGGTCGTTATCACCATTGCCGTCATCTTTGTGCCGATGCTCCATGGCATCTTGCGAATAATCGGAATCGTGGATCTGGCCTTTCCGCTTCGACAGGCCATGTCCAAGCCAAAAGCGTAGGGTGAGAAGCTATGCCTAAAATGTTGTTCCAACGCTGGTATTTCAAGCATATCATCTGGACGTTCGTGCTGCTGGTCGTGGTCACGGGCGTCCTCGCTTATTACAACTGGATGGTCGGCTTGCTTGCCTTCGCCGGAATTGCCGCATTGGCCGTGGCTTCGCTGGCGGCGGAACACAAATTCCGGCAAGAAACCGAATTGTATCTGACCACGCTGGGGCTTCGCGTCAAGCGGGCCGGAGAGAGCGCCATCGTCGATCTGCCCTACGGCATTCTCCTGTATAGCGAGAACCGGGTCATCGAATGGCATAATGCTTATGTAGCGCAGCTTGTGGAGCAGGACGTACTGGCCGGCAAGGAACTCGGGGAGGTCTTCCCTCAGTTCCAGTCCGGCAAGGATTCGGAGCACTCACAGGAGCTGTTCATCGGCGGACGCATCGTCCATGCGGATATCGTGCCTGGGGAGCGGGTCGTCTACTTCACGGACATTACCGAGATATGGACCCTCCGCAAGCGGTACGAGGAAGAACGGATCGCCGTCGGAACGGTCATTATGGATAATCTGGAAGAGTCGACCCAAGGCATGGAGGACCAGCAGCGGACCGGGCTTATCGCGCGGGTCGCCGGCCAGATTACGGAATGGGCGGCAGAGAACGGGATTCTGATTCGGCGGCTTTCTTCCGAGCGGTACTTCCTGATCATGGATGTACAGACCTTGAAGGCGCTGGAACAGACGCGGTTCGCGATTCTGGACGAAGTGAGAGAGGTGCTGTTCGGCAATAAGCTCCCGGTTACGCTCAGCATGGGGATTGCGGCCGGAGCAGACAGCATTGCCGAGCTCGGCCGAATGGCTCAATCGAGCCTCGACATCGCCTTGGGCCGGGGCGGGGATCAGGTTGCTGTCCGCATGGGCCAGCGGCTGTCTTTCTATGGGGGCAAGTCGAACGCGGTCGAGAAGCGGACGCGAGTGCGTGCCCGCGTCATCGCGCATGCGCTGCGCGACTTCATCCAGCAGAGCGACGCCGTGTTCATTATGGGGCATAAAGTGCCGGATACGGATGCGATTGGTTCGGCAATCGGCGTGCTGCATGCGTGCCGGATGCTTGAGGTGGAGGCGTTTATCGTACTGGAGGACAGCAATCCGTCCATCGACCGGATGGTGGCTCAGCTGCGGAGGGATGAGATTCTCTGGTCCCGGTTCATTACCCGGGGCGAAGCCGTCGAGATGATTACCGAGGCCAGCCTGGTCGTCGTGGTCGATACGCATAAAGCTTCCTTGGTGGAAGAGCCGAAGCTGCTGCGCTCGGAACGGATTGTCGTCATCGATCATCATCGGCGCGGCGAAGAATTCATCAATGATGCGGTGCTTGTCTATCTGGAGCCGTATGCGTCATCCACGGCCGAGCTCGTCACGGAGCTGCTGCAATATATCCATAACCGGATTAACTTGAGCGCGCTGGAAGCGACGGCACTGTTGGCGGGGATAACGGTGGACACGAAGCATTTCACGCTGCGGACCGGTTCGCGCACCTTCGATGCGGCCAGCTTCCTCCGCCGTCAAGGCGCCGATCCGCTGCTCGTGCAGCGCGTATTGAAGCAGGATCTCGATGAGTATATCGAGAAGGCCGAGATTATCCGGCGCGCGGAAATGCTGTACGGGCATATTGCGGTCGCGGTAACGGAGCCAGGACGCAAATATTCACAGTTGCTCATCGCGCAGGTAGCTGATACGCTGTTGAATATGACCGATGTGCTGGCATCGTTCGTCATTAGCGAACGTCCGGACGGACTCATCGGGATTAGCGCGCGATCGCTCGGGCAAATGAATGTCCAGGTGGTGATGGAGCGGCTGGGCGGAGGCGGCCATCTGACCAATGCGGCCGTGCAGTTGACGTGTCCGCTGGAGGAAGCGGAAGCCAAGCTGAGACGCGTGCTCGAAGAAATTGATGCGGAAGAGGGGTTGTTCGAATGAAAGTCATTTTGTTGCAGGATGTTAAAGGACAAGGCAAGAAGGGGCAAATCAAGGAAGTCTCCGAAGGATATGCGCAGAACTTCCTGTTCAAGCAGGGACTTGCGCGTCCGGCGACGGACGGCAATCTGAAGACCCTGGAGCAACAGCATAAATCGGAGCAGAAACGCAAGGAGCAGGAGAAACTGGATGCGGAGAAGCTCGCTGCGACCTTGAATGAGACGACGGTACCGCTGTCGGCGAAGGCCGGAGAAGGCGGCCGTCTGTTCGGGGCGATTACGACGAAGCAGATCGCGGAAGCGCTCAGCAAGATGAAGCTCAAAATCGATAAGCGTAAGATCGAACTGGACGAACCGATTCGTTCGCTCGGCTATACGAATGTAACCATAAAGCTGCACCCGGATGTAAAGGCGACAGTGAAGGTTCACGTCACGGAGGAATAAGATGAACGACTTGTTCGTTGATCGAATTCCGCCGCAAAATCTGGAGGCGGAGCAAGCGGTACTCGGGGCGATTCTGCTGCAATCCGAAGCCTTGATTACGGCGATGGAACGGATTCAGCCGGAGGACTTCTACGATCCGGCTCACCAAATGATCTACGAGGCGATGATTGAACTCGGCGAGGAAAATCAGCCTGTCGATCTGATTACGCTGACGGCCAAGCTGCAGGCGAAGCAGCAGCTGGAGGATGTCGGCCGCATCTCGTATCTGACGAAGCTGGCCAACGCGGTGCCGACCGCGGCCAATGTCGATTACTATGCGCAGATCATCGAAGAGAAGTCGATGATGCGCCGCCTTATCCGGACCGCGACCCAGATCGTGAGCGAAGGCTATTCCGGCGGCGAGGATGTCTCCGGCCTGCTAAGCGATGCGGAGCGGCGGATTCTGGAAATATCGAATCGCCGTTCGTCCAGCGGCTTCATCGCGATTAAGGATGTGCTGATGGATGTCTACGAGCGGGTCGAGTTCCTGAGCGAGCATCAGGGCGGGACGACGGGGATTCCGTCGGGATTCCCCGATCTGGACAAGATGACCTCCGGCTTCCAGCGAAGCGACCTCATTATCGTGGCGGCTCGTCCTTCGGTAGGGAAGACCGCGTTCGCGCTCAATATCGCCCAGAATGTCGGCGTGCGGGCGAAGGAGACGGTGGCGATCTTCAGTCTGGAGATGTCCGCCTCACAGCTCGTTCAGCGGATGATCTGCGCGGAGTCGAACGTGGATGCGGGCCGGCTGCGCACCGGACAACTGGAGGATGACGATTGGGAGAAGCTGACGATGTCGATTGCGGCGCTGTCCGAGGCCGAAGTCTATATCGATGACACGCCGGGCGTGACCGTCGCCGATATCCGGGCGAAGTGCCGGCGCCTGAAGAAAGAGCGCGGGCTGGGTATGATTCTGATTGACTATCTGCAGCTCATTCATGGCCGCGGCAAGCCGGGAGAGAACCGGCAGCAGGAAGTATCCGAGATCTCCCGGACGCTGAAGCAGATTGCCAGGGAGCTTGAGGTTCCTGTCATCGCCCTCTCGCAGCTCAGCCGGGGCGTGGAGCAGCGCCAGGATAAGCGCCCGATGATGTCCGACTTGCGGGAATCCGGTTCGATTGAGCAGGATGCCGATATCGTCGCGTTCCTGTACCGCGATGACTACTACGACAAGGAAACCGAGAAAAAGAACATCATCGAGATCATTATCGCCAAGCAGCGGAACGGTCCGGTTGGAACCGTCGAGCTCGTCTTCCTCAAAAATTTCAATAAATTCGTAAGCTACGAACGCAATCATCATGAAATGCCTACAGGTTAGACATTTAATGGAATTCATAGCGTGCGAGCGTTACTTTTCCGAACATTGATATGTGGCCGGTACGTAACGTTCGCTTTTTTATTGACTTCATCTTCTAACGCTGATACACTTAAAATGCTGCCTTCGGAAGAATGCAGCGAAAATTGGTGTGTGAACACCCGACGGGGGTATGAAAATGTCTACAGTAGTCGTCGTAGGAACCCAATGGGGTGACGAGGGGAAAGGGAAAATCACCGATTTCCTCGCCGAAAGCGCAGATGTAGTAGCGCGATATCAAGGCGGTAACAATGCGGGGCACACGATCCTAATCAATAATAAAAAGTATAAGCTGAGCCTAATACCATCCGGAATCTTCTACACGGACAAAATCTGTGTCATCGGAAACGGCATGGTGGTCAATCCAAAGGCGTTAATCGAAGAAATTGGATATATTCACGATAATGGCTTCTCGACCGACAATCTCCGCATCAGCGATCGCGCGCATGTCATTATGCCATATCATATGGTGTTGGACGGGTTGGAGGAAGAACGCAAAGGACCGAACAAAATCGGGACGACCCGCAAAGGGATCGGCCCTGCCTATATGGACAAAGCCGCGCGCAACGGCATTCGCATCGTCGACTTGCTCGACAAGGACGTATTTGAAGAGAAATTCCGCCATCTCGCGAAAGAGAAGAACGAATTGATCCGAATGTACGGCGGCGAAGAACTGGATATTGAAGCGACGCTGAACGAATATCTGCAATATGCGGATGCGATCCGCAAGTATGTCGTCGACACGTCCGTCGTCCTGAACGACGCGATCGATGCCGGCCAAAAGGTGCTGTTCGAAGGGGCGCAAGGGGTCATGCTCGATATCGACCAAGGCACCTATCCGTTCGTTACGTCTTCGAATCCGACGGCAGGCGGCGTCTGCATCGGTTCGGGAGTGGGACCTTCCAAGATCGAAGAGGTTATCGGCGTGGCCAAGGCTTATACGACACGTGTAGGCGACGGTCCGTTCCCGACCGAACTGAACTGCGAGACGGGAGACTTCATCCGCGAAGCGGGACATGAGTACGGCACCGTTACCGGCCGTGCCCGCCGTGTCGGCTGGTTCGATAGCGTCGTCGTGCGCCATGCGCGCCGGGTAAGCGGCATTACCGGGTTGTCCCTGAACTCGCTGGACGTGCTGACTGGCTTGAAGACGGTCAAAATCTGCACGGCTTACAAATACCGCGACCAGGTGATTGAGCATTATCCCGCGAACTTGAACATGCTCGGGGAATGCGAAGCCATCTACGAGGAAATGCCAGGCTGGATGGAAGACATCTCGCAATGCAAGACGATGGAAGATCTGCCGGAGAGCACCCGCAACTATGTGAAGCGGGTATCGGAGCTGACAGGCATTCCGATCTCGATTTTCTCGGTCGGGCGCAATCGCGAACAGACGAACCAAGTTCGCCCAATCTATCGTTAAGTTAATGAATGAAGAGAAGTAATGCTAACCGGTTGTTCCCGAGAGGAACGGCCGGTTTTTTTTGTGCATTTGTGGGCATACTAGGAAGTAACACAAATGCAACTCTACCCGTTCTCTCTTCCATTGCTAGACGACGGGTAGCTGGCTGGGAGGCATCATCTATGCGTATGACGCTACGCATTTTCCGTCTGATCGCCATCATCGTGATGGTCAGCGTATTATCCGGCTTCATCACAATAGCCACGACGGCGGTCGTCGTCGATCGCTATATTCAATCGGCGTTGAACACGTTCCAGATTCCGATTGAGCGGCCTTCTCTCACGCTCACCACGATGTGGGGGGAGCTGTTCGGAGGCGGCGGCAAGGCGCAGCCGGATAACAGCAAGCAGAAGCCGCAGACTCCGCAAGCCCCGGCAGCAGGTAAGGAAACATCCGATCCGCCAAAGGAGGAGCCTGGTGACGGAGCGCTGCCTGTGATGGGCGGAATCTCTTCCGCCGAAGCGGCTGAGCGGGAGCGGGTCGTCATCTCCCCCGATGCGTTGACACGCAATAAAGAGGAGATTCCGGCATCCGGCAAGGAGCAGTTGTTCGCGGCTTTGATGAAGAAGCTGCCCCAAGAGGAGATGCAGCGGTTGTCCACGCTGATGGAGGACGGCTTGACGGCGGCGGAGTTGACCGAAGCCGAGCAGATATTGGCGAAATATTTGAATGACGAGGAATACGGTCAGATACTCGAATGGTTGAAAGGCAAGCCTGACACGGGGGAAGAGCCGCCTACTTCATCAGAAACAAAGGGCCAAGCGGGCGATCCAGAAGGGACGCCTTAGATCTTCACCGGCCGGGCTGCTAAATCGAGGAGCGGCAGCTTGCCAATTCATGAATAAAAAACACGGTTATGGCGCATCTTGCATAGCAGGTGCGCCGTAACCGTGTTTTTTCGTTAAAAACCGGAAAGCTCCTTAATTTTGCCCATTTTTTTCGTCAGTTGCATTGTTCTTTCGACCTATGTTACAGTAGAAAAGGTGGAAAAAAGATGACAAAACTTTAACCATTTGTCGGGGTCCGCAGCATGATGCAGAGACAGAATGGATACGGATACAGGGAATCGAGCCTTGCCGGTACACCGCATACAGGCATGTATGGCCACCGTTCGATGTCCCGTTGTAATCGGCGCAGAAGTCTTGATATCAGATGTGAATCAAAAAGGAGACTGACATGGAACGTTACGATAGCGAGCACCGGACGGATGAGAAGCATTCGGACTCAGCCAGCCGGTGGCAACAAATAAAGGCAGCGTGGCGTCGGATGATGCCGGAATCCGCCCAGCCGTGGATCGCTGCTCATAAGAAGCAACTCGGTCTGACTCTGGGAGGAGTGGCGCTTATCGCTGCTTCGATTTGGGGCGGAACCGCCTATGTTCATGCCAATACGGTAACGTATTTTCACGTATATAACAATAGTGAATGGTTGGGAACGGTCTCCAATGTGGACGAACTGGAGTCGTTCTATGCGAAGAAGCAGCAGGAAGAGCAAGGGAAATATCCGAACGCGCATATTCAGATCGATACGAAGAATATCCGCACGGAGCCGGACTCCGGCTTCAAGGCGAAGCCGGCGACGGAAGAGACGATTGCCAAGCTGGATAGTGCGCTGAAGCCGTATGCGGCCGGCGTCCAGCTCAAGGTGAACGGCAAGAACATCGGCATCGTGAAGGATGAAGCGACGGCAGAGAAGATTCTCGCCCAGATTAAGTCGAAGTATTCCGGCAAGGCGGGCGCAGGCACGTCGGCCAAGGAGGTCAAAGTGCTGGCCGCGCCGGTTCGTTCCGCGAATGCGACGAAGGCAATGTCCCGCGTGGAGTCGGTCGAGTTCCGCGAGCGGGTAAGCATGGAGGAGAGCAATACCGATCCGCAGCAGGTGCTGAAGCCGGAGGAGGCGCTCCGGATGCTGACGACTGGCGTCTCCAAGCCGGTCAAATATGCGGTGAAGGAGGGCGAGACGCTCTCTTCAATCGCCAAAAAGCAGAATGTGCCGCTGGAGACGATCTACCGCAACAACCCGAATGTCGGGGAAGAAGTGCTGAAGCCGGGGCAGGAGTTGGATCTGACCGATGCGAAGCCGATGATTACGGTGAAGACCGTAGAAGCATACAGCGAATATTTGGTGACGGAGCCGCAGCGGATCATTAAGGAGGATCCGGACATGCGCGCCGGCGAGTCGAAGGTCGTGCGCAAGGGCAAGCAGGGCTTGAAGCGGATGTCGTACCGTCTGACGAAGGATAACGGCAAGCTGACTCATGAAGAGTGGATTGAGCAGGAGGTTATCGAGCCTTCCGTTCCCGAGATTATTTTGCGTGGAACGAAGGTGGTCCGCGGCGAAGGATCAGGAACCTTCGATTGGCCTGTCAACGGCGCTACGCTGACCAGCGGCTTCGGCAGCCGCTGGGGCCGGACGCATAAAGGGATCGATCTCGTATCGTCCGATCGCTCCATCATGGCAGCGGACGAAGGCGTCGTTGTTTTTGCCGGACAGAAGAGCGGCTATGGCAATGCCATCATCGTCGACCATAATAACGGCTACAAGACGCTATACGGTCATCTCAACTCAATTGGCGTGAATGTCGGCGATATTGTGGAAAAGGGACAAGATATCGGCGTGATGGGCAATACGGGCAATTCGACGGGCACGCATCTTCATTTTGAGATCCATGTGAACGACGAAGTCCAGAACCCTTTAAAATATTTATAATTCGAGTAGTTGAACAACCTACTATGAACGATACCGAGGCGGGAGAAGTACTCCCGCCTCTTTTTGGTGCATCCATGGCAGAGCCGGAAGGAAAACAGACAAAGGAGAACAATTTATAAAATTTGTCCAATCCGGGGTTGACATTCGGGATGTGCCGGCAAATATGGTAATATAGAGGGACATGGATAGTGTGGAACTGATTCTATCGAATTCATGGCAAGTTGGAACCGATCATAACAGGGGACATTTTCAAGATAGAGAGAGGTGTGGCTTCATGCACGGGAAAATTCTCGTGGTGGATGATGAGCAGCCGATAGCGGATATTCTCAAATTCAATCTGGAAAAGGAAGGGTACGAGGTCATCTGCGCCTTCGATGGCGGTAAGGCGGTCGAGCTGGCGTTGTCGGAGAAGCCGGACCTGATCCTGCTTGATCTGATGCTGCCGGTGAAGGACGGAATGGATGTATGCCGGGAGATCAGACAGCATCTTCATATGCCGATCATTATGTTGACGGCGAAGGATACGGAGCTGGATAAGGTGCTGGGGCTGGAAATGGGCGCGGATGACTATGTGACGAAGCCGTTCAGCACGCGCGAGATGCTGGCGCGGGTCAAGGCGCATCTGCGGCGGCAGAACAAGGCATCCGCTCTGGCCGCGGCCGATGAGCAGAGTACGGATAACGGCGAGAAGCAAGGCATGCGGCTGCATGAGCTGCTGATCGATACCGACATGTATGTCGTGTACAAGAACAAGGAAATGCTCGATCTGACCCACCGGGAGTACGAGCTGCTTCATTATCTGGTGCGGAATGCGGGGAAGGTCATGACCCGGGAGCATCTGCTCCAGGCCGTATGGGGGTATGAATACTTCGGCGATGTCCGTACGGTAGACGTGACGATTCGCCGCCTGCGCGAGAAGATCGAGGATGATCCGAGCAAGCCGGAATATATCATTACGCGGCGGGGCCTCGGTTATATGATGCGCAACCCGCGTAACGGGGGCTTCTAAATGAAGTGGGGGATCGGCCGTTTTTTTCGCACCATCCAGGCGAAGCTGATCATTATTTACGTATTGCTCATTCTGATCGCGATGCAATTAATCGGTGTGTACTTCGTCAGCTCGATGAAGAATTCGTTGACGCTGAATTTCTCCCGGGATCTGCGCAATACGGCGGGGCTGCTGTCTCTGTATACGGGCCAGACGTTAAAGGGCGACGACACGGTAGACAATCCGAATACGATTAAAGAGATCGATCGGTTCGTGCGCAACTTCATCAATATGAACGGCATGGAGATTCAGGTGCTGGATGCGACGGGCCGGGTATTGACGACCTCGTCCCAGACGAATATGGAATATGTCGGCCGTAAAAATACGGAGCCGGTCGTGAACCGCGCGCTGCAGGGCATCAGCTATAACGAGGAAGTCATCATCGACGACAAGAACGTGCGCAAGCAGATTGTGGCCCAACCCGTCTACTCGAACGGGAAGCTCGTCGGCGCCTTGTATATCGTCGCGTCGATGAAGGAACTGTACGAGACGATTAACGGAATCAACCGCATCTTCTTCTCGGGGATGGCGATCGCGCTCGGCTTGACGGCGGTGCTGGGCATCATTCTCGCTCATACGATTACGCAGCCGATCAAGGAGATAACGAAGCAGGCGACGAAGGTGGCGGAGGGGACCTTCGATGGCGAAGTCCCGGTGCTCGGCACGGACGAGATCGGACAGCTGAGCGAGGCGTTCAACTATATGACACGGCGGCTGCAGGAAGCGCTCAATGCGAATGAGGAAGAGAAGGAGAAGCTGGCTTCGATCCTGACCAATATGAGCGACGGCGTTATCGCGACGGACGATGCAGGACAAGTCATTCTCGTGAACCGCCGGGCTTGCTTGATGCTGGGGATCCCGGAAGCCGATGCCTTGGGCCGGTCGATCGCCGGGCTGCTCAGCATTCCCGATCAGCAGGTCGAGCAGCTCGTCAGCAGTGAGAACAACGGGATGCTGCTCCCGGCGAGCGGGGACGATGAAGCGGCCCAGCCGGGCAGCGATACGGTGCTTCGTATCTCGTTCACCCCGATTCATCGCCGCGGCGAAGGCATGACCGGCTCGATTGTCGTCCTGCAGGATGTAACCGAGCAGGAGAAGCTGGAGCAATCGCGCCGCGAATTCGTCGCGAATGTGTCGCATGAGCTGCGCACACCGCTCACGACGATCAAGAGCTATGCGGAAGCGCTGGAGGATGGCGCTTTGGAGGAGAAGGAGCTCTCCGAGCGCTTCGTCGGCGTCATCCGCAATGAGACGGAGCGGATGATCCGGCTCGTGACGGATCTGCTTCATCTGTCGCGGCTTGATTCGAAGCAGGCGATTATGCGCAAGCAGCCGACCGATATTGCCGAGATGCTGGAGGATGTGCTGGACCGCTTCTCGTTCCAATTCCGCAAGAAGCGGATAACGGCGAAGGCATCGGTCGAGGGAACCAACGCTCCGGTCGTCATCGACCGCGATCAGATCGATCAACTGCTCGACAATCTCGTGTCGAATGCGTTGAAATATACGCCGGATGGCGGCGAAGTCACCTTGTCCGCCCTCTTCCGGGAAGATAAGCCGAGCGTTGAGGTGAACGTGAGCGACAACGGTATGGGTATTCCGCAAAAGGATCTGGAGCGTATCTTCGAACGCTTCTACCGCGTCGATAAGGCAAGATCAAGAAATATGGGAGGAACCGGTCTGGGGTTGTCCATTGCCCGGGAAATTGTGCGGGCGCATGGCGGGGATATTCGAATCGAGTCGGAATGGAATGAAGGCACGAAGGTGACCTTCACTCTTCCGGTGTCGGCCGAAGGGAGTGACCCAAGCGTATGATTGAGCGGCTGAAGACGATAGTACTCACTGTGCTTGTGCTGCTTAGTCTCCTCCAAAGCTTCTTCCTGATGTACAGCATGCCGTATTATAATTTTGAGAAGAAGACGACCAGCGACTATATCAAAGCGGAGCCGCTCGGACCGGAGGAACGGCTGGAAAATCTCGTTTTCCCGGAACAGATGATTCTTCACTTGGGAGAAGACAAGCATACGATGCTGTATCCGGGAACGACGTTCTACAATTTTATCATGAAGCGTCTGCAGGGGCGGACGTATGACGACTTCCAATACCGTCCGGTCTCATCGGTCGAATGGGAACGGGTACGGAAGCAGAATGAAGGGATCGAGCTGAGATTCAACTCGCCGGTTCCGGCGAAGCTGCTGCAGCGGGTATTTCCGCTTGGGGATGACACCACCTTCCTGGAGGAGACGATCAAGCGGATGTGGGTGTATGCGAATCCCGAATCGAACGAGGTGAGGGTGTACTTCTTCAATGCGAAGGGAGACGCCGTCTATGAATCGACACGGGCCGATCTTACGGTGCAGGATGTCACGCAGCAGGTCGAATTCGGCCGCACCTGGACACCGTACCGCATGGTCGGCGGCATGTTCTATCTGCCGGAGGAACCGCTGGAGGCGGTGGAGGTGGAGCTGCCGTACGAACAGATTACGGTGGAGCAGATGCAGCGCAGTCTATTCTTTGACCCAACCTTGACGAAAAATATCGTCGCCGGCAACTCCGAGATTTATACCGACGCCAAGCGCGGCCTGGAGATTAACCGGGGAGAGAATTGGATTATCTATTCCGATCCGGCGGTGACGACGGAAGGGAGGCAGGATGTCGCAGCAGATGCGACATCGGCGGTTCGCTTCATCAACCAGCATGGCGGATGGAACGGGAAATACCGCTTCACGCTGCCGAACCCGAACGGGAGACAGGCTGGATCGTTCGGCGGGGTGAATGAACGCGGGGTCGTCATGCGGTTCGAGCAATATTGGGGCTCGTATCCGGTCATCAGCACGCCGGAATTCCATTTCGGCTATATGCAGGTCACGATACAGCAAGGAACGGTTACTAGTTACGAGCGATCGCTCATTCAGCTGTTCAATCGCTCCGCGGAGAAGGAGATACGCAAGCTTCCGGCCGGCGACGCTTTGCTGGACAAGCTGAAGACGCTCGGGCGGCTGAATGAGATCGTCAGCGTCGATCCCGTCTACGTGCCGCATTACAGCCAGGAGACGATTCACTTGGTGCCTACGTGGCAGGTGAAGTTCAATGACGGATCCACGACGCTGCTGCAATAGGGCGAATCCTGCTCGATGCGGAACCGGAATCATGAAGCGCAAAGGAGGATCGGCATGGACTGGAGTAGGGCCAAAAATATTTTGATATACGCGTTCCTGTTGCTGAATATCGTGCTCGGCTACCAGCTGTGGCAGGATATTCGCGAGCAGCTCCATTCCGATCTGGACTGGACATCGCTATCTGAGGAGACGCGCCAGATGATGGATGTGAAGAGAATTCAGGTTACGTCCAAAATACCGGCGGAAACCCCGGCGCTGCGCGAGATTACGTACCGGTTCGTCCGGCGTGACCCGGAACCGGTGCCGCTCGAGGATCCGCAGGACAGCACCATTATTTTCGCGGAGAAGGATCTGGTGCGCGGGCTGCAGGGAGAGATTCCCCATATTGAAATGTACCGATATGATTCGTTCAGCGGAAGCGTCGATACCTTCCTGCTTCACCAGCGGCTGGCGAACGGGCTGCCCATATTCGATGTAACGCTTGAGTTGAGTACCCGCAGCCAGAAGATTACGGCCTACCGGCAGCAATATGTAGAATTGATCGAGCCTAAGGTCAATCAGGAGCAAAAGATTTTGTCCGCGTCCAAAGCGCTGCAGAGCGTGATCGACAATGTGCTGGCGCCCGGCTCGATCGTGAAGGATATTCAGTTGGGCTATCATGGCCAGCTCTTCGAGGCCGATACCCAGGTGGCGGCGCCTTCCTGGCGGATTTTGCTCGAAAATGGCGAAGTGTACTATGTGAACGCGATGAATGGAGCGGTGGACAGTTCGGAAGCGGGAAAGAAGGAGAACGAGAAATGAGTTTACGATTTTCAGTGTTGTCGAGCGGTTCGACGGGGAATGCGACCGTAATCCAAAATGACGATGCGGCGGTGATGATCGACGTCGGTCTGAGCTGCAAGCGGACCGAGCAGCTGCTGGAGGAGCAGGGACTCTCCGGCAAGCAAATTGACGCGATCTTCGTCACGCACGAGCATTCGGATCATATTAAAGGGTTGGGCGCGTTTGCGCGGAAATTCGATCTCCCCATCTATGCCAACGAGAAGACGTGGGCCGCGCTGGAGAAGCATGTCGGCAATATCGCGGAGGAGAACCGCATCGTCATGCAGACCGGCGAAGCCCGCGACTTCGGCGATCTGCGCGTGGAGTCGTTCGGCATCTCACATGATGCGGCCGAGCCGGTAGCGTATCGCTTTTTCGAGGGGGAGACGAAACTGTCGGTGGCGACCGACTTGGGTTATATGAGCGATAAGGTCCGTGACGCGATCGCCGATTCCGATGTGCTCGTCATGGAGTCGAATCATGATGTCGAGATGCTTCGCGTCGGGCGGTATCCATGGAACATCAAGCGACGCATATTGAGCGATCTCGGCCATTTGTCGAACGAAGCGGCGGGCGAGGCGCTGTGCGAGGTCGTCACGGGCAACACGCGCCGTACATATTTGGCGCATTTGAGCCTGGATCACAATATGCAGGATTTGGCCCGGTTGACGGTGCAGGACGTGATGGAAAGCAAGGGCCATTTTTTCAAAGAGAGCGAGTTCCAGTTGAAAGATACGTATTATGACCGTCCGACCGCATGGGATAAGGTTAACGAGAAGTCTCCGGTTCGTCTGTAAGCCACCGATCGACTTCATGTGCTTTGCGCGCGATGTCCTCATCGGTGATGAGCCCTTTCTCGATCAGCAGTTCCATCAAGGTGGACAAGGCGAGCGTAAGGCGGTACTGGTCTTCCTTCAAATCGGCAAGCTGCCCCACAATATTTATGTCCGACCAAGCGGAAGAGGCTGTTTTCATGTGCATTTCCTCCTTCAAAAGGGAATAGGATGGTAAAGAGTTACAATGCCGTCTCTTTTCTCTCAACGTGAACGATGTATGATAGAATATGTACGAGGAAATGAAATGATGACATGCCTGATGCATGAAGTGTCCGCTGCAGGCATCTCATATATAGTGTTGACCGTTTGAAAGCCTGGCATTCCTGTGTAATGGGTAGTAGGATGCATAGAGTCGGAGCAGCAGCCGAACGTGGCGAGAGCCCGGGGTTGAGGGGAGTGGGTTCGGATGAGCTTGTTTGAGGATGATTTTTTCTCACCGAGGGTGAGACGGCGGATCGAGCGCAGATGGTGGTATCGGCGTGCCACAGCTCCCCGTGACGGCTGGAAGCGGATTCGACGGTCAGGAAGCGGCAAGTGGTCCACGGCGCAGGTCGCCGTGGTCAGTTCAATCATCAGTGCGTTCGTCGCCATCATGCTGTACAGCTGGCTGATCGGCTCGGGAGAGGCAGGCTCTCCGGCCGTGGCCGTCGCCGGAAATGTGATGACGAACGATCCGTACGAGCGGATCGTCCAGGCTGCGGACAAGGTCAGTCCGGCCGTCGTCAGCATGGTCAACAAGCAGAAGCAGATCGGCGATGAAGACGGCGTGGCACAGGATATGAATCTCGGCTCCGGAGTCATCTTCAAGAAGGACGGAGGCAAGGCGTATGTGCTGACGAACGAGCACGTCGTTCAAGGCGCGGACGAATTGGAGGTTGTGCTGGACAACGGACAGCGCAAGACCGCCGAGCTCGTCGGCAAGGATCGCGTGATGGACGTCGCGGTGGTCCGGATTGACGCCGCCGGCGTGACGGCCGTCGCCGAGATCGGCGATTCCGGCACGATTCGGCGCGGCGAGACAGTCATTGCCCTCGGCAATCCGCTCGGCTTCGGCGGGTCGCTGACGGCTGGAATCGTCGGGTATACGAACCGGTTGATTCCGGTCTCGCTGAACCAGGACGGGGTATACGACTGGGAGCAGATGGTGATTCAGACCGATGCCGCGATCAATGAAGGCAATAGCGGCGGGGCGCTTGTCAATCTGAACGGCCAAGTGATCGGCATCAACACGATGAAGATAGCGACTACAGGCGTGGAAGGATTGGGCTTCGCCATTCCGATCAATGAAGTGATGGATACGGTGAATCAGATTATGGACGCCGGCAAGGTGGTGCGGCCGTACCTTGGCGTCTATACCGTTGATGTCACCAATCCGTACGCGCCGATTACCGAGGAACAGCGCGAGGACATCCGGCTCCCGAAGGACGTGAGGGAGGGCGTAATCGTGCTGGAAGCATCCGGTCCCGCCAAGCAGGCCGGCTTGAAGCTGAACGATGTCATCGTCCGGTTCGATAAGCAGGAGATCGGTTCGACATTGGAGCTGCGCAAATATTTGTACGAGAAGAAGCATATTGGCGATAGCATGGACGTTCAGTTCTATCGCGACGGCGTGCTTATGACGGTGACCGTGATATTGGCGGATAAGCCGGAATAATCGGGACACAATGACAAGAGAACGGTGCCTGTCTGCGGCGATGTGAACTCGTTGGGGGCACCGCAATCGGAGCAATGACTTTTCCAATACTGACAGCAGGTTAGGCAAGAAAGAGGGAACATGCATGTATGTCGTCTGTAAAGAACACGTAGAATTGGCAATCGATAAATTCGTAGATGAGTACGAGGATGCTCCCGATCTGGTTGATTTGGACGAGGTCGAATTCAGCGATTGGCAGAAGCCGATCAAATGCTGCATGAATTGTGAGCGGGAGGCCAAGTTTCTAATCGTGTGAGGACAGGAGAAAAATATCGTGAGCAGCACGGAAGAGCAAGGGCGCTGAACCGGGAGTTCGGCAGCCCTTGTTTTTTTGTGCGTATCGCTGTGGATAAACGGGATAAGTAAACCAGAGGGAGGTTGTCCACATGTGGATAAGGTGGCCGAAGCCGGTGAATCTGGTTATCCACAAGAAGCGGCGCTGCACAGGATGTGGGAAAGGGAAGGAATTGGGGAGGCAGGGGTGGCGGCCCTTTTGTTCAATATCCCCGTCGTTCAGGGCTATTGGGCTATTCATCGCAAATTCAGGTTTTGCCGAAATGAAAGCTGGCGACGGGCCTGAGCGAGTGGGAGAGTAACCGTAAGAGCAGGAATACCGGTGAAGAGAGAGGTGAAGGTTGGAGTGAAGACTGAGCTGAAAATTGAGGTAAAGAGAGAACCCCACAGCAGTGATAAAGCCGCTGAGCCGACGGGATAGGCAAAACAGGCAGGGAATACGGGCCCGCGCCAAAAAGCAGCAACCGGAGACGATATCTCCGGTTGGTTGCATTCGCTCCGCTTACAGGGCGGGAGCGTTGCCGGTGCGGGGCCGGCGGCGGAATCGGCCCGTGCGGTTCGGGCGGTCCTCCCGGAACATGAAGAAGTAGCATATGGCCGAGGTCACGTAGAGGACGCCGGTGATGGAGAAGGTCATCGCGTAGCCCCAATAGTAGCCGTACGAGGTAACGAGGTACGACTGGACGGAGCCCATGCTGGCCCACCCGAGCATGAAGGCGGTCTGGGTAAGGGAGTTAGCGATACCACGCCTCGAATCCGATATGCGGTCGACCATGATGGCGGATTGAATCGGATTGGCCGCGTTCATGAGCGCCTGCCGGAACAGGAAGCTAATGGATGCGATAAGCAGCAGGTTCGTGAATCCGGTTAGCAGCAGGAACGGCAAGGACATCAGCTGAAATAAGACGACGGCGCGCACTTGTCCGACGCGGTTGACAAGGGTCGGGCCGATGAGCATCGAGACGATGGTCATCACCTGGCCGAGCGAGATCAGTAATCCGACGGCGGTCAGCGAGACCGAGAACCGGTTCGTGAAATACAGGTTCAAGTACGGCACGACCAAGCCAGAGCCGAGGCCGACGAGCAGCTGGCAGAACGTCAGGCGGCGGATGACCTTCCATTCCTGCTGCTTCGCCGCGGCGGGCGCCGGTTCGGACGCCAGCACGGATGACGGAGCGGGAGCGGGTTCCGGCTTCTGAGCGGCCCGCTTGCTCTCCTTCACCAGCAGCAGCGGCAGGAAGGCCGCGAAGCTGGCGGCGCCGCCGATGAGCAGCACCGACTGGAGGCTGATGATCTTGTTCCAGCCGAACGATTGCAGGACGTCGGCCAGATAGCCGCCGCCCATGCTCCCCAGCACCTGCGCGGCCAGCACCATGGAGGAATGATAGCTGAACAGCTTCAGACGCTGCTCCTTCGGCGTATTTTCCGCCAGGAAAGGAATCGCGATCACCTGGAAAAAGGCCGCGAATATGCCGGTAAAGACGGCCAGTACTTGCAGGCTGAGCGGCGCTTCGGCGAAGGCCCGCAGCATGAAGCTGATGCCGGTCACCAATGACCCGGCAATCAGAATCCGCTTGCGGCTGGATCGGTCGCCAAGCAGTCCGATCGGGATGAACAGGATCGCCGTCGCCAAGGACTGGAAGCTGATGATGGTCCCGTTCATCTGATCGTTATAGCCGAGTGATTGGATATATAGATTGTACAGAACGGAGAACATGCCGGTTCCGATCTGATAGAGAAGATTGGCAATAAAAAACAGCTGGATATTGCGGTTCCAGCTTCGAATCTCTGTCGTTGCATGATGAAAAAAGCGCATTTGTGTCACGCCCCCATTTTTCTTGCTGCCTCTCTCATTGTAACAGGGGGGGATGCGGGAATAAAGAGGCCTTGGTGGGAAAGACCTCCCCGGTATGGTGGAAATTACAGGTCAATGGATCAGCTTGCTCTCCTTCGCTTTGCGCACCAGCCCCGCGCTAGCCTTGTTGATCGGGCTTTTGAGGACGAGGCCGATAAGGAGGAAGAGGCCGGCGACGACCGTCAGCACGATGATGTCGCGCCGCACGATATCCCATAGAATGCCACCGACCGCTTCCCGCATCATGCTGATCGCGTAGGTGAACGGCAGGAACGGATGAATCGCCTGGAAAAAAGGCGGTGTCGTCTGAATCGGGAAGGTGCCTCCGGAGCCGGCGAGCTGGAGGACGAGCATCACGATGGCAAGAGCCTTCCCTACGTTGCCGAAGACCGAGACCAGCGTGTAGACGGCAAGCATGAAGACGGCGCTGATGATGAGGCCGAAGGCGACGAACCAGCCCGGATGCAGCACATAGGTCTTCAGCAGATAAATATCGCCGGTCGTCACGAATAGCGACTGGAGCAGGGCGATAGTCAAGAAGGTGAAGTACCGGCCGAAATAGATTTGAACTTTCGTGTAATGCGTATCCTCTTCATGCACCTCCACCGTCAACAGCGAGACGAGCAGCAGTGCTCCGACCCACAAGGACAACGTCGTGAAGAACGGAGACATGGCCGATCCGTAGTTCGGAATCGGGAACAGCTTGTTCTCCTTCAGGATGACCGGCTCCGCGAAGAACTCGCTCTCCTTCTCGAAGTTGTTCTTCAACAGATCGATAATCTCAGTAATATCGCCCTGTTCCTCGAACGCACGAATTTTGTCCGCAAATTCCGTAATTTTGGCTTGGACGGCTGGCAGGTTCTTTTGAATCGCCGGAATCTGCTCGGTACCGATCGCGGTCACCTTCGAAGCATCCTTCAACAACGTCTCGATGTCCGGAATATTCTTGATGGCATCCTGAAGTACCTGCTGCACTTTGGCGATATCCTCGGCCGCCTTGTCCACGCCCTGGAGCATGGCAGGCTTAATCTCGCTGTCGTACCGGTTCAGCAAGTCTCCCGCGATCGCTCCGGCATCCTGGGACAGCCGATTCAGATGGTCCAGCAGATCGGCGCCGACCTCTTCGCCGCGATCGACGGCCGCTTTCATCTCGTTGACGGTCGCGACCTGCTGGGCAAGCTTGTCCGAGAGCTGCCGCAGTCTGTCGGTGACGCCGTGGAGCTTGCCGCCGGTGACCGCTTGGCTGAGCCGGTTGAACCAGTCCGCCGTGCTGTCCGCAATCTTTACTGCGGCGCCCAGCTTCTCCGACAGCCGGCCGAGCCCTGTGCTGGCCAGTGACGGATCGGCGGTGATGTCCTGGAGAATCGCTGTAACCTGATTCACCGATTCGGCTGCCTGCTGCAGGGTGCTCAAGTCCTGCTTAATGAACGGGGAGATGGTCTCTATCCCTTGCCGGCTGTATTGGAGCAGATCGGCGAGCTTGGAGGAGAATTGCTGCGCGTCCTTCGCCAGTTGAGCGACGGTAGGCAGATTCTTCAGCGCTTCATTGACGATCCGGTTCGCCGTATTCACGTCTTGCATCGCGGTGTTCACCGCATCCGAGAAGCGAGGGAACGATGCTTCCAGCTTGAACACGAGGCTCTTCACCTTCTCAATCGTCGGAAGCTCATTGGACAGCTCAACCCCGAGTTCATTGAAGATTTTGAAAATCGTCCGGTTGGCCGTTCTGACGAAGTTATCGCTGACCTCCTCGATGATGCCGGTGGCGCCCTTGGACGTAATTTTCGGAGCGACCGCATTTATTTTTTCATTCACAAAATAGAGAATCTCGGCCTTGATCGGTTCCTTCGACAGGATGGAACCGATACGGGCGGAGAACTCCTCCGGAATGATGATGGTGGCGTAGTAATCGCCGTGGCTTACGCCCCTCATTGCTTTGTCCTTGTCGACGAAGGTCCAGCCGATAAGGGTATTGGTCTTCAGATTGTCAACGACCTCGTTCCCGATATTGACGGGCTTGTCCATAATTTCTGCCCCTTGATCGAGGTTGACGACCGCGATCTTGATGCCGCGCGTATTGCTGTACGGGTCCCATGACGCTTCAATATTGAACCACGCATACAGGGAGGGAAGAATGCTCAAGCCGAGAATGATGACGGTGGCGGCCCAATTGGATCCAATTCGCTTCAGGTCGTTCGCATAAATCGAAAAAATATGTCTCATGATGGCCTCCGCTTCCAAGGTAATGTTTTCAGTATTTGCCAAAGGAAATGCAATCATGCGGAAGGGAAGGCGAGGTCGGAGGAATCGATCCGTATACGTGGTAAATGTATGCGCTTGCTGCGTGTGCACGGAATGTCTTCATGGAAAATGGGAGGCGTTCCGCGATCTTGACAAATGGCGCGGATATGAGAGGATAGATGAGTTACTGAAGAAACCATTCATGATTCTTCCGAAGTCAGACAGAAAGAAGTGTGTTCGCGTGAAAAAATACGCCATCTATCTTATGCTGGTCGGTGTGATGGTCGCATGGGGCTTGAACGTCATCGCGACGAAGGTGCTGGTGTCGAATTTCATGCCGGTCACGATGACCGCATTCCGCATTATGACGGCGGCGCTGAGCGTGTTCCTGCTGCTCATTCCGATGCGACAGTTGCGGCTGCTGCGGGGCAAGGAATGGGGTTATGTACTGGTCGCCTCCTTGTTCAATGTGGTGGGGCATCATTATTTTTTGTCGCTTGGCCTGGCCAATACGTCGGCTTCCAACGGCGGCTTGATTCTCGGCCTGGGGCCGTTATTAACGACGCTGATGGCAATTCTGTTCCTGGGCACCCGGATGACCTGGTTCAATATGACCGGCATCGTCCTCGGCTTGTCCGGCGTCGCCTTCATCGTTACGCATGGCAGCTCGGGGATGAGCGGCGTCTCGATCGGGGATGTGTATGTATTCCTGGCCATTCTGGCGCAGGCGATAAGCTTTATTCTGATTAAAAAGATGTCAGCCACGCTCGATCCGCGGCTGATGACGGGATATATGCTGTTTTTCGGGTCTTTCGGATTGTACGCGTTAAGTCTGGTGCTGGAGCCGGAGGGGATGGCCAGCATGGCGCAGACCGATATCGGGCTGTGGGCGGTGTTCCTCGGTTCGGCGGTCATCGCCACGGCCGTCGGGCATATGACGTACAATTACGCGATCGGCCAGGTCGGTGCCGCAAAGGCGTCGATCTTCATCAATCTGAATCCGTTCTTCGCCTTGATTGGGTCATCGCTCCTGTTGGGCGAGGCCGTCACGATTGTGCAAATGTCGGGCTTCGTGCTCATCCTGATCGGCGTCCTCTTTGGCTCGGGCGCCCTCGAGGAGTGGCTGCGCCAGCACCGTCTGCGGAAAGGGGATCATCGCGGCTATCGGGCGCCGGAGAGTAAAGGCTGCAGCAGCGGCTCTTGAACCTTCTTGGCGGAAGCCGGGAAGGCGGCGGGGAAATATGAATCGAACGAGGTTAGAGGAAGGGCTGTTCCATAAGTAGGTTTTAACTGCAGTGGGACAGCCCCACCCTGCTCCACAGCGCGACTTTTCTCCAGACACGCCTACTCGGTAAGCGAAATCCTGCGCAAATACAGCAATTCGATATGGACGACTTGACCAGAAAGGGAATCCTGCAAAACGGCAGGAATTTCACCCGTTTCGCTTCGACTTGAAGCAAAAAGGCCTAAAATGATGTAGATTTGCAGCAATTCCTCGGGATGTGGACTCATTGAGTCGAAATTCCTGTAAAATAGCAACAATTCCCTCCACATGTTCAAGTCCCAGGAGGCAACGATGCCTCCAGAATGCGATGATGCCTCCAGAATGCGATGATGCCCCCAGGATCCGACGCGGTCTCTTGGATCCCGTAAAATCAGGCCGTTGAGAAGTCCATGGGAATTTTCACCACTTCATTTTTTATATGGTGGATCTCGTCTCTCCGTTGAAAAAATCGACTTAAAACGCTCTGAGTGCCAAGTTAAATAGACATCTCCACCCCTTCGTAAAAAACTGGGTTTTTCCACCTGCCTGACCATTTGCAAGAATGGTATCAGATAGCGGCCAGTCCCGCCGCCGTCTTCTCCACCTCTAGTCTCTCTTGTCCCGTCTTGCCCTGCGTCATGATTCAATGCCTATGGGAAAGTCCCTTTTTGGCATGGCTATGTGGCGTGGATATGTATTGAAATAAAGCTTCCCGCCTGTGGCTCGTGATCGAATAGTCCCGGTTAAAAGCGCTGCTGAGTCACAAATTCCCGCACCGGCTTGCGGTAACCGCGCGGCCGCAGGCTGGACGTATCTTGCTTGCCAATCGTGATCAGCATGACCGGGATGTATTTGTCGGGAATATTCAGTATCGCCCGCACCATGTCCGGATCGAAGCCGATCATCGGGCAGGTATCCCACCCTTTGGCTTTGGCCGCGAGCATGAATTGCATAGCGGACAGGCTGGCATTGCGAATCGCTTCATCCCGCTTGAACGTGTCTCCCCGTTCTTCATAGAATTGGATTGTATCCTCTGCCATCATGTCCACTTCCTGCTGGCTCAGCACGCCGAGATGGACCAACCCTTCGTTCAGCTCCCGTGCCTTCAGATGAGCTTCCGTGCTTCCCAACACGGCGATGACGCCGGAAGCCGTCTTCACCTTGTACTGTTTGTTCGCTGCTTCGTACAGCTGCTCCTTGAGCTCTCCATCCGTTACGGTAACGTAATGTGCATGCTGCAAATTGAATGCGGACGGAGCGAACTTAACCAGCGAGAAGATCTCTTCCAGCTCCGACTCGGAGATAGCCATGTTCTCTATAAACTTATTGGCGGATCGTCTTTCTTTGATGATAGCTTCGAAATCTTGTGTCATTGTGAACCGTCCTCCTCGAAAATCGTTGATGGTCCTATTTTACCACCATTACTTATTAAAAGTAAGTACATATTATAATAAAATTAACATTATTTTTGTTATTTTAATTTTGAAGCATGCAGAGCGAGCCCGACGAATTGATAAGATTTTGATAAGAATGGGCTTCGAACGGCCCGGGAGCGGGTTTTTTGTGCTAATTTGAAATCAGATTGCAGTGCGAAAGGCAGGTGGGGACATTCTGCTAATTTTGACAATTTAGAAGGACATACGAGCTGAATGAAACACATATCGCTGCTCTCGGCCGCATACATATAGGGTCTTAAGGGAGCTCTCTGAAATTTTATTTTAGGAGGAATGGATGAGGGATGAAATGGAAACGAAAGAGGCCGGCCTTGCTTCTGAGCCTGTGCCTGATCTGGTCGCTGCTCGCTCCAGCCGGACAAGCTCTGGCTGCCGGGCTGCCGCAGACCGAGTTCGGGCAGGTGCTGGATCGGAGGCAGATGGAGATTGGCCCGGGAGCCACGTACAACTGGTACAACATGAAGCTTCCGCAAGGCTTGGAGAAGGTGCATTTCATCGAATTCGATCCGAAGAATGAGGCGCTCGATCTGCAGCCGGGGACGACGGACGGCAAAGTGTACGGCATGCAGGGGGTGACCAAGATGGCGAGCGATGCGGACAAGCAGGGGAATCGGGTGATTGCGGCCATCAATGGCGATTTCTATGATATGTCCACCGGCGTGCCGCTCGGCCTCTTCATGGGGGATGGCGAGATTCTCGTCAGTCCGCCCGAGCCCGCCAGCTGGTACGCCTTCGGTCTGAAGGAAGACGGCACGACCATCTATGGGTTGAGTCCAACCCTCAAGCGGACGCTGCATATCGGCGGCAAGGATGTGGAACTATCGGATATCAACCGCATGCGCGGCACGGGAGACAAGCTGATGCTGTACACGTCCGCCTTCCATACGTCGACGATGACGAATCAGCTTGGGGACGAGGTGGTGCTGGACGTGCTCTCAGGCGAGGTGAAGAGCGGGCAGACGCTCAAGCTCAAGGTGTCCGAGCTGCGGCTGCATGCGGGCGATACGCCGCTCGCCGAGGGCAAGGCGGTCTTGTCGGCGTCGGGATCTTACCGCGAGCTGCTGCAGGGACTTCAGGTTGGAGATGAAGTCACGATCGATTTCGAGCTGGAGGAAGCGTGGCGCGACGTGAAAATGGCCATCGGCGGCGTGGCCCAGCTGCTGAAGGACGGCGAGGTGCAGCCGCAGAGCGATAAGGCGCTCAATCCGCGCGTGGCCATCGGCACGAAGGCTGACGGCTCGCTGGTCATGATCGAGATTGACGGCCGGGCGCCGGGCTTCAGCGAGGGCGTGTCGTATGATGACCTGGCGAAGGTGATGAAGGACATCGGCGTCGTCAACGCGCTCTGTCTCGATGGCGGCGGCTCCTCCACGTTCGTGGCGCGGCTGCCGGGCGTGCCGGAGCGCCGCATCTTGAACCGTCCGTCAGACGGCGGAGAGCGGAAGACGGCCAACGGGCTGCTGCTCGTGAATAAGGCGCCGGAGGGCGAGGAGGCGCGGCTGGTGGTGCAGCCGAATCTGGAGCGGGTGCTGGCCGGGTCATCCTACACGTTCAAGACGGCGGGCATCGATGGGAACGGCCACCCGGCTCAAGTTGCGGGTGCGCCGCAATGGAGCGTCGATCCGGCACGGGGAATCATCGATCCGGACGGCTTGTTCACGGCTGGGGAGTCTGCTGGAACCGCCGTGGTGAAGGTCGCTCTCGGCGGCTTGACTGGTCAAGGGGAGGTCGAGGTGGTGAAGGAGTTGACCGAACTGCGCTTCCCGGAAGCTGTACGCACCTTCGCTTCCGGCGAGAAGGCTGCCCTTCAGGTGAGCGCCCTGCGGGACGGGCAGGAGATCGCGGCCGATAACAACCGCTTCACTTGGCGAGTGGAAGGCCCGATCGGGACGATCGATGAGGACGGCGTCTTCATGGCAACCGACGACACGGACAAGAGCGGACGTATTGTCGCCGCTTACGGAGGTATTGAAGCTTCGATGGAGGTTAATGTCGGATTGCCTCCGGTCATTTTGGAAGATTTCGAATCGGGCATGGCCCGGTATTTGACGACGAGCGGGGACCGGTACCAAAGTGTCCGCGTCAGTCCAGAGACGAACGAGGATTTCGTCCGCTTCGGTTCTTCCTCGGCCAAGCTGGAATATGATTTCACCGATACAGTTGGCATATCCGGCGCCTACCTGGCCGTGAAGGATGATGCGTCGCGCATCCAGATTCCGGGGTATCCGGAGAAGATCAGTGTCTGGGTCTACGGCGACGGCAAGGCACACTGGCTGCGCGGCCAGATCCGCGACGGCAACAATGCGGCAGTGGCCCTTGATTTCACGGAAGAGAAGGTCGGCGTTGATTTCGTCGGATGGCGCTACCTGGAGGCGGAGGTGCCGAAGGGAAGGCCGCTGCCGTTAACGATGGATCGCCCTATCCGGTACATGGAGACGAAGAATGACAACAAGACGGCAGGGGTTATTTATATCGATCAGATTCGGGCGCTGTACGGGCCGGCTGATGATGATCTGGATCCGCCGATCTTGAAGGACTTCGCCCCGGCTGACGGCAGCACGGTGGATACGGCGACGCCGGAGATTCATGTGTACGCCGAGGATGCCGGGTATGATCCGGTGGCCCATCCGGGCACGACGCTTATCGATCCCGAGTCGATCCGGATGATGGTCGACGGGAAGCTCGTGCCGCATAGTCTGTACCCGCCTAAGGGCAAAATCACGTATATCCCGTCGGTGCCGCTTGCGGACGGCGTGCATACGGTGAAGGTGCGGGTCAAGGATCTGTCTGGCAACCCGACAGAGAAGGAGTGGAGGTTCGAGATCGATACGGGTGCTCCGAAATTAACGTATACCGGTCCGGATAATGTGTACGCCGGCGGCACGTATACGGTCGATGTTACCGGTCTCCACACTTCCGGCATCCGCCGGGCAAGCATCGCGTTCGAGTTCGATCCGGCGCAGGCGGAAGGGCTGGAGGTCGTGCCTGGGGCCAAGCTCCAGGATGGGCAGCTTGCGTCAACGGCGGATCAGGCCAGCGGCGCGGTGGGGCTCAGGTTCACCGGCCTATCCGATCTGTCCTTGTCCAACGACGATGTGCTGGCCCAGATCCGGTACCGGGTGAAGACGAACACCGAGGGCGAGCTGCGGGTGAATTTCCGATCGGGGTCGATCGCGTTCGCCGATCAGAATGACGCCGACTTCGATTTCTTCGGGCTGCCGCTCGTGGCGGCGGTGCAGTACCATCTGCGGCTGACCTGGAACCCGGACGGCATCGCCCAAGGCAATGAGACGGTGTTCGGCGTCGTCGATGAGCAGGGCCAGCCGGTAGAAGGCGCCCGGCTGATGACGGCGGACGGGCAGGAGATTGGCGTTACCGATGCGGATGGCGAGCTTGCGACCCGCGCCTTGACCGAGACGGTGAAGGAATATGCGCTGCAGGCGATGAAGGATGAGCGCTACAGTCCGGTCGTGAAGTTCAAGGTATCGCCGCTTGCGGGCGACAGCGAGCCGTACAATATCAGTGTCGCGATGGGCGCTAATCCGGCCACGGCGCGCGGATTCACCTGGCATACGCATGCGAACGTGGAAGCGACGATGGTCGAGGTGGCGAAGCAGGACGGATTTTCCGGCTTTGACGGAGCCGGCGTCATCAAGGTGAACGGCACGAGCAGCCTCTATCACACTTGGGATATCGGTACCGTCCGCGTGCACAAAGCGGTCGTGGATGGGCTGGAGCCTGGCACCGCGTATGCCTATCGTGTCGGTGACGGCGACAGCCATGTGAGCGAGGGCTCGTTCCGGACGGCGGGAACGGCGGAAGATCCGGCCAAGTTCTTATTCTTCGGCGACTCGCAGGCCTCCAATGCCGCCGGCTTCAAGCTGTGGGGCGATATTCTTCGCAAAGCGGCCGCTGATCATCCGGATTTTGATTTCATTCTGCAAGCCGGAGATATGGTGGAGGATGGCTTCAAGGAGAATGAGTGGAATATGTGGTTCAAGGAAGCGCAGGATATATTGACCGATACGACGATCGTCTCGGTGGTCGGGAACCACGAGGTGACGGGCACCCGGAAAAATGACGATTTCCTCGCGCATTTCAATAACCCGCAAAATGGAATCGACAGTCTCAAGGGCAGCAATTATTCCTTCGATTATCACAATGCCCATATCGTGGTGCTGAACAGCGAATATGACTTCGAGGCGCAAAAGGAGTGGTTGCGCCGCGACCTGGCCGCCACGGACAAGACGTGGAAGATCGTTACGTTCCATCGCGGTCCGTACGGCAGCGTCTATGACTCCGCCCATATCCGCGAGGCGTGGACGTCGACGTTCGACGAGTTCCATGTCGATCTGGCGATGAACGGGCATGACCATGTCTATGTCCGTTCTTATCCGATGCGCGGCGGGAAGCCGGTCGGCGAAGGCGAGGGGACGACGTATGTCGTCGGCGGCTCGACCGGACCGAAGTTCTACGCCGTGACGGAGCGTGAGTGGCAGTATAAGGTGGACGGCGAGCAGACGCAGATTTACGGCGCTGTGGAGATTCGCGGCGGCGAGCTGACGTTCACGGTGAAGACGCTCGGCGACCGGCTGGTCGATCAGTTCACGCTGCGCAAGGGCGCGACGGAGCCGGTCCCTCCGGCCGAGGTCGTGCTGGATCCGCCGCAGGCGAAGCTGGCCGTCGGGGAGAGTGTGAAGCTGCAGGCGACGGTGCTGCCGGCCGAGGCGAGTGACAAGACGGTGACGTGGTCCGTCTACAATTCTTCCGCCGATGGCGTCGCTTCGGTCACGGCGGACGGTGTCGTGACCGCTCATGCGCTCGGCACGGCGGTCGTTCGGGCGACGAGCGTCGTCGAGGCAGTCTATGCCGATAGCATCATTACGGTTGACCGCTTGCCGGAGATTATTGTTGACGAGGTCCGGCTCGACCGGACGGAGGGCACCTTGAAGGCGGGCGAGACCTTGCAGTTGAACGCGTCCGTGCTGCCGGAGACGGCTGATCCGTCGGTCATCTGGTCGGTGTATCGCTCTGTGCCGCAAGGCGTAGCGACGGTTAGCGATCACGGCCTGATTACGGCCGTGAAGCCAGGGACGGCGGTCATCCGCGCCTTGAGCCAGGCGGATGCGTCGAAGTACGCCGACTTCCGGCTGACGGTGACGCCGGCCGTGGAGCCGCCAAAGCCGGATCCGGAACGGCCGAGTGATAGTGGCGGCTCCTGGACGGAGCCGAGCGTGACGCCGAAGCCGCCGGAGCCGGCCGCGAAGGTGGAGCCGGGCCGGATTGGCGTGAAGGCGAAGCGGGATCCGGGCGGCGATCTCGCCCGGGCGGAGGTGACGGCTGCGATGCTGGAGCAGGCGCTGCAGGGCGTCGCGCCGGATGGGCGCGGCGTGAAGAGGGTCCGCATTGAGGTGGATGCGGACAAGGACGCGACCGGCGTCGCGCTGTCGCTGCCTGCGGCGGCGGTGTCGGATTCGAGCCTGCGGCAGGAATACGAGATCGTGACGCCGCAGGCGACCGTGACGGCACCGTCGGGACTGGTGCCGGGAGGAGCGTTGGCCGACGATGCGAAGACGGTAGGCATCGTCATCGCCCAAGCCGACCGCAGCGCATGGCCGGCGGGGCTGGCTGCGCAGGCAGGCGACCGCCCTGCGGTTAAGCTATCGCTGCTGGCGGCCGGGAAGCCGCTGTCCGCCGGGAAGCTTGGGGAACGCGTGCTTGTCGCCGTTCCATATGAGCCGACTGCGCAGGAGCTGGCGCAGCCGCATCGCATCGTGGTCCGGACAGTAGATGCGGACGGCCGAGTTACCGCGGTTCCGAATGCGAGATATGATACGAAGATGGGGATGGTGTCTTTTACGGTGAACACATTGGGTGTTGCGGCAGTTACCTTCTATGCGGATGAGTTCGACGATATCGGACAGCTTGGCTGGGCGAGGACATCGATTGACGCTTTGGCCGCGAGAGGCATCATTACCGGGATCGGCGGCAAACGGTTCGTGCCGCAGTCGGAGATTTCCCGGGCAGACTTCATAGTGATGCTCGTGCGGGCGCTGGAGCTTCAAGCGGCTGGCCGCGAAGGGGGAAGCAGCTCGGGCTTCGCTGATGTGGGCGCTGGCGCGTATTATGCGGACGCGATTGCGGTCGCGAAGGAACTGGGCTTGGTGCGGGGCAAGCGGGATGGTTTCTTTGGTCCACAATATGCGGTCACCCGCCAAGATTTGTTCACGATGATAGCCCGCGCGCTGGAGCACATCGGCAAGCTGAAGCTGATGAGCGATCCGGCCGTGTTAACCAAGTTCACCGATTACGAGAAGACTTCCGGCTATGCGAGGGAGGCGCTCGCCGCCTTGCTGGAGGAAGGGCTTATTCAAGGCAGTGGAAGCAAGCTGCGTCCGGACAGTTACGCGACCCGGGCCGAAGTCGCGGTCTTCTTGAACCGGGTGTTGGCACTGGTTCAGGAACAGGAGTGAGATATTAAGTAGCAGGAAAGGGTAGTGAAGGTCTGGATTGGGCGCTCTCTGTGTGAGGGCGTCTTTTTTATGACTGGTATTTTTTATGGAGAATAGATGAAGGTCGGGGGTTCGTGGGTATGCTCAAGGTCTTATCGTCACTCTCCCAATCGGTCAGGATACCGGGAACAGAGCTTGAGGTGAGGTGACTATCGAGGTGGTTTTTGCGGAAGCGCCGTGGAAAGTTATAGCTGCTCATGGGGTGCTGCCGACATCAACGTGAGCGGGAGGGGATAAATGGTGGCGCTGAATAGACGGGCTGAGGAATTGTCGGGTACACTAGAAGCAAGGATGGAACTTTAAGAGGCGATGGTTCTCTTTTGGATAAAGTAAACAAAACGAAACGGGGTAAGCGAGACGAATGTTCATTCAATTGGTATGCGTTGGGAAGCTGAAGGAGAAATACTTGGTGCAGGGGATTGCGGAATATAGCAAGCGGCTGGCACCCTATGCGAAATTCCAGGTGGTCGAGGTCCCTGACGAGCAAGCGCCCGAGAAAATGAGCGACGCCGAGGTGGAGCAGGTGAAGGAGCGGGAAGGCGACCGCATCCTCGGCCACATCAAGCCGGATGCGCATGTGGTGGCGCTGGCCATCGACGGACAGCTCTGGTCGAGCGAGGACCTGGCCTCCCATATCGATCGCCTGACGACCTATGGGACAAGCCATATCGTCTTCGTCATCGGCGGTTCCAATGGCCTGTCCGGTGCCGTCCTGCGCCGCGCCCAGACGAAGCTGTCCTTCGGCCGCATGACGCTGCCGCATCAACTGATGCGTCTGGTGCTCGTGGAGCAGATTTACCGGGCGGTGAAGATTAATCGGGGGGAACCTTATCATAAGTAGGGCGAAAAATTGGGGGTGCCTGGCACCAATGTCATTAAGTTTAGCTCCAAGACAAGAGCGGAAATAAAAATGGAATCCGAAACGGCATGGGAAAAAGCCCTGTGCCGTTTCTTTTTTGTATACAAGCAAGGAAAAAAGTGTACAGCAAACAAAGCGGAGGGATGATCCGCTTAAAAAAATGTTCATATGAAACAAATTATGCTACTCTATAGACGAAGCTAACCACTGATTTGTAGCGTATTTTGCGCGTATTCTGCTGCCCTGGGCGAATGGGTCGAATCGGCAAAATGTTTTTGCGAATCAGCGCTTCAACATCAGGCGGGGGTTCATCGTCCCTTGAGCGCAGGAAGTGTCTACACACGTGAACGGCAACCGTGAAGTTAACTTGATAGGGGTGCCGTTTCTCCATTTGGGAAATGACGACGTGCGAGGTTATCATTTCAGCGAAATTGTACAGGATCATTCTTGCGAATATCTCCTGGGTGATGGACTCTCGTTTCTTTGCATGAAAATTCGTCAGACCGACAGTGTACTTTAATGCCCGGAATGAGGTTTCAATGCCCCATCGCATGTTATACATTGACATGATTTCACCCGGTGGGAAATCCGTGGCGGTAAGATTCGTAATGACGGTCTCAAAAGCGCCACTCGGCAGGACGAAACGAACCACCCGAAAGGAAATCGGGTAAAACAAGTTCTCATGCAAATCCAAAAAATCAAAGGTTGACGTGGAAGGAACGAACTTGTAAATCTCGGGATTAGCCTTGACCTCTTTGGTTTGTTTTGGTGAGTGTCAGATGAACGTTCCTATCAAACTCTCCGCTAGAGGGCAAACGCAAGCCCGAAAGAATACCATTGGAATCCAAATCCTTTACCCGTATGACATAGTTCCACCCTTTGCGTTCAAGATGCGCGAAATTGTTGTAACTTTCATAACCTCTATCGGCAATCACAATGGTTTTGCCCTTGATTGGAGAACGGTGAACCATAGCAGCCAGCGCCCTTCCCTCGTTGCATAACCTTCGTGGCTGAACAATGGCATCCACGTACAGTCTGTTGCACAAGTCATAGGCAGCGTTCAAATGCAGAAGGTTATAGCCTTTCGTGTTCGGTTGACTTTGAAAATAGGTGTCCGTGTCCGCAGAGTCAGTTGCGATATGCAAATCCGAACCGTCAACGGCAAGTAGCCGATACCCTCGGTAGTCCTTGATATCCGTAACCGATTGCGTAAATGCGTGAAACAAGAATTCCACAGCAGACGGCAGCACTTTATTCCTCTGTTGGACAAAAGCGGAAGTGGTTGCGGTGTTTACGTCATAGCCTTGTGATTCCAAAAGTTCCTTATATAGGCTGTTCCCTCCCATGGAGATCAGGAGTTGCATCACCGTTTCAAAGGGCAGCTTTTTCTTTCGGGTAAAATCTTTTTCAGGGTTTTTGACATAAGGAGCTGGTGCGGCTGCCATTTCTCGTATGAGGGATGTCAGCGTTTTTTTTAGCGAATTCGCATACTCATTCATGGACGTGGCCTCCTCGTGTTTCAAGGGTCTTCGCCACACATATCCATCTACCTGTTAAGTCTTGATTTTCTTTCAAAAAAAGAGCGGGCTATCTTTTCGATAACCTGCTCTTGTGCTTGATTATGGTTTCCACGCCTTATCTTAATGACATTGTGCCTGGCACTTCCTTTTTTCTGATATTGTTCTCTCATTTAAAGAAATCTTCGCGTTTTTTCAATAAGGCGAACGAATGAAATGCTTATTTTCGGAGCGAGGCATTATATCGGTGAGTGTATACAAACCATGTAATGCTTGCTGTTAATAATGCCGACGAAATCAAAGCTGTAAGAACACTATATGTTCGCCAAATAAGTATCTCTGACCAATCTAATGCATAGCATATTATACACTGGACAATCGTAGCAATCAGCAAAATAGCTGTTACGATTATTCGCTTTTTTGTCATTGGCTGCCGCTCATTCGTTTTCCTTCTGCGTAATCCTAAGAGAAAGAACAGAACAGCCAATAGGCAAAGAATAATTGTGGTAGACGACAAAATGATGTCCAAAAGCTGTGTGCCGCTTATTCCATATGACTGCGTCAGATTGCCGTCTAATATATCTTTAACTTTTAGTACCATGCTTCTATTGATATTTTCGCCGTTGGTCAGCAAGCAGATGGCTATTCGTTCATTTAGCAGTATGACCATTTCGGTTCCGAAATTGGGATTGCCCCCTGGGTGCTCTATAATCGTTTGGTTGGCGTTTACCGACCAGCCCGCCGCATAATACATTTCGTTGACAGCCGGAACAGACCTATCACCCTGATGTGATTTCTCGATAACCGTATGGAATATTTCGGGTATGTCCTGCACAATACCCATCTGTATGCCCATCCAACGCGCCATATCTTTTGTATTAGAAATGATGTAGGCTGCGGGTTTATTCCCGGAATAATCCGGCGCGTTATATGGGGTTGTCATAAAAAAGGAAGAACGGTAGCCCTGTGCCAACTGTCCGGTGGCTTGAGCATCTTCTTTATAAACATACGTCTGGTGAAGACCCAACGGTTGAAATACCTGTTCCCTCATAAAGTCTTCATAGCTTTGCCCCGACACAATCTCAATAACCAGACCTAATACGTCATAATTAACAGTTCCGTAATTATGCTGCTCACCAGGATAGAACGACAATTCAGAATCTACGAGCATTTCTACGGTTTTTTGCAACATATCCGGCGTATTGCCTTGTGGAATGTTTTGAGTGTGACGGCCATTTGTTAAGCCGCTAGTATGGTGTAAAAAGTTATTGAGTGTCATACTTTGCATATCAACGTGTTTCCCCTGATACTTTAACGTAAACCAAGGCAAATATTTCTGGATAGAGTCTGACATTGACAGCAGCCCTTGTTCTTCCATCAGCAGAATACCCATGCCGGTAAAGGCTTTACTTACCGAAGCCAGCTCATATAGAGTATTTTCACTTGCCGACAGTCCCTTTTCACGATCTGCGTACCCGGAAGAAAAGTAGAGCACTTCATTGTTCGCAAGTATTGAGATTGACATTCCCGGTACACCTGATATACGGCTTGCATCATCCAACAATGTTTGTATTGAATCAGATTGCGAATCTGATAATGCATAACTTGGTGTTGCGAATCCGGTGAACAGTATAAGTAATGCAATCATAAAGACAATATTTTTTTTCATAGTCTCTCCATTCCGAAAAAACTCCCGTACGGTAAATAATCCGCAGTACGCCTTAAAGTGTAATAAGATATATATTATGAAGCTCATTATTGCAAAATCTTATTGTATATGAAGAATCATACGATATAAAAAATTAGATTGCTAGCATAATCTTCCACTTAGCCCCCTCTGCTTCATTAGCGGAAGGGGCAATAGTTTGGAAATATTCCTCAATCTTCTCATCAAAGGTTAGCTCGATCTCTTTGTGATGCACACAACGGGCATCCGATAAGTGATAACAGTAAAAGCCATAGTAACGAATTACTCCTATTTCAAACTGGGAAATAATCATGTTTAAAGGAAATTGTGTACACTGAATTGATATACGATTTTCATATGGAGGAAAAGCATGGAGAAACAGCAGGTTATCACAAGCCTCACAATCCTACTTAATCGAGGAATAGACAGCAGGCAAACCTATTTGGACCCGATCACACCGCCGCGCTCTTTACAAACCTTAATACGCTGGATGAAGCACAATTTAACCTTGAATTTCAGCGGTATGCATATGAGCGCGATAACATTGAAGAATTAAAGCGAATGTTAAGCGAAACGTTAAACAAGAAAGACTATGAGACCGCTGAGGGCTACCGCGCGCGTATTGGGCATTCGATAGAGTTCATTACGTTAACGGGGAACGATAGTTTAATCATCAATAATAAGGCCGCCGATTACTTCGGCGGCTTTCTGTGTGGAATTAAGAATGAAGAATCGGATATTGAAGGGCTACTATGCGCCGCGACAAGCTCCTTTCGTATTTTTCGCCGATAGCCCCGTTACGGTGAACCATACCACAAGTGATGGCTAAATTTTTGCGGACAAATGAATCCTATATAATGAATCTAATCGACTGTTAATATAAAACAGCGTTATAAAAGCGGAATGTTATGGTATAAAGGGGTTACCTGTGAAGATCCATTCAAAGCCCTTTGTAGGGCCGGACAGTAAAGGCCTTCAGCCGCGGGTCCCCCTTTTTTTGCATTGATGGGTTTGATTTCTAATGTTATCGTCCTAAATGGTTGGTCTGTAATACTTCCATATGCAAGTCCTAGTATATGCAATACGTTTTTAGTTAGGCCTATCCTGGTCTGAATCACCTTTGGTAAAATATATATTGTTATCAAAAAGATTTAATCTTCGCACCTTTTTTCCATAAAATGACATAACTGCATTTAAATTTACAACAGACAAATCTACGGGTTGGAATCTGGATGGCAGGACGAGCTGATCATCCTCTGATGTAAATTCTTTCTTAAAACCAACTGACTCTAGCCCAAAATTAAACATATCTGTCGTGCAATAAAAATCTGCGAAAAGAACATCCTTTTCAGATCCAATTTCTACAATCTTGTTAGCCAGTGTAATAGAAGCATCCTGATTCTTAGAAATAAATTCAACAATACGCAAAATTTTTGCAGTATTATTGACTATTCTTTCAACCCTTGCGACTAATAAGCCTTCATAATTTCCAAGTTGGTCTTGAACGGTATACACTAAATATTCAAAGGTTGGATGGTTTAAATATCTCCAATTAAGGAATTCATAATTACGTGAAACACCGATAGTCTTGGGAGCGATATGCGTATAGTAAAATGTATTCCATTTTTCTTCATCCAAGTCCTGATTAACTATTTTATTACCATGCTGGGGGAATTTTTGAATTTCATTGTAATTTCTCAAAAGATATTCATTGCCTTCCAATAATACCTCGGTGGTTTTTTTCTTGCTAAAAATGCCAATCATCCGTATTAGTTTATGTATAGGCTGCATAACATAATCTTTTGTAATCGTAGGTGGAGAAATACGCATTGCAAAGTTACTAAGACCTACGCCAAAACTGCAGAAAATAGGATATAATTCAAGGATTTTTCCATATATTAGTACACCAGCCATGGATTTTCGATATTCTTCCAATACTATAATATTTGTTATGTTAGATGACAGCTCTCTTTTTCCATTTACGTTAAATTCATATAGCATCAAGCCACCTATCCCTATAATTTTACCATCTTCCCACACCCCTATGGCACCATAGTTTTCCTTTCCAATATACTTTTCATGCATAGGATTGTTATAAAACATGAAATCAAGCAAAGTCTGATCACGACTTAAAATGTGCCCCTTCTTCCATATTTGATCGATTGCTTTCATGTACATAGCAGTTTCATCTTTTTTAAACAGCCTGATCTCCATTATTCCCTCACACCCCTTCTTCATGAATTCAGATTGATTATAGAAATGGGTAATTATTGAATATAGGCATATATCTACGATGAAAGTGCTGTCAACAGTAACTAGTGGCGAGTGAGTATAAACCGTTACTTCTGATTAAGACAGATTGGCTATTGAGTTTGTTATATAAGTTCTTACAGGGTTTCTTCGAATTGATCTCCGCAATTTCGGTCACCGACATCTATTTCACAGCATTTCAATATGGCATACCCCTCTTATCCATTCAGGGAGATAATATCATGGATACATGATCCGGTAAAGCACAATGGCTACATATCAATTGCTATATCATAACTTGAGTTTGAATCGAAAATAAAGTTATTATAAAGGATAGGTAAGTATTAAATTTTTCACAATATTTGCCGATATTAAGCTTGTAGATATTTGCGATATCGTGTATTTTAACGTCATTGTATGGTGACAGACAATTAAGGAGGATTTTAATATGGATTTGCAAACAAAACTAAACTTATTAGAGGATATGTTAGATCTTGATCCAGGTTCATTAGAGGTAACGACAAGCCTTGAATCATTAGAAGATTGGGATTCAGTTGCGGCAATCTCTTTAATCGCTCTTGTTGATGAACATTTTGATAAGACAATAACTGGAGCGATGATTAAAGAGTTTAAAACGGTACAGGATATTATAAATATAATGGAATGAGGCTTCAGTGGAAAACTTTTCAAGGTATGTCCTTGATGCTTAGTTTACAGCAATCCTCTTGGATATTTAGCTTAACCTTGATGGTGCTCCTATCTTTCTTTGAGTGATGTTACTCAACAAACATCACTCTAGTAAAGGATTTGGAGCATTTTTCATTTTATCAAAAAAATGAAAGAAAAGAATCGTTAACCTAGAAGGAGTAGAGCTTAGTGGCAAATGTTGCTTTTAATAATATTTATATTGGCGGCATAGCGTGTGCTGTGCCTGAGAAGGTTGAGAAAATTACCGATTATATAGACCAATTAGGGGAAAATGAAGTTTACAAATTTATAGAAACGACCGGAGTCAAGGAACGTCACTGTGTGTCTGGTAATCAGACTACTTCGGATTTGTGCTTTGTCGCAGCTGAACAATTAATGAAAGAGAAACAAATTGATAAGGAGAGCATAGATGCATTAATTTTTCTTACACAGTCTCCAGATTATACTCTACCTGCGACATCACATGTCATTCATAAAAGACTTGGATTATCAAAGAATTGTATAGCATTTGATATTAATTTGGGCTGCTCGGGATATGTATATGGATTGTATTTAGCTTCTACCATGCTGCAAGGTGGAAGTATTAAGAGAATATTATTTCTAGCCGGAGAAATGTCAGTTGAAAATCCGGAAGCCTCCATTAAGGATGTAATCCTTTTTGGACATGCTGGAACAGCTACAATTATCGAGCGTGGAAATACGGAAATGAAATGCTTGCTGAAAGCCAATGGAGAAGGCTACAGTTCGTTAATCATACCAGGCGGAGCCGTAAGAAATCCAATTATGGATGGTAAAAACTATTATAAACAAACAGCCATGCATATGGAGGGGGCAGATGTTTTTGGATTTACGATTACTGAAATACCAAGAGCTTTTAAAGAATTTTTCGACCTTTACGGCGGAGATATTCATGACTATGATTATTGCGTATTTCATCAGGCCAATTTATTAATTCTTAAACAACTAGCAAGAAAATTAAAGCTGCCTCTTGAAAAAATGCCAATTTCCTTAGATAGATATGCTAACACAAGCAGTGCATCTATACCATTGGGGATTGTTGATTTATGCGAAAGAGAGCAGGTTCCGGAGATGATTAAACTCATCACATCCGGATTTGGCGTAGGTCTATCGTGGGGAGTAACCAGTTTCGAAGTGGAATCTAAAAATGTTTTACCTATGATATATACCAGTGATTATTACGAGGAGGCCTATCGTGGGTAATCTAGGTACTTTTAATCCATTAGATTTATCAAACAGAAAAATACTCGTTACAGGAGCATCTTCTGGAATTGGACGGGCAACCGCCATATATTTATCAAAATTAGGAGCAAGATTAGTCATTACGGGAAGAAACCAACAGCGACTGAATGATACGATGCAGCAATTATCGGGAAGCGGTCATCTTCAGATAATTGCCGATTTATCAGAATTGGAAGATATGGGTTCAATTTTTGATCAGGCAACGAAAGATGACGTAAAACTGAATGGGTTGGTTCATTGTGCGGGTATTACAAAAGTAATACCGTTAAATGGGCTGACTAGAATGAAGATGCTTGAGGAAATGAATATTAATTACTTTACGTTTATTGAACTTGTCCGTCAATACGCGAAGAGGAAATATAGTGATGCGGGAAGTATTGTGGGCATTTCATCAATTGCAGGGGATAGGGCTGGACAATGCCAAACGAGTTATGCCGCATCCAAGGCGGCTATGGATATCTCCGTTCAAACGTTATCCATTGAACTGGTCAAGAAGGGCATTAGGATCAATACGGTGTTGCCTGGTTTGCTTCGTACAGAAATGGTTCTACGTGATGAATATATCGGCCCTGATCTGGATGATGTGAGAAAAATCCAATTATTAGGGTTGGGAGAGGCTGATGATGTTGCTGGTGCATGTGCATTTTTAATCAGTGATATGTCAAAATTTATTACTGGCCGCCGGCTATTTGTTGATGGCGGCAGTTTCTCATAATAACAGAGGTGTAGGGGAAAGCGTAGGACTTTTTACAAATGTGAAACGAGGGAGAACAATAAGCAAACATGATAAATCCGCTGGATTTCTCTAACAAAAAAATACTTGTCACCGGAGCATCATCCGGAATTGGAAAGACAACAGCAATCTACCTATCCAGCTTGGGTGCATCGCTAGTTTTGCATGGTAGAAATAAGGAAAGGTTGTACGAAACCAAAGAGCTTCTGAACGGAAAAAATCACATTCTGATAGATGCTGATTTGACTGAAGTTGACAATGCGGGGGATCTTTTTGAGCAAGCTGTATCTGATGGGGTCAAATTGAATGGGTTAGTTTATAGTGCAGGTATAATTCCTATCATACCTTTACCACAATTAACCCGTGAAAAAATGCGGGCAATCATGGATATAAATTTCTATTCTTATATAGAGATGGTGCGACAGTTTGCAAAGAATAAATATACGAATGGCGGAAGTATTGTGGCAGTATCCTCAGTTGCCAGTGTACAACCTGAAGCGTGTCAGACTATCTATTCTGCATCCAAATCCGCTGTCAATGCTGCAACACAATCATTATCTTTTGAGTTAATAAAAAAGAATATTAGAGTAAATACTATTTTCCCCGGAGTAGTGATGCCGGAGAATGCCACGGTAGATGATCATTTGGCTCAGGTGGCGAGTCCGCAATTACTTGGATTGATTCCTTCGAATGATGTAGCTGGTGCGATAGCATTTTTACTAAGCGATATGGCTAAATTTATTACGGGAAGAAACCTGTATTTTGATGCAGGTCGATTTTAAGTAGCTTCTATTGTAAGGTGAAAGGGGGAAAGTCACAATGCCAAGCGCATTGTTTAATCATATCTTAGTAAGCGGAATTGCTTGTGCTGTTCCATCCAAACAAATGGACAATAACAATTATGCAGAAGTATTAGGCGAAGAGGACGTTAAAAAGTTTATTAAAAACACTGGAGTTGTACATAGGCATGTCACTCACGAGAAACAAACAACCTCAGATTTATGTTATGAAGCCGCAAAAAATCTTTTAGCCCATAAGGGATATTCAGCAGAAAGTATAGATGCGATTATTTTTATATCACAAACTCCAGACTATATTCAACCTGCTACTTCGCATGTTTTGCATAAACGTCTTGGGTTATCGAAAAATTGTTTATCCTTTGATGTTAACTTAGGCTGTTCCGGATACGTTTATGGAATGTTTTTGTCTTCAAGTCTTATACAAAGCGGTGCTGTAAATCGCATTCTTTTACTGACAGGGGATATCCTAAGAAAAAACAAGGAAACCAATATTAAAGATGAGATGTTGTTTGGAGATGCAGGTTCTGCCACTCTTCTTGAAAGAGGCAATACAACTGTCCGTTCCCTGTTACATTCAAATGGTGAAGGATACACCGCTTTAATCACACCGGGAGGAAATACTAGAAGGCCGCTTAAGGATAATGAATCCTATTGGGAAATTACAAAGCCGGAAATGGATGGGGCGGCAGTTTTTGAATTTACGATTACAGAAGTACCACAGGCATTTGATGAGTATTTCAAGACATTTGACGGGTCTATGGATGATTATGATTACTGTGTTTTACATCAAGCCAATTTATTTATGTTGAACCATATTCGGAAAAAATTGAAGGTCGATCAATCGAAGCTGCCGATTTCAATTGACAGATACGGTAATACAAATGGCGCAAGCATTCCGATTACGATTGTTAATTTATGCAGCAGAGAAGCTGTCGCGGATAAGCTGAAATTAATCACATCCGGCTTTGGTATTGGGCTTTCTTGGGGTGTTGTATCTTTCGAAGTTGAAACCAAGGACGTACTTCCAATGGTTTATTCTGATAGTTACTTTGAGGAGGCGTATTATGGAGAACAGTAATTTTAACCCTCTTGATTTTGCGGGGAGAAAGATACTTGTTACCGGTGCCTCGTCTGGAATTGGAAGAGCAACTGCCATTTACTTATCAAAGCTAGGTGCACAAATTATACTGAGTGGCCGCAATGAAGAGCGATTAAATGAGACCATGCTCCAGCTTGTGGGGAGAAATCATCAGATTCTTTCTTTAGATCTATCAAAAGAAGAAGAATTGAGTCCATTTTTCGATCAAATGGTTCAAGACGGAATAAAATTGAACGGGATGGTTCATTGTGCGGGGATTCCCTATGTAATGCCTTTACAGAGTCTTAATAAAAAACGCTTATCTGATGTGATGGAAACGAATTTTTTTCCGTTTATTGAGCTTGTTAGGCAATATGTTAAAAAGAAATATTCAAGCGGAGGAAGTATCGTCTGTATCTCTTCCATATTATCTGTACAACCGCGCGCATATGAGACTGGATATATTGCTTCCAAGGCCGCAATGAATGCTGCTGTAACAAGCCTGGCATTCGAATTAGCTAAAAAAGAAATACGAATCAATGGAATTATTGCAGGCAATATTATGACGGAGATGGTACAAGAAACACTTAAAGAGTATGCTAACGAAGAAAATTTTAATAAAGTTATCGAACAATCCTTGCTCGGCTTGGGTAAGCCTGATGATATTGCAAGTGTATGCGCATTTTTATTGAGCGATATGGCTAGATTCATCACAGGAAGAAATATGTATGCGGATGGAGGCCTACTATGAATGATGTGAGACTATTTAAAGATAGTAATGGAATTTGGTATACCACGAAGGATATTTTAGATAAGCTGAAAGAAGTAGGAGCTCATGAATGCGATACCTTATTTGTACATACGGACGTTGCATTTGGCACTTTAAATCCGGAGTTGAAGAGAAAGAAATATTTGGGTTATTTATATGAAATATTGCAAGAATTAAATGTTGGAACGCTGGTATTTCCTGCGTTTACCTTTAGTTTCTGCAACAAAGAAATATATGATGTGAAAAATAGCAGAACATCAATGGGAGCATTAAATGAATATATTAGGAATCAGCCGGGAGTAGTACGATCTATTGATCCAATTTTGTCGATGATAGCCGTTGGAGACAAAGCAAATATGTTTGAAAAGGTCGGAAAAAGCTCACTCGGTAAAAATAGTGGTTATGATATTCTACATCAACAAGAAAATGTGAAGTTTCTCTTTTTGGGTGCGGAAATAGGCGAATGCTTTACTTACATTCATTATGTTGAAGATATAATGAGAGTTCCTTATCGTTTTGATATGCATTTTAGTGGAACAATAATTGATGCAGAAGGAAACCAATATGAGGATGACTATATATTGTATGCTGGGTGTGCTGGTGTAAAGCCAGCATGTTCATATTATTTTGGGGATTATTTATTTGAAAATGGTTTCTTACAAAAGACCCATATTGGTAATAAGCCTATTACTTGTATTTCAAAAGAGGATGCTTATCGAGAGATTCGAAAAAAATTAGAAAATGATATCCATTACTTTTTAGAGCAGCCTTTTACAGCAGAAGATCTAGTTCATGAATATATAAAAGGTAAAAATGGAGAAAGAATAGTTTCTTGCTAATGATATGTCTCCTCCTTAATGGTTGAGTATTATGAAAAAAGGAGCTCCTATTTTGCATACGAACTTATTAGATTACCTAAAGGTTACATCCGAAAGGGTTCCGGCTAGAACTGCTGTTATCGACGGAGATCGAAATATTTCCTTCCTTGATTTATCAGAGGATGCGAAAAAATTGAGTGGGATCATAAACCGAAAAGTCAACGGAATTATTCGCAAACCGGTGGCCGTATTATTGGACAAGCAAATAGAAACGATTGTAGC
>NZ_CP041405.1:3060000-3130000 GCF_007066085.1 Paenibacillus thiaminolyticus | reverse complement strand
CAGTTTGACTGGGGCGGTCGCCTCCTAAAGAGTAACGGAGGCGCCCCAAGGTTCCCTCAGAATGGTTGGAAATCATTCGAAGAGTGCAAAGGCAGAAGGGAGCTTGACTGCGAGACCTACAAGTCGAGCAGGGACGAAAGTCGGGCTTAGTGATCCGGTGGTACCGCATGGAAGGGCCATCGCTCAACGGATAAAAGCTACCCTGGGGATAACAGGCTTATCTCCCCCAAGAGTCCACATCGACGGGGAGGTTTGGCACCTCGATGTCGGCTCATCGCATCCTGGGGCTGAAGTAGGTCCCAAGGGTTGGGCTGTTCGCCCATTAAAGCGGTACGCGAGCTGGGTTCAGAACGTCGTGAGACAGTTCGGTCCCTATCTGTCGCGGGCGTAGGAAATTTGAGAGGAGCTGTCCTTAGTACGAGAGGACCGGGATGGACGTACCGCTGGTGTACCAGTTGTCTCGCCAGAGGCATAGCTGGGTAGCCAAGTACGGAAGGGATAAGCGCTGAAAGCATCTAAGCGTGAAGCCCCCCTCAAGATGAGATTTCCCACATTGGTAAGACCCTTGAAGACGACGAGGTAGATAGGTTGGAGGTGGAAGTGCAGCAATGCATGGAGCTGACCAATACTAATCGGTCGAGGGCTTATCCTAAGTAAGATGATTCGCAAGACAAACTTTCGCATTCAGTTTTTAAGGTACAATACCTTATCTGTTTGGTGGCGATAGCGGAGGGGTTCCACGCGTACCCATCCCGAACACGACCGTTAAGCCCTCCAGCGCCGATGGTACTTGGACCGCAGGGTCCTGGGAGAGTAGGACGCTGCCAAGCAGACAAAGACCACTGACTTTCTGTCGGTGGTTTTTTTATGTCCACAGTCATAGTTCCCGGGGCGAAGCGGAGTCGCCAGACGGGGCAGAGGCGATGCAGGGGAATGCGGTAACCGGTCGGACTGTCATCCTAGAGGCGTCGTCGCTTCCTGGGACTGAGCGTGTGGAGGACGAATTGCTGCATACATACAGTATTTTGTGCTGTCTGAGTCGATAAACGACGTAATTCCTGCAAATCTACATCATTTTACTCCCTTTTGCACCTAAGTCAAGCGAAACGGGGGAAATTGCTGCATTTTTGCAGGATTCCCTATTTGGTGAAGCCTTGCATAGGCAATTGCTGCGCTTTTGCAGGATTCCCATTTTCGAATAGGCGTGTCTGGCGAAATATTGCATTTTTGCAGGATTCGCACTAGCGATGTTACCCTTGCAGAGACTCCACGCCGTCTTCATATGACTGAAAATTCGTTGTACAGGTCATGCTAGCTCCAAGAAACTGTGTTTACTTTACTGGCCATACAAGACAAGGGTGTACAAGGCAATATAATGCAAGGTTATATAATGCATACGTGGAAGACCATATATGCACTGCCAACTGTGCAGGCGGTTCAGGCATACGGATATAGAGATACCACAGGTGACGTTGAGCGACAAGGCTTGCCGGGTTAGCATCACTTTTCGAGACCTTGCGAGAAGAAGTGAACTTTCGACGAGCAGTTAAGCGTAATTTGTCCACAAGTCAGACCAGACAGCGAAACGAATGTTGTCTCATAAGCCCAATCGCCAATAAATAAAGTTATCCACCTGTGAATATCTTTTTGGCCTGCAAAATCCTGCATGTTATCCTCATCATCCACATTTTAATACACAATATCCACGGAATGTTCACAAATATCATGTAAGATCATGCATTTTAACAACGGATATCCACAGCTTTGTGGAGAGCCAAATATCGAACGAGCGATCATCCTCAACTCAGGCGAGCAATATCCCCATACAAAAAAGCGGAGTCTTTGATGCGATCAAAGACTCCGCTTCGGATTGAACTTAATTTCCCTGCTTCTTCACATATCCCATCAGACCGTGCAAGGTCCTCACGAACTCATTGCCGGACATGCACCCTAAGGCGCCATATGCGCAGTCCATTTCATTATAAGATGTTACCCGATCTTTGCGGATGCTCGGGCCGTAGATCACGACCGGGACAGGCTCTCCCGTATGCTCCTTCACTTCACAAGGCGTTGAATGATCCGCGGCCAGAGCCAAGTAGACGTCGTCAGGCAGCTGCTCCGCGATCAGCCCGACCATCCGGTCGAATAATTCAAGGGTGAGTGCTTTTTTCAACGGGTCATTGTCATGTCCCATCAAATCAGGAGCCTTGAGATGGACGTAGACAATATCATGGCGGGCAATTTGCTCAAGCGCCAGCTTTGCTTTTAGTTCAACGTCAGTATCTATGCTGCCCGTCAGCCTGGCGTCGGTAATCGCTTCGAAGCCGGCCAGCTTGGCCACCCCGAGCACTGTGCTTTCCGCAGCGATGCAGCTGCCGCGGAACTTCATTGTCGTGGCGATGGGCTCCAATTGCGCCATTCTTCCCGCGCCTCGGGTCAGAATGAAGTTGGCAGGCGGATGTCCTTGCGCCATACGCTCCCGATTGATGGGATGCGAAGCAAGAATCGCATGGGCCTTTTTCATAAAAAGGTTAACGGCCATGGCGGTCCGCTTCGCTTCCGGCGTCTCATCCAGCGCTTCAACAGGGAGATAAGGTTGGCCGTCGTTCGGCGCTTTCGGATCGGAATCGCTGATCCGATCGCTAAGACCGGTACCGCGCAGAACGAGCACAGCCCGATGCTCCGTTGCCGGCTTGAAGTAAGCGCGGATGTCTTCAATGAGTTCCATCCCATCAAGCGCATCGGCAAGCCCTGCCGTGTTGTTGCGGATTCGCCCGGCACGGCGGTCCAGGACAACGCCCTCGTCATTAATCGTGGCGAAGTTGCATCGAAGCACGACATCTCCGGGCTCGACGTCCATACCGATGCCGAGCGCCTCAATGGGGCCGCGGCCCGGATAGTCCTCCGGCTGAAAGCCGAATAATATCATATGCCCCATATCGGTTCCAACGGGAATTCCCGATCCGATTAAATCGATCATGCCAGTGATTCCTTCCGCAGCCAACCGATCCAAATGAGGTGTATCGGCATATTCTAACGGTGTTTTATCATTTAAAAGCGGATGCGGGCGATCTCCCGATCCGTCTGCAATGGCCATAATTACTTTTCTGTATAGCATGGGCGCACTCCTCTATCATTTGCTTATCTGAACATGCTTATAATGAATATCCAAGAATTTGGAACCACGTAAATACGGACACACTAATGACGGTCGCACCGATAAAGCAGGTAACGATAGCATATTTCACCTGATCAAACACGCTGAAATATCCGGTTGAGAAATAAATGGTATTTACTTTTGAATGCGGCGGTAACGTAATCGTATAGGTTAACGTCATGGCGGAAGCCAGGGCAAGCGTAACCGGGTCCATCCCTAACGATTTGGCCAGCGCGATAAAAGCGGGAATCAGGATCGTGGTCCGTACCGTCTTGCTCGTGAATATTAAATGACTGTACATACTGATAAAGATAACGACGACATAGACGAGCATATGATTCATTTGTTCCAGGCCGAGACCGTAGACGACTTTGTTGATCATCCATTCGGCGCCCTTCGACTTCTCCAACGCATTCCCGACGGCATAAGCGCCTGCGGCAAAAATCATCAGATCCCATTTAATGTTGGCTTCCTTCCAAGTAAGCAATCCGATTCGCGGCAGCAGACAGAGCACGCCTGCAATGACCGCTGTCATGTATACACTAATTTCGAAGCCGAACAAGAATTTGTGATAATCTTCCGTCGCCCATAACAGAACCGTAAGCAAGAAGATTGTCATGGCCTTTTTCTCATCCAGCGAAAATTTATCCAGCTTCTTCAATTCATCTTTGAGCTTGGACATTGCGCCTTCGAACTCCGCCTCCCCTTTGAAGGAGAAGAGCTTGAGACCAACGAAGAACGTCAGCAGCATCGTAATGATGGCCGTTGGCATGGAGGCGGCGAGCCAATCCATATATCCGATTGAGCCTCCAGCTTGCTCGTTAATGAAGCCGACGGCAATGATGTTCGCAGCCGTCGCGGTCATCACTCCGGATGTGGCGATCGCATCGGCTTGTACCCCTTGCAGCATCATTAATTTGCCGAAATTGCTTTTTCCGGGAGTGGCCTTATAGATCTCCAACAAGATGAGACAGATCGGCACCATGAGTGTTGCCCGCGCTGTCGTCGATGGCACGAAGAACGCGAGGGCGAAGTTGATGAAAATTAAGACAAGCAATGTCTTCTTTGGCGTTTGTCCGAACCTGGTCACCATCCAGAGCGCAAACCTTCGCGCCAGATTGGACTTAATCATCGCGGAGGTAAGAATAAACGCGGACACCATGAGCCAAATGACATCAAATCCAAGCGTGCCGAAGGCCGTTTTCTCTTCAGCGGTACCGGATAAGCTCAGCACAATAATGGCGATCATGGAGGTTAAGTAAATCGGCAAGGCGCCGCTGACCCATAGTATAAGCGCACTGGCGAAGATTGCAATCGCTTTTTGCGCTTGCGGCTCCAAGCCTGCGGGCGTGGGCATGAGCATCAGAATGAGGAACACCAGGACGGCTAGCGGAATCCCTGCTTTTTTAAATATCGATTCAAAGCGACCTTTCTTCGCCACTGGTTTGTTCGGTTCTGTGGAATTGCCGTCTGACTTGAATGGCTTCATCGTCATGAAAACATCCTCCCAAAGTGATAAAAAATGATTGCGTTTTCATTATAACGGCGCCTATAATTATAAGACAATTTGATTGCATAATCGTATTCATAACATTTCGTTATAGTTATATCGGAGGAGGATGAGTCATGCGATGAATATCAACAAGCTCGAAACCTTCATTACGCTCTCTCATTGTTTAAATTTCACGGAGGCGGCGGAACGGCTCTACTGTTCTCAACCGGCGGTCAGCATGCAAATTCAAAGCTTGGAAGAGGACTTGGAGACGCGCCTGTTCGATCGAATCGGCAAAAAGCTGTACTTAACCAAACAAGGCGAGCTGTTCAAGCCCTACGCGGAACAGATCGTGAACTTGCTGCAAGCGGCCAAGGAGCATCTTCATCAAATGGAGGATATGTCAGCAGGGACCCTCTCCTTTGGCGCAAGCAACTTCGTTGGCGTCTATTTGCTTCCTTCCATGCTTGCTCAATATAAAGCGCAGTTCCCCAATATTAATATCAGCATGAAAATAACGTCGTCCCAACAGCTCACGCAGCTGCTGGAGTCCAACGGCGTGGAATTTCTCGTCTTATCGGATCATATTCCCATCGACGAGACCCGTTTTTATGCGAGCACGTTTCATCAAGATCATCTTGTATTTATTGCGCCGCCGCACCATCCATTGGCGCAGCAAGACATGTGCACCCTGCATGATCTCCAGCATGAGACCTTTCTGATGAAGCCGGATCATTCAGCGACAAGGCATTTTCTTGATCAAAAACTTGGGCAAGCGGGGATTGCCATCTCCAATACAATCGAAATCAGCAGCCTCGAGGGGATCAAGCAAGGTGTCATACACGGACTAGGCATTGCGGCGGTGTCCGGGCTTGCGGTGAAGCAGGAAATCGACAGCCGGTTGCTTGTCAAGATTCCGATGGAGGATGTAACCTTTGAACGGGGCATTCGTTATATTTTTCATAAAAACAAGCATCTATCCCCGGCGGCAAGACAGTTCATCGCCTTGCTGGATAGGGCCGCGCATCGATCCTAGGGCTTCGGATTTCCTTAATTCTTTGGTATGCAAGTTTAATATTGGTTCATTTTTGTTACACTAAATAAGGATGGGCGTATGAAGAATCCGCTTGAAAACACAAGAAAAAAGTGCTATCATAAAGTCAAGGTCAAAGAAAGTCAAAGTCAGACTTAATTTGACAAAAACCCATTGTTTTTGTCATCTCCGAATAAGTAACAGTCAATAATGGTTAAAGCTAATATAGAGAGATATGGACGCAAAGGAGGGCAGAAGATGCGCAATATTTCCGATTTGATTGAGCAGCATTTGAAAATTATGCTGATCGATAGTCCGGAAGGCGCCGTGGAGATTCAGCGGAATGATCTCGCAGAGCAGTTCTCCTGTGTTCCTTCCCAGATTAACTATGTGATCAGCACTCGCTTCACCTTGGAGAAGGGATATGTTGTGGAGAGCAAGCGAGGCGGCGGCGGTTATATCCGCATTCAGCGGATTGAGCTTCCGGCTCAGCGGGCGATTCATGCCCATCTATGCGAATCGATTGGCAATCGGATCGGGCAAGAGGCAGCGGAAGGGCTCATCTATCAACTGGAAGAAGCGAGCGTCATTTCCCGGCGGGAAGCGATTCTGCTGCGGGCGGCCGTATCACGCGACAATCTGGCGGTGAAGCTGCCCTATCGGGACGAGATCCGCGCCCGTCTCCTGCGTGCGATGCTGCTCGGGCTGCTAAGCAAGCACTAGCGCATGCCGCCATTATTTTAACCCGGGAAGCAGGCGCCAGTCGGACTGCCGATCCCTTTACTATAATTTGAACCCACGAGGATAAGGAGGAGAATGGCCATGATGTGTCAACAATGCGGTCAGAAGCCGGCTACACTGCACTTTACGAAAATCATAAACGGGCAGAAGACGGAATTTCACATCTGTGAATCATGTGCTCGTGAGAAAGGCGAATGGATACCGGGCACGGCTAACGGCTTCTCCATCCATAATTTGCTGTCAGGATTGTTGGACTTCGATCTGTCCGGCGGAGCCGCCCAGGGAAGCGGCGACTACGGTGGGCAGAAGCCCCAAGCGATGCGCTGCGAGAAATGCGGGCTGACCTACTCTCAGTTCGGCAAGCTGGGCCGGTTCGGGTGTGACGAATGCTACTCCTTCTTCGGCAACCGTCTTGATCCGCTGTTGAAGCGGGTTCATGGCAATACGGTCCATACCGGCAAAATTCCGAAGCGCGGCGGCGGGCGCATCCAACGCAAGCGTGAGCTGGATGAATTGAAGTTCGAGCTTCAGAAGAGCATTGCGCAGGAAGAATTCGAACGGGCGGCGCAGCTGCGCGACCGTATTCGGCAGCTGGAGAAGGAAGGGAGCGAAGGGGGCCCTGACTCGCCTGTTCAGCATGGCTAACCCCCTGAACGATATCATGATAACGACGAATGATCGGCAAGGTGAAAGGAGATGACGAAATGGCCCAACGCCAATTCATGGAGCATGCGATAAGTGACTGGATGCGCGGAACGGGACCGGACTCCGAGATCGTCATCAGCAGCCGCATCCGCGTAGCGCGCAACCTATGCGGCGTGCCGTTCCCGCTGCTTGCGACGAATCAGCAATCGGCCGAAGTGCTGAACCAGCTGACCGCGGTCATCGAGCAGCCGGAGATGTCGGGCTTCCATACGTCTTTCCATCGATGGAACCTGGCGGAACTAAGCGATCTGGAGAAGCAGGTGCTGATTGAGAAGCATTTGATCTCGCCGACCCTCGTGAATGAATCGCGGAACGGGGCGGTCATTCTGAGCGAGGATGAGTCTATCAGCATTATGCTGAACGAGGAAGACCATCTTCGCATTCAATGCTTGTACCCAGGGCTGCAGATTCGGGAAGCGTGGGAGCAGGCCAGCCGTATCGACGATGTGTTCGAGGCGCATGTCGATTATGCATTCGATGAGAAGCGGGGGTACTTGACCAGCTGCCCGACCAATGTGGGCACGGGGATCCGGGCCTCCGTCATGATGCATTTGCCGGCCCTCGTCATGACCCAGCAGATTAACCGCATTTTGCAGGCGGTCAACCAGGTGGGGCTGGCGGTGCGCGGCATCTACGGCGAAGGCAGCGAGGCGATAGGCAATCTGTTCCAGGTGTCGAATCAGATTACGCTTGGCCAATCGGAAGCCGAGATTATCGACAGCTTGTACAGCGTCGTAAAGCAAATCATCGGGCATGAGAAGGCGGCGCGCGAACAGCTGCTGGAGAACAACCGCATGCGCCTGACGGATCGCATCTGCCGATCCTACGGGATATTGAAGCACGCGGCGATAATGGATTCCAAGGAAGCGGCCCAACGGCTGTCGGATATCCGGCTCGGTTCGGATCTGATTATTTTGAACCATCTTGATCCTTCCGATTTCAATGAACTGCTTGTGATGACACAGCCAGGCTTCCTTCAGCATATATACAAGAAATCATTGTCTACGGAAGAACGCGACATGTATCGGGCAAGACTGATACGCGACAAATTAAGCAAATCAAAGACGACCAATGGAGGTGCTTGAATATGATGTTCGGAAGATTTACGGAACGTGCCCAGAAAGTATTGGCATTGGCTCAGGAAGAAGCCGTGCGTCTCGGACATAACAATATCGGAACCGAGCATATTTTGCTTGGCCTGATCCGGGAAGGCGAAGGCATTGCCGCCAAGGCGCTCGTCGCGCTCGGCCTCGGTCTGGAGAAGATTCAGGACGAAGTGGAATCCCTCATTGGCCGCGGGCAGGAGCAGCCGACCAACATCGCCTACACCCCACGCGCCAAAAAAGTCATTGAGCTGTCCATGGATGAAGCCCGCAAGCTGGGCCATACGTATGTGGGTACGGAACATATTTTGCTTGGCCTCATTCGTGAAGGCGAAGGCGTAGCGGCCCGTGTGTTGAACAACCTCGGCATCAGCCTGAACAAGGCGCGCCAGCAGGTGCTGCAGCTGCTGGGCAGCAGTGAAGCGGTATCCAGCCATCATGGCCAATCACAAAATGTGAGCACGCCGACGCTGGACGGTCTGGCACGCGACCTGACGGCTGCCGCCAAGGAAGGCAATCTCGACCCGGTCATCGGCCGCAGCAAAGAGATTGAGCGCGTCATCCAGGTGCTGAGCCGCCGGACGAAGAACAATCCGGTCCTCATCGGGGAGCCGGGCGTCGGGAAGACCGCGGTAGCGGAAGGGCTCGCTCAGAAGATTATCAACAATGAGATTCCGGAGACGCTGCGCGACAAGCGCGTCATGACGCTCGATATGGGATCTGTCGTGGCCGGCACGAAGTACCGGGGTGAATTCGAGGATCGGTTGAAAAAAATTATGGATGAGATCCGCCAGGCGGGCAATATCATCCTGTTCATCGACGAGCTGCACACGCTCATCGGCGCGGGCGGAGCGGAAGGCGCCATCGATGCGTCCAACATTTTGAAGCCGGCGCTGGCCCGGGGCGAGCTGCAATGCATCGGGGCGACGACCTTGGATGAGTACCGCAAATATATCGAGAAGGATGCCGCGCTGGAGCGCCGCTTCCAACCGATTACCGTCGATCAGCCGACGCTTGAAGAGACGATTCAGATTTTGAAAGGGCTGCGGGATCGCTATGAAGCGCATCACCGCGTCAAAATTAGCGATGAAGCGATTGAGCAGGCCGTGAAGCTGTCCGACCGCTATATTACGGATCGCTTCCTGCCGGACAAAGCAATCGACCTGATTGACGAGGCAGGGTCCAAAGTACGCTTGAATTCCTACACGGTACCGCCAAATCTGAAGGAACTGGAAGCTCGTCTGGACGACATCCGCAAGGAGAAGGACGCTTCCGTGCAGAGCCAGGAATTCGAGAAAGCGGCAGCGCTTCGCGATACGGAGCAGAAGATGCGCGAGGAGCTGGATTCGGTGCGGAACCAGTGGAAGGAAAAGCAGGGCCGCATGGATTCCGAGGTAACGCCGGAAGATATCGCCCAGATCGTCTCCAGTTGGACCGGCGTGCCGGTCGTGAAGCTGAAGGAAGAAGAGACGCAGCGTCTTCTCAATATGGAAGAGGTCCTGCATGAGCGCGTCATTGGCCAGGACGAAGCGGTCAAGGCGGTCAGCCGGGCGATTCGCCGGGCACGGGCAGGCTTGAAGGATCCGAAGCGCCCGATGGGCTCGTTCATCTTCCTCGGCCCGACCGGGGTCGGGAAGACGGAATTGGCCCGCGCGCTGGCGGAGTCGCTCTTCGGCGACGAGAATGCGGTCATCCGCATCGATATGTCCGAGTATATGGAGAAGCATTCGACCGCCCGCTTGGTCGGAGCGCCTCCGGGATATGTCGGTTATGAAGAAGGCGGCCAGCTGACCGAGAAGGTGCGCCGCAAGCCATACTCCGTCGTGCTGCTCGATGAGATCGAGAAGGCGCACCCGGAAGTATTCAATATCTTGCTGCAGGTGCTGGAGGACGGACGCCTGACCGATTCCAAGGGACGGGTCGTCGACTTCCGCAACACGCTCATCATTCTCACTTCGAATGTCGGCGCAGAGGCGATCAAGCGCAATACGACGCTGGGCTTCACCTCCTCCGACAACAATGAGCGCGACTACAACAATATGAAAGACAAAGTGATGGCGGAATTGAAGAAGAGCTTCCGTCCGGAGTTCCTGAACCGGATCGACGAGATTATCGTCTTCCACTCGCTGGAAGAGAAGCATATTGCCGAGATCGTAACGCTGATGGCCGAGGAACTGCGCAAGCGGCTTAAGGAGCAGGAGGTCGATTTCCAATTGACCGATGCGGCCAAGGCGTTCCTGGCCAAGGAAGGCTACGATCCGGCCTACGGAGCGCGTCCGCTCCGCCGGGCGATTCAGAAGCATATCGAAGATCGCCTGTCCGAGGAATTGCTGAAGGGCGACATTGAGAAAGGTGATTCCGTCACGATCGACGAACAGGACGGCAACCTGGTCGTGCTGCGCACTACGCCGACCAAGGCCTGACATTTTCATAGAATGGATCCATCCAAGCGCATCTCTTCCTCCGGGAGGAGATGCGTTTTTTTCATGAAATGCGAAAGTCCTTTCGCCCCCTACTTAAAAATGGTAAACTTAAAGGTAATGTACAATCTTCGGCAATAGCCAGTAAAAATTTGTCACGCTTTATCTTTGTATCGCGTTATGCCGATAAACCTAATATAGATGTGGCAACCTATACAATGATGCGTCAGTAGGAGTGTCGGCTGATATGGCCAAAGTAAAAACCAAGTTTTTCTGTACGGATTGCGGATATGAATCGCCGAAATGGATGGGCAAATGCCCGGGCTGCGGCGAGTGGAACACGATGGTGGAGGAGCGGGAGACGGTCGTTAAGACGGCGGGCGTCCACACATCCTTCATTGGGACGAAAGAAAAACCGCAATCGATCATACAAATAGAAAGTAAACAGGAAGCGCGCCTGTCCACGACGATTGACGAATTGAACCGTGTGCTCGGCGGCGGCCTGGTGCCGGGCTCGCTCATCCTCGTGGGCGGTGACCCGGGCATCGGCAAATCGACGCTGCTGCTCCAGGCGTCCAATGCGCTGGCAGTCAGCGGCTTGAAGGTGCTGTATGTGTCTGGCGAGGAATCGACGCGCCAGACGAAGCTGCGCGCCGACCGGCTCGGGGTGCTGTCCGAGCGTCTGTTCGTCCTGAGCGAGACGAATTTGCAGTATATCGAAGAGGCGATCGAGGCCATGAGCCCCGATTTTCTCGTCATCGACTCGATCCAGACGGTATATCAGCCGTCGGTCGAATCGGCTCCCGGTAGCGTGGCTCAAGTTCGCGAATGCACAAGCGTGTGCATGCGCATTGCGAAGGGAAGAGGCATCGCGACCGTTCTCGTCGGCCATGTGACGAAGGAAGGAGCCATTGCCGGCCCCCGCATGCTGGAGCATATGGTGGACTGCGTGCTTTATTTCGAAGGCGAGCGCCATCATTCGTACCGCATCCTGCGGGCCGTGAAGAACCGCTTCGGTTCCACGAACGAGATCGGCATCTTCGAGATGACGGAAGGCGGCTTGACGGAAGTGAAGAATCCGTCAGAGATGTTCCTTCAGGAACGCCCGCTTGGCGTCTCCGGTTCGACGGTCGTCGCCAGCTTGGAAGGGACGCGCCCGGTTCTTGTCGAGATGCAGGCGCTCGTGTCGGCGACGAACTTCCCTTCGCCGCGGAGAATGTCGACGGGAATCGATCATCAGCGGTTGTCGCTCATCATTGCCGTGCTGGAGAAGCGCATGGGCATGTTCCTTCAGAACCAGGACGCCTATGTGAATGTGGCCGGCGGGCTGAAGCTCGATGAGCCAGCGGTCGATCTCGCCATTGCAGTCGCCTTGGCGTCGAGCTTCCGCGATATGCCGACCCAGGCGTATGACGTCGTCTTCGGCGAAGTGGGACTGACAGGAGAAGTGCGCGCGGTGTCCCGTGCGGAGCAGCGCGTGAAGGAAGCCGAGAAGCTGGGCTTCAAGCGGATTATTTTGCCAGAGAAAAGCCTGCGGGGATGGACCCCTTCTGGACATATTGAGATAGTGGGCGTAAATACGGTAGCGGAAGCATTGACCGCAGCGTTAGGTTAGGGGGCTTAGATATAGAATGAAGGACAGTCAGCAGGATATTATGAACGATCTGTTGCGCATGGTGGCGCCGGGCACTCCGTTCCGCGACGGACTGGAGAACGTGCTCCGGGCGAAGACAGGCGCGCTTATCGTCGTCGGCTACAGCCCGGAAGTGATGGAGGTCGTCGATGGCGGCTTTTCCATCAACAGCGATTTCTCGCCGAGCTACTTGTATGAGTTGGCCAAGATGGACGGCGCGATCATTTTGAGCGAAGACGTGAAGCGGATCCTGTATGCGAACACGCAGCTGATCCCGGATTCCTCCATCCCGTCGATTGAGACGGGGATTCGCCACCGCACGGCGGAGCGGGTCGCGAAGCAGACGGGCAAGCTGGTCGTCTCGATCTCCCAGCGCCGCAATATTATTACCCTGTATCAAGGCAGCCTCCGCTATGCGCTGAAGGAGATCGGCGTTATCCTGACGAAGGCGAATCAGGCGATACAGACCTTGGAGAAATATCGAGCCGTGCTCGTTCAGGGAATGACGAACTTGACCGCTTCCGAGTTCGAGGAGCAAGTGACGTTGTACGATGTCGTCAATGTTTTGCAACGGATCGAGATGGTATTACGTATTAAAATGGAGATAAAGCGTTACATCAACGAGCTGGGAACGGAAGGCCGTCTCATCAGCATGCAGTTGGAAGAGCTCGTCAGCAATACGGAGGAGGATGCGTGGCTGCTGCTCAAGGACTATGCCCGCGACAACGGGGATGACAAAGTCCGCGATATCCTCGTTCAGCTGAAGAAGAGCACGGCCGACGAACTGCTGGACGCGCATCATCTGATTCGGCTGCTCGGTTACCCGACGACAAGCGCAATTCAGGATGAATCCGTGTCGCCACGCGGTTACCGCGTGTTGAGCAAGATTCCTCGCTTGCCGAACGTCATCATACAGAACCTGGTGGACACGTTCCAATACTTGCCTCACGTCATGATGGCTACGATTGAAGAACTGGACGACGTGGACGGAATTGGCGAAGTGCGTGCACGCGCTATCAAGGAAGGGCTCAAGCGCATTCAGGAGCAGGTATTCATTGACAGGCAAATTTGATTTTCCTACAATGAAAAGATGAACGTTGGGCATAGTAAAATTAGAGGTGAACCTATGATTACAAAGTCCATTCCGAGCTTGTTTACCGTTGGTAACCTGTTCCTCGGAATCATTTCCATCATGCTTGCGTTTCATAATAATTATGATTTGGCTGCTCTCATGATTATCATCGCAATGCTGCTGGATGGTCTCGACGGCCGCGTGGCCCGGGCCTTGAACGCGCAGAGCGAATTCGGCAAAGAGCTTGATTCCTTGTCCGATGTCATTTCCTTCGGTGTGGCGCCGGCATTTATTATGTACGTTGTAGCTTTTAGCGATATGACTCCAGCATTGGGATGGGTAGTGACCGCCATCTTCCCGATCTGCGGGGCGCTCCGGCTGGCCCGCTTCAATGTGAAGGCAGGCATTCCGGGTTACTTCATCGGCTTGCCGATTCCGGCTGCAGGCGGTGTGGCCTGCACCTTGGCGCTGTTCCATGAAAGTATTCCGGCACCGTATCTCATCATCGCCATGCTTTTGTTATCGTACTTAATGGTTAGCACCGTGAAATACCCGAATTTCAAAAAGGTCGGCATTTCCAAAAAAGCGCTCTGGCTGACGCCTTTCGTCATCGCGGCAGCTGTCGGCATCGCGCTCTGGAAGCCGGAGCAGACGCCGAAGCTTATTTTCGTGCCGCTGGTCCTGTACGCTCTGCTCGGCTTAAAAAAAAACGTTAGGATGCTGAACCGGCGTCGAGGCAAGCAGCGTGATTCGGAAGAATGGGTCCGCTCGAAGCATTCGTAACGGCATCCTGCACTTGCTATCGTTCATGATATTATACGGAAGAAGCCCTCTCCATTGGCGGAGAGGGCTTTTTCGCGTGCCTGAACACAAAAACAGCCGCGGCTGCGGCTGCTTCTTCAAGACAAGTTAAAGATACCGAGCGTATCGCACCGGCTGGATTCCTGCTTCACCACATCGTCAAGGCTGATGTCGAGGAGGTTGCACAGAGCCGACATATAGAACAGATGCTTGCCCAGTTCGTGCTTCACGATATCTTTGCAATTTTCGCATAAATGGCCGTGTACATGGCTTTCGAGGGACTGGCGAGCTTCCTCCACGTCCATCTCTGCCTTATAAGGCTGACGCTTGGCATGAAGCTCCAGGCATCCGCATTCAGTGATTGCTTTCGTAACGGCACGGTTAACCGAGGCGTCGGACTGGCCGTACTTGGACAGAATGTCCAACAGGCTCCGGTGTCGCAGTACAAGATCGGCTACTTGCTCTTGGAGCGCTTGCAAATTGGGAGTACTCATTTCCATCCACCTCTATTCTTGATATGATGCGGCACACAGGCCGCATGAATCGCTCACAACACGGTTTCATGTCCATTATACGTCTCTGAATTACCATATTTCAACTTGGACAGGCAGGAAAATATGGAAATCAACGATTAGGAGCCGGGAGCTTGGGCCATAATTGTAAGGAAATCGATTGAAAGTGAGGAGGTGGACGCACATGTTCAAACGTTGGTTTACCGGAATAGCGGGCCTTATCGGCGCCTGGGCCGGTTGGGAGCTCCATGGCTATTGGTATGCCCAGACCATGGGCTTCACGGGATTGGTGAATCCGGGACTATCTGCCGGCCGGCTCACATGGGCGTTAGGCGGGGCATTTTGCTTATTCGTAATCAGTCGTGTACTTTATATGCCGTTGGCAAAAAGCTGGAATGGATGGCGGGAGCGCATCGCGCTCGTGTCCACAGGAACCTTGGTTACGGGCACGGCCGGCGCCTTCGCCGGAATCTGCTTCGGCGCGCTGCTGACGCCGCTGCTGCGTGAATTCGGAAGCGGCGGGCTGATGCTGTCGGCCGTACTATTGGTGCTGTTCGCCAGCGCGGGCGTGCAGATCGCGCTGATGAAGCAGCAGGATATGGCGGAATGGATCGCCGCCCTGCCATGGCTGAGCGAGCCGGTGCCGGAGGAAGAAGAGGTTCGTTTCGAAGAGCATAAAATATTGGACACGAGTGTCATCATCGACGGCCGCATCGCCGATATCTGCAAGACAGGATTTATTGAAGGGACGATCGTGATCCCGGAATTCGTGCTGGAAGAGCTGCAGCATATCGCTGATTCGTCGGACCTGCTGAAGCGGAACCGCGGCCGGAGAGGCTTGGATATTTTGAATAAGATCCAGAAAGAACTGGAAGTGAAGGTGCTGATCTACGAAGGAGACTTCGAGGAAATCTCCGAGGTGGACAGCAAGCTGGTGAAGCTGGCCAAAGTGTTGAAAGGCAAAGTGGTCACGAACGACTTCAACTTGAATAAAGTATGCGAGCTGCAGGGCGTGTCGGTTCTGAACATCAACGACCTGGCCAATGCGGTCAAGCCGGTCGTCTTGCCTGGCGAGGAGATCGTCGTCCAGGTCATCAAGGACGGCAAGGAGCATGGCCAAGGCGTCGCTTATCTGGATGACGGCACGATGATCGTCGTCGAAGGCGGACGCGAGTATATCGGCATGACGATGGAGGTGCTCGTGACGAGCGTACTGCAGACGTCGGCCGGACGCATGATTTTTGCCAAGCCGAAACTGTTGGAAAAAGCCCAATAAACAGGTATGATGGGAAGAGCACCATCATGGAGGTTGACAGGGATGGAACAGGGCTTTGGAGTGGTTATCGTGGCGGCCGGCAGAGGATCGCGCATGGGCGCCGCCGAGAGCAAGCAATATTTACCGCTGCTGGACAAGCCGGTCATTATACATACGCTGGAGCGGTTCCAGACGATGCCGGCATGCGAAGCCATCGTCTGGGTCGTCTCCCCGGAGGATACGGCCCGCTGCGCCGCTTGGCAGGAGGAGTGCGGCTTGGACAAGGTCCGGGCTATCGTCGCCGGCGGCGCGGAGCGGCAGCATTCCGTGTACGCCGGGCTCCAGGCGGTCCGGGCGCTAGGCCTGGACTATGTGTTGATTCACGACGGCGTGCGGCCATTCGTGGAGACGGACAGCGTAGAGGCATGCTATCGGGCTGCCAGAGAGCATGGGGCGGCCGTCCTGGCCGTGCCGGTGAAGGATACGATTAAGCAGGTGAACGGAGGCGTCATTACGGCGACGCCGGACCGACGCAGCTTGTGGGCGATTCAGACCCCACAGGCTTTTCGTCTTGCCGACGTGATGGCGGCGCATGAACAGGCCGCTAAGGACGGATTCATCGGCACCGACGATGCGATGCTGGTGGAGCGGGCCGGGATGCAGGTCCGCATCGTGGAAGGGGAATACACGAATGTGAAGCTGACGACGCCCGACGATCTGGAATGGGCGTCCTGGTGGCTCGCCCGCCGCGCAGCACGGTCAGGGGAAGAGCGGTAAAAAAGAAGGGTACAAAGAAGGGTAAAAAGAGCGGCAACAACGGATGGAACGACGAAGGGAGAGGCAGAACATGATACGAGTGGGACAAGGCTTCGATGTCCACCAATTGGTGGAAGGCCGTCCTTGCATTATCGGAGGCGTGCATATTCCGTATGACAAGGGGCTGCTGGGGCACTCCGATGCGGACGTGCTGCTGCATACGGTCAGCGACGCGGTGCTCGGGGCGCTCGGGCTGGGCGATATCGGCAAGCACTTCCCGGATACGGACGAAGCATATAAGGACGCAGACAGCAGCGTCCTGCTGGAGAAGGTATGGGCGCTGGCGAAGGAGCGGGGCTACCGGCTCGGCAACCTCGACTGCACGATTATCGCGCAGAAGCCGAAGATGCTGCCGTATGTGCCGGAGATGGCCGCCAATCTGGCGCGTCTCCTGGAAGCGGACGTGTCGCAGATCAACGTCAAGGCGACGACCACCGAGCAGCTCGGCTTCACGGGCCGGGGGGAAGGCATCGCGGCGCAAGCGGTTGTGTGCTTATTTCACGTTTCGCAGTGATATGGTATCATTATTGGATAGATCAAGACTAGGCAATGTGTCCGGAGGGGAATCCTAATGAGCAACGACATTCGTGTCCGCTATGCGCCAAGTCCGACAGGACATCTGCATATCGGCAATGCGCGCACGGCATTATTCAACTATTTATTCGCACGTCATCAAGGCGGGGAATTCATCATCCGCATCGAGGATACGGACGTGAAGCGCAATGTGGAAGGCGGCGAAGAGAATCAGTTCAAGTATATGCAATGGCTCGGCATGGATTGGGACGAGAGCGTCGATGTCGGCGGAGAATACGGGCCGTATCGTCAGACTGAGCGTCTCGATATTTATAACAAGCATGTGGACGAGCTGCTGGAGCGCGGTCTCGCCTACCACTGTTACTGTACCGAGCAGGAACTGGAGGCGGATCGGGAAGCGCAGATGGCGCGAGGGGAGACGCCGAAGTACGCTGGTACTTGCCGCCATCTGACGGCAGAGGACCGGGCGCGCTTGGAAGCGGAAGGCCGCCAGCCGAGCATCCGCTTCGCGGTGCCGGAGCAGCGCTCCTATACGTTCCACGATCTCGTCAAGGGCGAGATTACGTTCGAGTCCGAGACGACCGGCGACTGGGTCATCGTGAAGAAGGACGGCATCCCGACCTACAACTTTGCCGTCGTGCTCGATGATTACTTGATGCGCATCTCGCATGTGCTGCGCGGCGAAGATCATATCACGAATACGCTGCGCCAATTGATGATCTACGAAGCATTCGGGTGGGAAGCACCGGTATTCGGGCATATGACGCTCATCGTGAACGAGAACCGGAAGAAGCTGAGCAAGCGGGACGAGTCGATCATCCAGTTCATGGAGCAATACGAGCAGCTCGGCTATTTGCCGGAAGCGATGCTGAACTTCATCGCGCTGCTTGGCTGGTCGCCGGAAGGGGAAGAGGAGATTTTCTCCCGCGAGGAGTTGATTCGGATCTTCGATGCGAACCGGCTGTCGAAGAGTCCGGCCGTATTTGACACGAACAAATTGGCTCACTTGAATAACGTATACATGAAGCAGGCGGATCCGGAGCGGATTGCGGCGCTCGCCATCCCGCACTTGCAGAAGGCGGGACGCCTGCCGGAGGCGCTGAGCGAAGAGCAGCATGCTTGGGCGAAGGCGCTCGTGAAGCTGTATCAGGAGCAGATGACCTGCGCTTCGGACATCGTTGAGCTGTCGGAGATGTTCTTCCGCGATGAGCTGGCGATAGACGAAGAGGCGAAGGCCATCCTCGAGGAGCCGCAGGTTCCGGCGGTGCTGCAGGCGCTGCACGCCAAGCTCGAAGCGGCGGACGCGTGGGACGCCGACATGGTCAAGGCTGCATTGAAGGAAGTGCAGAAGGAGACCGGCGCCAAGGGCAAAGGGCTGTTCATGCCGGTCCGCGTTGCCGTATCCGGCCAGATGCATGGACGGGATCTGAACGAGACGATCGTGCTGCTCGGCAAAGAGACGGTTCTGAACCGTCTCCGCCAAGGCGCGTAGGCGGCCGTCAGCGGCTGAGCCAGCGGTCTGTCAGCGCCTAGGCGTGTAGCTGCGGAACCGCCACTGCGAGGAGCGCAGATGTGAGGCCGCCTTGGCCAAGTGGCATACCTGCGGGCCGTCGCGGCCAGGAGGCATCACCTGCGAGCTGTCGCGGCTATGTGGCATAGTGCAGGCCGTCTCGGCCAAGGGGCATAACTGTCGACCGCCCCTAAGGGGCCAACTTCTTATTGTCAGCCGGCGGACCGATCCGATATACTGAGAAGCATCAGGATAGTTGGGATGTTAGGAAAGGCAATAATCTAAGGTGGACGATAAGAAGTCGAATCATCCAAAAAGGCGTTGAACGGGAGAGCGTCAGCGATACTGAACCGCACAGAGAGAACGACCGGGCAGGACGCGGCAGACAAGACAGCCGAAGCCTGCAGGCTGCAAGTCGTTCCGGTTCGCGGCTGGCGCGTTGCGCCCGGAAGCTCCGTCCTTGAGCGTGCATCGGGCACGGGTAGGGGGCGGCGGGTTGTCCGCGTTACGGGACAGTGAAGATGGATAGCGATATTCGTTGGCGTGGCCAAATCCTGCAATGGGGCTGCAGGCGCCTAATCGCTGTCTATGCAGAGTGGAACCGCGCCTTGCGCCTCTGCAGCCGATGCCGGCTGCGGAGGCGTTTTTTGTATGAAGGACTTGAAGGGGCCTCGGTCTGCTTATAATCTGTAGACTGGCAACGTTTTTGGACGGCCGTCAATCCTGCAAAAACGCAGCAATTTTTCACCTCGGAGCGGGAATGAGCGTGAAATGCTGCAAAAGTGCAGTTTTTTTGCTAATCAGACGACTTTTTGAGCAAGAACAGCGAGAATTCCTGTAGATTTGCAGGATTCATTAGGCCGTCCAACGGTGTTGATGAAAATCATGTAATTTTGCAGTATTTTGGAGTACGTATTGGAGTATGCGTTTAAAGTAAATGTTTGAAGTATACGCTTGAGGTACGCGATTGAAGACACGATTGCAGAACACGATCGAAGTACGCGATCGAAGTACACGCTTGAAAACGAGCTTGAAGTACACGATCGAAGACGCGTTTAAAGTACCCAATTGAAGTGCCCGAGTGGTACACACGATCGAACTACACGATCGAACTACACGATCGAACTACACGATCGAACTACACGTTTGAACTACACGATTGGAGAACACGTTTTAGGTCCGCGTTTGAAGTACACGGATGCGGGAAAATCGTGTTCTCCGGCCACCGCATTTATGAACGAATCAAGCCGACTGAGAAAAGGGGGACGGGTCATGCGACGCATCTATCGAAGAATGCAATCCGATATCCGGGCCGTATTCGAGAACGACCCGGCGGCACGCAGCCGATTTGAAGTCATCTTTACGTACTCCGGCCTGCACGCGATCTGGGCGCATCTGGTGGCGCACTGGTTCTATAAACACCGTTGGTTCACGCTCGCCCGCATCATCTCCCAGGTGAGCCGCTTCATAACGGGCATCGAGATTCATCCCGGCGCCCGCATCGGGGAACGGCTGTTCATCGACCACGGCATGGGCGTCGTTATCGGCGAGACCTGCGAGATCGGGAACGATGTCGTCATCTATCAAGGGGTCACGCTCGGCGGAACCGGCAAGGAGAAGGGCAAGCGCCACCCGACGATAGGCAACAACGTCGTCATCGCCTCCGGGGCCAAGGTGCTTGGTTCGTTCAAGGTGGGCGATAATTCCAACATCGGCGCCAACTCCGTCGTCCTGCGGGAGGTGCCGGCCAACTGTACAGTCGTTGGCATCCCGGGACGGATCGTGAAGCAGGACGGTGTCCGTGTCGACCGGCTCAACCATGCCCAGCTGCCGGATCCGGTCATCGACATGCTGCGCGGGATGCAGCGGGAGATCGATGCGCTGCGCACCGAGCTGGAGCAACAGAAGCAAGAGACGGCAGCCCTTCGCGAGGGCTCCGCGAAAATTGCTCAACGTCAATAGCCCGTAGGGGCATATGAACAGGGAGGTTAACTCAACATGACGCTTCAGATTTACAACACGATGACGCGCCGCAAAGAAACATTCGAGCCGATCCATCCGGATAAGGTGAACATGTATGTGTGCGGCCCGACCGTGTACGATTATATTCATATCGGAAATGCCAGGCCCCAGATCGTATTCGATGTGGTGCGGCGCTATTTGGAACAGATCGGTTATGAGGTGAACTATGTCGTGAACTTCACCGATGTCGATGATCGCCTCATCCGCAAGTCGATCGAGCTGGGCGAGCCCGTGCCTGTCATCGCGGAAAAGTTCATCCAGGCGTTCTACGAGGATATCGACGGCATCGGCGTCCGCCGGGCGACGCACAACCCGCGCGTGCTCGATCATATCGAGGAAATTATCGCCTTCATCGCGAATCTGGTGGAGGAAGGCTATGCCTATGAATCCGGCAAGGATGTCTATTTCCGCACGAACCGCTTCGCCGAATACGGCAAGCTGTCCCATCAGAACCTGGAGGAGCTGCAGCACGGCATCCGGGTCGAGGTCGACGAGCGGAAGGAGAATCCGGAAGACTTCGTGCTCTGGAAGGCGGCGAAGCCGGGGGAGATCTCGTGGCCGAGCCCGTGGGGCGAGGGCCGTCCGGGCTGGCATATCGAATGCTCCGCCATGGCACGCAAATTCCTGGGAGATACGCTGGACATTCACGGCGGAGGCCAGGATCTGCAGTTCCCGCATCATGAATGCGAAGTGGCGCAATCCGAATCGCTCACCGGCAAGCCGCTCGCGAATATTTGGATGCATAACGGGTACATTCATATCAACAACGAAAAAATGTCGAAATCGCTCGGCAACGGCGTGATCGTCAAGGAACTCCGCGCGCGCTACAAGATGGAGGCGATTCGCTACTTCATCCTCGCCACCCATTACCGCAACCCGCTGAATTTCAGCGAGGAAGCGATGATGCAGGCCGAGAAGAGCGTAGGCCGCATCGTCAATGCGGTCCAGAATCTTCGCCATCTGCTCAAGTCGGCGGAGGACGCGGCGGAGCGGGAGCCGGACGAAGCTTTGCAGCAGAAGCTGGCCGGCATCCTCGATACGTTCGACGCGAAGATGCAGGAGGACTTCAATACGGCTGATGCGATTACGGCCGTGTTCGATTGGGTTAACCTGGCGAACAGCACGATGCAGCAGGGAACCCAGGACGAGCGGCAGACGGCGAATCTGCAAGCGCTGCTCGATGCGGTCGAGGCGATGAACAACGTGCTCGGGCTCGTCCCGGAGCAGGAGGAAGAGGATCTGCTTGACGAGGAGATCGACCGCCTGATTCAAGAGCGCACGGACGCGCGCAAGGCGAAGAACTGGGCGCGCGCGGATGAGATTCGCGATATGCTGACCGCCGAGGGCATTATCCTGGAAGATACGCCGCAAGGCATCCGTTGGCGCCGCAAATGAGGGAGCCGCGGGTGCATCCGAATGCAAAGAACGGAGCAATAGACGTGATGAATGACAATGAGGAACAGGGAATGGAGATAGAGCGCCCGGGCGGCGCAGAGGCGGGGGGAATGTGGCTGTTCCCTTACCCGCCGGCGAAGGAGCCGAAGCTGCTGCCGCCGATCGCTTTGGCGTATATGGGCGATGCGGTCTATGAGATGGCGATTCGGCAGTATCTCATCTCGCTGCCGAATCATCGGCCGCATGTGCTGCACCGGCAGGCGACACGCTATGTGTCGGCCAAGTCGCAGGCGCGGGCGCTTGGGCGACTGGCGCCGCAGCTGACGCCGGAGGAGGCGGACATCGTCCGCCAGGGGCGCAACGCTAAGTCTGCGGTGCCGAAGAGCGCCAATGTGAATGAGTACCGCCAGGCGACAGCGCTAGAGGCGCTGTTCGGCTACTTGTACTTAAGCGGCCGGAGCGACCGCATTCGGGAGTTGGCCGAGATTGTTGTGCAGGCGCCGGAAGAGGAGCAAGCGCCGGCACAGACGGAGCAGCCGGGGAATCCGGAAGCACTGGGCTTGGCTGAGCGGCCGGAGAAGCGGGATTGACGGATCCGGACACAGGCATCATACACCTAAGTCCGGACAATCCAGGACAAGTTCGGATAAGCCGATTGAACGGCAAGAGGAAGCAACATTACGGGAGGCAGCATAGATATGGAAGAATACATTGCCGGGAAGCACTCGGTCACCGAGGCGCTCCGCTCCGGCCGTACCATTCATAAAGTATGGATTGCGGACAACGCGCAGAAGCATCTGACGCAGCCGATTATCGCGGAGGCGAAGAAGGCGGGCGTCATCGTTCAGACCGCGGACAAGCGCAAGCTGGATCAGATGGCGGAAGGCGTGCAGCATCAAGGAGTCGTCGCCCAGGTAGCCGCTTATGGCTACGTGGAGGTGGACGATATTCTCGCCCGGGCGGAGGCGAAGGGGGAGACGCCGTTCCTCCTGGTCCTCGACGAGATCGAGGATCCGCATAATCTCGGATCGATTCTGCGGACCGCAGACTGTACGGGAGTGCACGGCGTCATCATTCCGAAGCGCCGTTCCGTTGGCTTGACCGCCACCGTCTCCAAGACATCCGCCGGCGCCGTAGAGTATGTGCCGGTCGCGCGGGTAACGAATCTGGCGCAGACGATGGAGCAGTTGAAGGAGCGGGGCATCTGGCTCGTCGGAACGGATGTGTCCGCGACCCAGGACCTGTACGAGACCGATCTGTTCACGATGCCGCTTGCGCTGGTTATCGGGAACGAGAGCAAGGGCATGGGCCGCCTCGTCAAGCAGACCTGCGATGCGCTGCTGAAGCTTCCGATGGCCGGACAGATCAATTCGTTAAATGCGTCGGTCGCCGCCGGGATATTTATGTATGAGGTCGTGCGCCGGCGCCGCGGCTGAGAATGCGGCAGCAAGATTGGCGTGACGTGCTGCTGGTGGACGGCTATAATATGATCGGCGCGTGGCATGAGCTGAAGCAGTTGGCCGACCGGAGGCTCGAGGATGCGCGTGACCGCCTGCTGGACAACCTGGCGGAGTACCAGGCGTATTCCGGCAGGCGGGTCATTGCCGTGTTTGACGCCTACCGCGTCCCCGGTCTGGGAGCCACCTACACACAGGGCAAGATCGAAGTTTACTTCACGAAGGAGAAGGAAACGGCGGACGAATGCATCGAGCGTCTCGTCAAGGAGCTCTCCCATCGCCGGCGCCAGATCTATGTGGCGACCTCGGATATGACCGAGCAGCGCGTCGTTCTCGGCCTCGGCGCGCTGCGCATATCGGCCCGCGAGCTTCGGCTCATCGTGGAGCAATCGAGGCGCGAGGTGGAGAGCCGGATTCGCGAGCATGCCTCGCAGCCGGTGAAGCGCAATCCGCTGGAAGGGAAGCTCAGCCTGGACCAATTGCTGAAGCTCGAACGGATGCGCCGGGGGGAAAAAGATTAGCACAATTTGTCGAATAGCTGGAATTCCGCGCCGGATAAGGCTTTCCTTGGTTGACGGTGTGAGATAGATTCATATATACTGAATCTATCATTTGTGATGTAACGGTGAATTGCGTTGCAGGCCGGAGGGATTGCTAGTGAGTGTTGACCTCAGAGCATTGAGCACCCCCTGTCCGTACGAACGGTTGTCGGATGAACATCTCGTCGACGCAGTTCGTGAGGGAGACAGCGAAGCGCTAGAATATTTAATTAACAAGTACCGTAATTTCGTACGTGCGAAGGCACGCTCTTATTTTTTGATAGGAGCCGATCGCGAAGATATCGTACAAGAAGGTATGATCGGATTATATAAGTCAATCCGGGATTTCAAGGGCGATAAGTTGGCTTCATTCAAGGCGTTTGCCGAACTGTGCATCACGAGGCAGATCATTACCGCAATCAAGACGGCAACGCGCCAGAAGCACATTCCATTGAACTCCTATGTATCCTTGGACAAGCCGATCTATGATGAGGATTCGGACCGGACGCTTCTTGATATTATCGGAGGCTCCCGCGTGTCGGATCCCGAAGAGCTGATTATCAATCAGGAAGAATTCGTCGGACTGGAAGACAAGATGGCCGAGATTTTGAGCGATCTTGAGCGCAGAGTGCTAATGTTGTATTTGGATGGACGATCCTATCAGGAGATTGCCGTTGATCTGGATCGCCATGTCAAGTCGATAGACAACGCCCTCCAGCGCGTCAAGCGCAAGCTGGAGCGCTATCTGGAACTGCGGGACGGCGACGGAGAAGAGTAGACGAAGTGTCCGTGGAATGCCTAAGACAGTGTTCAAAAAGGCTGATTTTCAGCACCGAGAAGGTTGCTTGAACTCGAAGACAGAGCAGCGGGATGCAGGTGAGGCTGCATGAGCAGTTATTAATGTTCCCGCAGGAACTTACGCAGGAAACATATTTCGAGAGCATACACTCTTCGAGAGTGAATGCGAGATTCGATGTCCAGTTACCTGTCAGAGTACTTCGTGATCCCAAGCGGACTTTTTGAACAGCCTCGAGAGGAGAAGGTCGGACGCTTTCTTTTTTGCCCAATCTGCCCCTTCTGCTGAACGCCCCTATCGCATGTCTGTCGATTGCCTCATCGTCACAGGTTTAGATTTGCAGAGATTCCACAATAATGAATAATAGTCGATTTCGAGAGAGCGGATTTACCGGCAAGCAGCTGTTCTACGGCATAGCAAGGAAGCCCTGCGAACCCCACAGCAGCGCTATCTTTTCATTGACTTCAATTGACCCTTGTGATAAAGTGTTTTAGGTAGGCCTAAATATGCGTACGTATTACTGAGTAAGCTTGGCTTATTCAGCTTGCGGGAACGGAAGCTCCCTGTCATCGGGCAGGAGGGCGTATCCGTATTCGTTAGACTATAATTTCGACGCTTCTTATCACAATAAGGTGTCTTCAGGAGGTGTACTACATGCGGGTAATTATTACGATGGCTTGCACGAGCTGCAAACAACGCAACTACACGACGACAAAGAACAAGCGCAATCACCCAGACCGCATTGAGTTGAAGAAATTCTGCAAGTTCTGCAACGAGCATACTTCTCATCGCGAAACGAGATAAGTCTGATGGAGGTGTAGTCCGTGGCTTTCTTCGGGAAACTGAAAAAACCTTTCAGTTCAATGTTTTCCTTCTTTGCCGACAGCTGGGGTGAATTAAAAAAAGTTCGCTGGCCCAATCGTAAAGAGCTGACAAGCTATACGCTGGTCGTATTGGGAACGGTTTTCTTTATGACGCTTTATTTCTGGGTCCTTGACATCGGTATTTCTGCGATCGTCGAAGCGATTATTTAATAAAGTCCCAAGGTGGCTTGGTTATGGAAAAGAGATGGTACGTTGTTCATACCTATTCCGGGTATGAGAACAAAGTGAAGGCCAATCTGGAAAAGCGCGTCGAATCCATGGGAATGGAAGACAAGATATTCCGGGTTCTTGTTCCGATGGAAGAAGAATTGGTGAACAAAGACGGCAAGAAAAAAACCGTCATGCGCAAAGTTTACCCTGGCTATGTTATGGTTGAGATGATCCAGACGGATGAATCCTGGTATGTTGTTCGCAATACGCCGGGTGTCACTGGATTTGTCGGTTCCACAGGATCCGGCTCCAAGCCGATTCCTCTGATGCCGGAAGAGGTTGAACAGATTTTGCGGCAGATGGGAATGGAAGAGCCGAAGCCGAAGGTCGATTTCGAATTGAAGGAATCGGTACGCATTAAGGTAGGGCCTTTCGCTAACTTTGTCGGCACGGTCGAAGAGATCCTTCTCGATAAAGCAAAGTTGAAGGTCCATGTTAACATGTTTGGAAGGGAAACCCCGCTTGAACTGGATTACCATCAGGTGGAGAAGATTTAATACATCTTTGACAGGTTTTCTGATGTGAGGGGAGCTTGCTCCGGACTCACATATTAGCGCAAGGAGGTGTACGACAATGGCAAAAAAAGTCATCAAAGTGGTAAAATTGCAGATTCCTGCAGGGAAAGCGAATCCTGCGCCGCCGGTCGGTCCAGCACTGGGTCAAGCAGGCGTGAACATCATGGCGTTCTGTAAGGAATTCAACGCGAAGACTGCAGATCAAGCAGGCCTTATCATTCCTGTTGAAATCACAGTATTCGAGGATCGCTCCTTTACGTTCATCACGAAGACGCCTCCAGCAGCAGTATTGCTGAAAGTGGCTTCCAAGATCGAGAAAGGTTCCGGCGAGCCGAACAAAAAGAAAGTGGCTACAGTGAAGCGCGACACCGTTCGCCAGATCGCTGAGCAAAAAATGCCAGACCTGAATGCCGCATCCGTAGAATCGGCTATGCGCATGGTTGAAGGCACAGCCCGCAGCATGGGTATCGTCATCGAAGACTAATCGGGTCTGCGTGACAGATGTGGGAGGTTCAACCGCTATTACCACAAAGGAGGAACAAAATCATGGCAAAACGTGGCAAGAAGTATGAAGAAGCCGCGAAGTTGATCGATAGAGATGCAACTTACGAGCCGGCGGAAGCCATTGAATTGGTGAAAAAGTCGGCTACGGCTAAATTTGACGAAACAATCGAAGTTGCTGTGCGCTTGGGCGTTGATCCGCGCAAACAGGACCAAAACGTGCGTGGGGTAGTCGTCCTTCCTCACGGAACAGGTAAGACGAAGCGCGTTCTCGTCTTTGCAAAAGGCGAAAAGGCGAAAGAAGCGGAAGCGGCTGGCGCTGATTTTGTAGGCGATCAGGACATGATCAACAAAATCCAGCAAGGCTGGTTCGACTTCGATGTCTGCGTGGCAACACCGGACATGATGAGCGAAGTAGGTAAATTGGGCCGTATCCTCGGTGGTAAAGGCCTGATGCCTAACCCGAAAGCCGGCACGGTTACATTCGACGTTGCCAAAGCGATCCAAGAGATCAAAGCAGGTAAAATCGAGTACCGTCTGGACAGAGCAGGACAAATTCATGCGCCTATCGGGAAAGCGTCCTTCAGTGCTGAACAGTTGAATGACAACCTGAAAGCACTCATCGACGCGTTGAACCGTGCGAAGCCGGCAGCGGCTAAAGGCGTATACATGAAGAACATCGCGGTATCTTCCACGATGGGACCTGCCGCACGCGTGAACACAGCGAACTATCGCTAAGTTCGGCAGCATCTCGCATTCTTCGTGTGCCATAGTTAAGGTTGACACAAGTTGGCCGACTGTGGTATTCTAATGAGGTTGTGAGATTCGCGTGTGTGTTGAAAATGAATAATCGTACCATAGACAGTAGGTGCCGTAAGGCTTAATCTCCTACCGAGGTGTTCGAATAGAAGATGCGGTGGCGCATGGGAACATGCGTGATCAGGCGCCGCTGCATTCGTGATGCCTCTGTAGATTACTGCAGAGGCTTTTCTTATGCTCGTGTAGGCAGAACATAATAGTCCAGGATGCGGTTAGATAAGAACTTGTAGGAGGTGGATCGAGTGGCAAACGCAAAAGTTATCGAAGCGAAACAGCAAGAAGTACAAGTAATCGCAGAGAAATTGCGTGGCAGCGTAACGACGGTTGTTGCGGACTATCGCGGTTTGAACGTGTCTCAAGTGACTGAACTTCGTAAGCAATTGCGCGAAGCAGGCATTGAGTTCCAAGTGTTGAAGAACACGTTGGTTCGCCGTGCGACAGCGGAAGCAGAATTGTCCGAGCTGGATCAAGTGTTGTCCGGACCGACGGCTATCGCTTTCAGCCCGGAAGACGCAGTAGCTCCTGCGAAGATTTTGAACGATTTTGCGAAGAAAAATGACGCTCTTGAGATCAAAGGTGGCGTGGTCGAAGGCCGCGTTGTCGATGTAGCTCAAATCAAAGCACTGGCCGAGCTGCCTTCCCGCGAAGGCTTGCTGTCCATGTTGCTCAGCGTGCTCCAAGCGCCTGTGCGCAACTTCGCACTCGCCGTCAAGGCGGTCGCAGAGAAGCAAGAAGCAGAAGCGTAAGAGACTCGTGCCCATGCGGGAACGTGAACATTTTCTACTATAACTTACTATGAATATGGAGGTTTAACCATGAGCAAAGAGCAAATCTTGGAAGCCATCAAAGGCATGTCCGTATTGGAACTGAACGACCTGGTTAAAGCAATCGAAGAAGAATTCGGCGTAACAGCTGCAGCTCCTGTAGCAGTTATGGCTGGCGGCGCTGGCGATGCTGGTGCAGCTGAGCAAACAGAATTCGACGTAATTCTGACGAGCCCAGGCGCTGGCAAAATCAACGTCATCAAAGTCGTTCGCGAAATCACAGGTCTCGGCCTGAAAGAAGCGAAAGATCTCGTAGACAACGCACCAAAACCATTGAAAGAAAAAGTAAGCAAGGACGAAGCAGAAGCAGTAAAAGCGAAGCTCGAAGAAGCTGGCGCATCTGTAGAACTGAAATAGTATTTGCTTGCTGAAGTGCGGAACCCCTTGAAGAACATTCAAGGGGTTCGTTGTCTAGGATACGACGTCATGACGCGCTTGTCCTTGACGCATCATTCGGGCGCAGGACAAAGAACAGGGTTGGAGCATCACAGAGGCTAGCGCATCTTAGCCAATGAACACCAGCACTTTGAACGTAGCGGAAGGAGGGTGGAAGTTGACGGGACATTATTACAGTCACCGGCCGGATACGCCCCATGATCGGCAATATTGGAAGGCGGAACTGCGCGGGCATACGCTGCAGTTCGTCTCGGATGCCGGCGTGTTCTCGAAGGGCGGAGTTGACTTCGGAAGCCGTGTGCTGATTGAGAACATGGACATTCCGGATGGTGCACAGGTACTTGACGTCGGCTGTGGCTACGGTCCTATCGGGCTGACGGCGGCCAGGCTCGCTCCGCGTGGGCAGGTGACGATGGTGGATGTGAATGAACGGGCGCTGGAACTGGCCCAGGAAAATGCGAAGCGCAACGGCACATCCAATGTGACCGTGTGCAAGAGCGACGGATTGGACGGCATCGGCTCGTCAACCTTCGACGTCATTTTGACGAACCCGCCGATACGAGCCGGCAAAGAAGTCGTGCACCGGATTTTTGAACAATCATATGCTCACTTGAATGATAGAGGAGCGTTGTGGATCGTCATTCAGAAGAAGCAGGGGGCGCCTTCTGCGGAAGCCAAGCTTCGGGAGCTGTTCGGTGAGGAGCAAGTGGAGTTGGTAACCAAAGAGAAGGGGTATCGCATCTATCGGGCCGTCAAAGAATAGTTTAAATTCGAAGTTGACTCGGCATGCCCGTTGTGGTATTATTATAAAATGTCAGTATTAGGATGGCCTTCATGTCTTTACATGACCAAAATGTCAAGCTTTTTTTTGAAAAGACGAATACATTTTCGTGAAATGAAGTATAATGTTTACATTTTGGGCAAGTCTATCGGATATGAAGGATGTTCTACAACAGGAAACGACGGCACGGAGAAACGGCGTCCATCGGAAAAGACGTTTTATCGTGAGCGGACGTTTTTCTTTTTGTTTGTTCAACCCATTTTCTCGTTTTCAGAGTCTCTTTCGTGGACTTTATTATAAAGGATACCGAAAAGGATTCGCAATCCAATTTTTGTGAGTAGACATGAGGGGTGAGTTAAAGTTGGCAGGACATCTTGTTCAGTATGGTCGACGCACTCGGCGCAGCTACGCGCGCATCAAAGAGGTACTCGAAGTCCCGAACTTGATTGAAATCCAACAGAAATCGTACGAATGGTTTTTGGACGAAGGATTGCGTGAGATGTTCCAAGACATTTCGCCGATTCAGGATTTCACGGGTAACTTGGTTCTGGAGTTTATCGATTACAGCTTGGGCGAGCCTAAGTATTCAGTCGATGAATCGAAGGAACGCGATGTAACGTATGCAGCACCGCTCCGGGTCAAAGTGCGTCTCCTCAATAAAGAGACCGGAGAAGTCAAAGAGCAAGAAGTGTTTATGGGTGATTTCCCGCTCATGACGGAGACAGGCACGTTCATCATCAATGGTGCGGAACGTGTTATTGTCAGCCAGTTGGTTCGCTCCCCAAGTGTCTATTTCAGTACGAAAGTCGACAAGAACGGGAAGAAGACATATACGGCAACCGTCATCCCGAACCGTGGAGCATGGCTTGAACTGGAGACGGACGCCAAGGATATCATTTATGTCCGGATTGACCGTACGCGGAAGATTCCGGTCACCGTTCTTCTTCGCGCCTTGGGCTTCGGTACGGACGAGCAAATTCTGGAGCTGCTTGGCCAGGACGAATACATCCGGAACACCCTGGATAAAGACAATACCGATTCTACGGAAAAAGCGCTGATTGAAATCTATGAGCGCCTGCGTCCGGGTGAACCGCCGACATTGGATAATGCGAGAAGCTTGCTCATCGCACGTTTCTTCGATCCTAAACGTTATGATCTGGCCAACGTGGGCCGTTACAAGATTAATAAAAAGCTTCATATCAAGAACCGTCTCTTCAACCAGCGCCTCGCCGAGACGCTTGTCGATGCGGAGACAGGCGAGATCGTAGCCGAAGCCGGGCAGATGATCGATCGCCGGCTGCTGGATGAGATCATGCCACGCCTGGAGAGCGGCGTCGGATTCAAGACGTATCACGTCGCAGGCGGAGTAATGGAGTCGGATGACATTCCGATGCAGGTCGTCGATGTATTCTCGCCGCTGGAGGAAGGCAAGGTCCTCAAGGTCATTTCCAACGGCAACATCGACAAATCGGTGAAGAACATTACGCCAGCCGATATCATCTCGTCGATCAACTATTTCATCAACCTGCTGCATGGTATCGGCAGCACGGATGATATCGACCATCTGGGCAACCGCCGTCTCCGTTCGGTCGGCGAATTGCTGCAGAACCAGTTCCGTATCGGTCTGTCCCGGATGGAACGCGTCGTGCGTGAACGGATGTCCATTCAGGATGCGAGCGTCATTACGCCGCAAGCGCTGATCAACATCCGTCCGGTCATCGCCTCGATCAAGGAGTTCTTCGGCAGCTCGCAGCTGTCCCAGTTCATGGACCAGACGAACCCGCTGGCGGAATTGACGCACAAGCGCCGTCTGTCTGCACTCGGACCTGGCGGTCTGACACGGGAACGCGCCGGCTTCGAAGTCCGCGACGTTCACCACTCGCACTATGGGCGGATGTGTCCGATCGAGACGCCGGAAGGTCCGAACATTGGTCTGATCAACTCCTTGTCCACCTTCGCTCGCGTCAACGAGTACGGCTTCATCGAAGCTCCGTATCGTTGGGTCGATCCGAAGACCGGCAAGGTCACGGCACAGATTGATTATATGACGGCGGATGAGGAAGACAACTACGTTATCGCTCAGGCGAACGCGCTGTTGAATGAAGACGGTTCGTTCCAGGATGATATGGTTATCGTCCGCTACAACAAGCAGTCCGACAATATTTTGACGATGCCGAGCGAGCGCGTTGACTATATGGACGTCTCGCCGAAGCAGGTCGTGTCGGTTGCGACCGCGCTCATTCCGTTCCTGGAGAACGACGACTCCAACCGTGCGCTCATGGGTTCCAACATGCAGCGGCAAGCGGTGCCTCTGCTGGTGCCGGAATCGCCATTCGTCGGAACCGGAATGGAGCACAAGTCTGCGAAGGACTCTGGCGTCTGCATCGTGTCCAAAGTGGACGGGATCGTGGAGCGCGTTACGGCGAACGAGGTTCAAGTCCGCCGCATTGAAATGATTGACGGCAAAGAGGTCAAGGGTGACCTCGTCAAATATAAATTGCAGAAGTTCATGCGTTCCAACCAAGGAACCTGCATTAACCAGCGCCCGCTGGCGAAGAGAGGCGATATCGTCAAGAAGGGCGATATTTTGGCGGACGGTCCGTCCACGGAAGTTGGCGAACTGGCGCTGGGCCGCAACGTCGTCGTTGCCTTCATGACTTGGGAAGGGTACAACTACGAGGATGCGATTCTGCTGTCTGAGAAATTGGTCAAAGAAGACGTCTACACCTCTATCCATATCGAGGAGTACGAGTCGGAAGCCCGCGACACGAAGCTGGGGCCGGAAGAGATTACGCGCGATATCCCGAACGTGGGGGAAGAAGCGCTGAAAAATCTTGACGAACGCGGCATTATCCGTGTCGGCGCCGAGATTAAGGCTGGCGACATCCTCGTCGGCAAAGTAACGCCAAAAGGGGTTACCGAGCTGACGGCGGAAGAGCGTCTCCTGCACGCGATCTTCGGCGAAAAGGCGCGTGAGGTGCGTGACACGTCCCTGCGCGTTCCGCACGGAACCGACGGGATTGTGGTCGACGTCAAGGTGTTCACGCGGGAGAACGGCGATGAGCTGCCTCCAGGCGTCAACCAACTGGTACGTGCTTATATTGCCCAAAAACGGAAAATATCCGAAGGGGATAAAATGGCGGGACGTCACGGTAACAAAGGGGTCATCGCCCGCATTCTGCCGGAAGAGGATATGCCGTTCCTGCCGGATGGCACGCCGGTTCAAGTCGTATTGAACCCGCTCGGCGTTCCTTCCCGGATGAACATCGGCCAGGTGCTCGAGGTTCACTTGGGCATGGCTGCCCGTTACCTCGGCATGCATATGGCTACGCCGGTCTTCGATGGTGCAACCGAGTACGACGTATTCGACACGATGGAAGAAGCCGGCATGCAGCGCAACGGCAAGACCATCCTGTACGATGGCCGTACAGGCGAGCCGTTCGAGCGTGAAGTTACGGTCGGCGTCATGTACATGATTAAGCTCGCGCACATGGTTGACGACAAGATTCACGCCCGTTCCACAGGTCCATACTCGCTCGTTACGCAGCAGCCGCTCGGCGGTAAAGCCCAGTTCGGCGGCCAGCGCTTCGGGGAGATGGAGGTGTGGGCGCTTGAAGCTTACGGCGCCGCCTATACGCTGCAAGAGATTCTTACCGTCAAATCCGACGACGTTGTCGGCCGGGTGAAGACCTATGAATCGATTGTCAAGGGCGAGAACGTTCCGGAGCCAGGTGTTCCAGAGTCCTTCAAGGTCTTGATCAAAGAGCTGCAAAGCTTAGGTATGGATGTCAAGATTTTGACAGAGAACGAGGAAGAAATCGAAATGCGCGAATTCGACGATGACGATGATATTCCGCAAGACAAGCTGAATCTTGGCATGGATGACGAATACGTGGCGGAATAAGCCGCCGCAACTGCATCAGGACACGTTGGTATCGACGGTGGCCGGAAGCCGTGCTGAATACAGCGGCTGCTGGCCACCGTCAGCCCCTATAGATTGGAACACAGCCTGCCGCTCCTGTGAGAAGTGCAACAGCGGCGAACTCTAGTACAAATTAAGGAGGGTCGCTCCTTGATGGACGTCAACAATTTTGAATATATGAAGATTGGGCTCGCCTCTCCCGACAAGATTCGTTCTTGGTCCCGTGGCGAAGTCAAGAAGCCGGAGACTATCAACTACCGCACGCTCAAGCCGGAAAAAGAAGGCCTGTTCTGCGAGAAGATCTTCGGACCGACGAAAGACTGGGAATGTCACTGCGGCAAATATAAGCGGGTGCGCTACAAAGGCGTCGTCTGTGATCGATGCGGCGTTGAAGTTACGCGCCAGAAAGTGCGCCGCGAACGGATGGGCCATATCGAATTGGCTGCTCCCGTCTCGCATATCTGGTATTTCAAGGGCATTCCAAGCCGCATGGGCTTGGCTCTCGACATGTCGCCCCGTTCACTGGAAGAGATTATTTACTTCGCCTCCTATGTTGTGACGGATCCGGGCGATACGCCGCTGGAGAAGAAGCAGCTGTTGTCGGAGAAGGAATACCGCAGCTACCGCGAGAAGTACGGCCATGCATTCCAGGCCGGCATGGGCGCGGAAGCCGTTAAGAAGCTGCTCCAGGATCTGGATGTGGAAAAAGAGCTGACGATGCTGAAGGAAGAGCTGCGCACGGCTCAAGGCCAACGCCGCAACCGCGCGATTAAGCGTCTGGAAGTCATCGAGGCATTCCGCAATTCGGGCAACGCGCCGGAGTGGATGATCCTCGACGTGCTGCCGGTTATTCCGCCGGAGCTTCGTCCGATGGTCCAATTGGACGGCGGACGCTTCGCGACCTCCGACTTGAACGATCTGTACCGCCGCGTCATCAACCGGAACAACCGCCTCAAGCGGCTTCTCGATCTGGGCGCGCCGGACATCATCGTGCAGAACGAGAAGCGGATGCTGCAGGAAGCCGTCGATGCTCTGATCGACAACGGGCGCCGCGGCCGTCCAGTTACCGGACCGGGGAACCGTCCGCTCAAGTCGCTCAGCCATATGCTCAAAGGGAAGCAAGGCCGCTTCCGTCAGAACTTGCTCGGGAAGCGCGTTGACTATTCCGGACGTTCCGTTATCGTCGTCGGCCCGTATTTGAAGATGTATCAATGCGGTCTGCCGAAGGAAATGGCCCTGGAGCTGTTCAAGCCTTTCGTCATGAAAGAGCTCGTGAACAAAGGCTTGGCGCATAACATCAAGAGCGCGAAGCGCAAAGTCGAGCGCGTCAGTCCGGAAGTATGGGACGTCCTTGAAGAAGTGATCCGCGAGCATCCGGTTCTGTTGAACCGCGCTCCGACGCTTCACCGTCTCGGTATCCAGGCGTTCGAGCCAATCCTTGTCGAAGGCCGCGCGATCCGTCTTCACCCGCTCGTCTGTACGGCGTACAACGCTGACTTCGACGGTGACCAGATGGCGGTTCACGTGCCGTTGTCTGCAGAAGCACAAGCGGAAGCCCGCCTGCTCATGCTGGCGTCCGGCAACATCTTGAACCCGAAAGACGGCAAGCCGGTCGTTACGCCATCCCAGGATATGGTTCTCGGATCGTTCTACCTGACGATGGACAACAAGGAAGCCAAAGGCTCCGGCATGATCTTCGCCTCTGTCAATGAAGCGGTATCCGCCTACCAGCGCGGAACGGCCTCCTTGCATGCGCGCGTCGTCATTCCGGCCAGAGCGCTGAACAAGACCTCGTTCACGGATAAGCAGCAGGAAGCGCTGCTCGTGACGACAGTGGGACGTATCATTTTCAATGAAATATTCCCGTCGGAATTCCCTTATATCAACGAGCCTACTAAGCGCAACTTGTTCGAGGGAACGCCGGATCTCTACTTTATTCATGAAAAAGGCGCGAATATTCAGGAGATTCTCCAGAGCATTCCGCAATCGGGCGCGGTAGGCAAAGACTATCTCGGTCAAATTATTGCCCGCTGCTTCGATGTATTCCATACAACGCTTACTTCGGTCATCCTGGACCGGATCAAGCAGATTGGATTCACGTACTCTACCCGCGCAGGCATTACGATCGCGGTCGCGGACGTTATCGTGCCGCAGGAGAAGGTGGAGATCCTCAAGGAGTCCGAAGAGAAGGTCAAGGTGATTACGAATCAATACCGTCGCGGTCTGATTACGAACGACGAGCGGTATGACCGTGTTATCGAGATCTGGTCGGATACGAAGGACCGCATCACGGAGATCCTCATGAAATCGATGGACCGCTACAACTCCATCATGCTCATGGTCGATTCCAAGGCGCGGGGTAACAAATCGCAGATTACCCAGCTCGGCGGGATGCGCGGTCTCATGGCGAACCCGTCCGGACGGATTATTGAATTGCCAATCAAATCGAACTTCCGCGAAGGCCTGACCGTCTTGGAGTACTTCATCTCGACGCACGGCGCGCGGAAAGGTCTCGCCGATACCGCGCTTCGTACGGCGGACTCTGGTTACTTGACCCGCCGTCTCGTCGACGTCGCGCAGGACGTGATCGTGCGCGAGGACGATTGCGGCACGGACAAAGGCTTCCTCGTCAGCAACATCTCCGACGGGAAGGAAGTTATCGAAGGCTTGTACGACCGTATCGAGGGACGTTATTCGTTCGAGACGGTGCGTCATCCGGAGACGGGCGAAGTGCTGGTGAACCGGAACGAGCTCATCGATACCGACAAAGCCGAAGCAATCGTCAATGCGGGCGTGAAGAAGCTGATGATTCGCTCCGTGTTGAGCTGCCGCGCCCGTCACGGCGTCTGCAAAATCTGCTACGGCCGCAACCTGGCGACAGGCAAGCACGTCGAGATCGGGGAAGCGGTCGGCATCATCGCCGCGCAATCGATCGGTGAGCCGGGAACCCAGCTCACGATGCGTACGTTCCATACCGGGGGCGTCGCCGGAGACGATATTACCCAAGGTTTGCCGCGTATCCAGGAGTTGTTCGAGGCGCGCAATCCGAAGGGGCAAGCGATCATTTCCGAGATCGACGGTGTCGTCAAAGAGATCCGCGAAGCGAAGGACCGCCGCGAGGTAGAGGTTCAAGGCGAAGCGGAGACCAAAGTATACTCCGTGACCTACGGCTCTCGTATCCGTGTCACCGAAGGCATGGCTATCGAGGCCGGGGACGAGATTACGGACGGCTCCATCGACCCGAAAGAGATGCTGCGCATCAAAGGTATCCGCGGCGTGCAGAACTACATCCTCCAGGAAGTTCAGCGCGTATACCGGAACCAAGGGGTAGAAATCAACGACAAGCACGTTGAGGTTATGATTAAGCAGATGCTGCGGAAGATCCGCATTGTCGACGCGGGAGACACGACGCTTCTTCCAGGCTCGTATGTCGACCTTCATGAATACGAAGCAGCGAACAAGAATGCGATCCTGTCCGGCAAAGAGCCGGCTGTCGCCAAGCCGGTGCTGCTCGGTATTACGAAGGCGTCGCTGGAGACTGATTCCTTCCTGTCGGCTGCATCGTTCCAGGAGACGACACGTGTCCTGACCGACGCCGCAATCAAGGGCAAGGTCGACCAACTGCTCGGCCTGAAGGAGAATGTTATCATCGGGAAGCTGATCCCGGCGGGTACCGGCATGAACCGCTACCGCAGCGTGAAGCTGATCAACCCGTTGATGGAAGAAGAGACGGAAGAAGCGCTTGACACCGCCGGTGTCGGCGTAGCCGAATAATAGAATCGTGCAACATGCCGCCTGCCGCCCGCTTAAGGGGCGGCCTGGCGGCATGCTTCACGGTGGCGTTTGGAGGCTTTCTTTCAACTAAAAATAATTTCTTGACACATGAAATCGAAAGTGCTACTATATCGTAGTGTGCCCAAGGCAATGACCTGTACTTTTGGAGGAACATGATTCATGTCTTATGATAAAGGGTTACAGGATGAGAAGATTAAGATTGGGACCAAGCAGACACTGAAGGTGGTTGAGCAAGGCTTAGCCGCCGAGGTATATGTGGCGGAAGACGCCGATGCGCGAGTGACTTCGAAGATTATCGCACTGTGCGAGAAGCAGGGCATCAAGCTGACATATGTCGAGACGATGCGCGAGCTTGGCAAGGCGTGCGGCATCGAGGTCGGCGCAGCTGCAGTGGCTGTCGTCAACACGGATTCATAAGCAAACCTATTGTTTTTGTCGGGGGAAGTCCTATGGCAAAAACATTTCATTTGTTCATTTATGAACCACCTGGATCTGTGGGCTTAAATGAATGAATTGTAAAAGGTGTTGAAACTTATAGGAAGGGGGTGCCAACATGCCAACAATTAACCAATTGGTACGTAAAGGCCGCAAAGACAAAGTAACTAAATCCAAGTCCCCAGCTTTGCAAAGAGGATACAACGCGCTGAAGCGCGAAGAAACGGATTTGAGCGCGCCTCAAAAACGCGGTGTCTGCACTCGTGTAGGTACGATGACACCGAAAAAACCGAACTCTGCACTTCGTAAGTATGCCCGTGTTCGCTTGACGAACCGTGTTGAGGTTACTGCTTACATCGGAGGTATCGGCCACAACCTGCAGGAGCACAGCGTTGTACTCGTGCGCGGGGGCCGGGTTAAAGACCTTCCGGGGGTTCGTTACCACATCGTTCGCGGTGCATTGGATACTGCTGGGGTGAACAACCGCATGCAAGCTCGTTCCAAGTACGGTACGAAGCGTCCGAAAGCGAAGAAATCCTAATCGCGATCACTTGGGATAGGATAGTGCACCTATCATATTCCGTTACAGAGAGAGACGCATTCCTCGGGAGAGGAAGACGGACTCGCTTCTGCTTGTGAAGTTATTTGGAAAGGGGGATTCACATGCCACGCAAAGGTCCAGTTCCTAAGCGCGACGTGCTGCCGGATCCGGTGTATAACAGCAAGTTGGTTACTCGCCTGATTAACCGCATCATGATCGACGGTAAACGTGGTGTTGCTCAAACTATTCTATATGATTCTTTCACGCTCATTCAAGAACGCACGGGGAAAGATCCTATGGAAGTGTTTGAAGCAGCATTGAAGAATATCATGCCGGTCCTTGAAGTTAAGGCTCGCCGTGTCGGCGGTTCGAACTATCAAGTGCCTATCGAAGTGAAGCCAGAGCGCCGCACTTCGTTGGGATTGCGCTGGTTGGTCAACTACTCTCGCAACCGCGGTGAGAAGACCATGCAAGAACGTCTGGCAGCAGAGATTATCGATGCTTCCAACAATACAGGCGCTGCTGTTAAGAAGCGCGAAGATACGCATAAAATGGCTGAAGCAAACAAAGCGTATGCTCACTACCGCTGGTAGGATTCAGCTGAGCGGGTCTCGATTATTGAGTTACCTAACCCAATTTGAAGGGAGATCACTCCATGGCAAGACAGTTCTCCTTGGCAAATACGCGTAATATCGGGATTATGGCTCACATCGATGCCGGTAAAACAACGACAACGGAGCGTATTCTGTTCTACACCGGTCGTACTCATAAGATTGGTGAAACCCATGAAGGTTCCGCGACAATGGACTGGATGGCGCAAGAACAAGAGCGCGGTATCACGATTACATCGGCGGCAACGACCGCACAATGGAAAGGTCACCGCGTTAATATTATCGACACTCCGGGCCACGTTGACTTTACGGTAGAGGTTGAGCGTTCCCTTCGCGTATTGGACGGAGCCGTAGGCGTTTTCTCTGCAAAAGAAGGCGTTGAGCCACAATCCGAGACGGTATGGCGTCAAGCCGACCGTTACGGCGTACCTCGTATTGCTTACGTCAACAAAATGGACATCATTGGCGCTGACTTCCTTAATGTCATCCAGTCCATGAAAGACCGTTTGCAAGCGAATGCTGTGGCGCTTCAGTTGCCTATCGGCGCAGAGAATGATTTCGTAGGTATCGTTGATTTGATGACGCAAAAAGCGTACATCTTCAAAGACGATCTTGGAAAAGAAATCGAAGAGACGGAAATTCCGGCTGAGTTGAAAGACAAAGCGGAAGAACTCCGTCTGGAATTGATTGAGAAGATTGCAGAGCTCGACGAAGACTTGACAATGAAATACCTCGAAGGCGAAGAGATTACAGTTCCTGAACTGAAAGCCGCTCTCCGCAAAGGGGTATGCAGCGTTCAAATCTTCCCGGTTGTCTGCGGATCTTCCTACCGCAACAAAGGCGTTCAGATGATGATCGACGCTGTTGTCGACTACCTCCCGTCTCCATTGGATGTGCCTGATATTCAAGGCCATCTCGAAGACGGAACGGAATCGGTTCGTCATTCTTCGGACGAAGAGCCGTTCTCGGCACTTGCGTTCAAGATTATGACAGACCCTTACGTTGGTAAGCTGACATTCTTCCGCGTATACTCTGGCGTATTGAACTCCGGTTCTTACGTATTGAATGCGACGAAGGGCAAGCGCGAGCGCATCGGCCGTATTCTTCAAATGCACGCGAACAGCCGTGAAGAGATCGATATCGTCTATTCTGGCGACATCGCGGCTGCCGTTGGCTTGAAAGATACGGGCACAGGCGACACGCTGTGCGACGAGAAGAACCCGATTATTCTGGAATCCATGAACTTCCCTGAGCCGGTTATCCATATCGCCGTAGAGCCGAAGACCAAAGCGGACCAAGATAAGCTTGGCGTAGCCTTGGCGAAGCTGACGGAAGAGGATCCAACGCTCCGCGCTCACACGGACGAAGAGACAGGTCAAACGATCCTGGGCGGTATGGGTGAGCTTCACCTTGACGTCATCATCGACCGTATGCGCCGCGAGTTCAAAGTGGAAACGAATATCGGTAACCCGCAAGTTGCTTATCGTGAAACATTCCGTACACCGGCACGAGTTGAAGGTAAGTTCGTGCGTCAGTCCGGTGGTCGCGGTCAATACGGTCACGTATGGATCGAGTTCGCACCACAAGAGCCAGGCGCAGGATTTGCATTCGAGAACAAGATCGTCGGTGGGGTTGTGCCACGCGAATACATCGCGCCGGTACAAGCGGGAATCGAAGAATCGATGCAGAACGGTGTCTTGGCCGGTTATCCGCTCGTAGACATCAAAGCAACGATCGTCGACGGTTCGTATCACGATGTCGACTCCAGTGAGATGGCGTTTAAGATTGCCGGTTCCATGGCGCTTAAAGCAGCGAAGGACAAATGTAATCCAGTTCTTCTCGAGCCAATCATGAAGGTCGAAGTTACCGTGCCTGAAGAGTACATGGGCGACGTAATGGGCATGCTGAACTCCCGTCGCGGTCGTATCGAAGGTATGGATTCCCGTGCAGGCGCACAGATTATCCGTGCCAAGGTACCTCTCGCAGAGATGTTCGGATATTCCACAACGCTCCGTTCCGGTACACAAGGCCGTGGCGTATTCTCGATGGAACTCTCTCACTATGAAGAAGTTCCACGGAATATCTCGGAAGAGATCATTTCGAAGAGTAAAGGCGTATAATTCGCCGACCTGATGTTTGCAACGGCTGGCGCACATGACACGTCATGTGCCCGCCCAACATACTTATTCCACTTATTAAGGAGGAACTGGTTCAAATGGCAAAGGCTAAGTTTGAACGTACGAAACCGCACGTTAATATCGGTACGATCGGTCACGTTGACCATGGTAAAACAACTTTGACAGCTGCAATCACGACAGTATTGACGAAAAAGTATGGCGGTGGTAACGCAATCGCATACGACCAAATCGACAAAGCTCCAGAAGAGCGCGAGCGCGGTATCACAATCTCGACGTCCCACGTTGAGTACGAGTCCGCTACTCGTCACTACGCACACGTAGACTGCCCAGGTCACGCCGACTACGTTAAGAACATGATCACGGGTGCTGCACAAATGGACGGCGCGATTCTCGTCGTATCCGCAGCTGACGGCCCAATGCCGCAAACTCGTGAGCACATCTTGCTCTCCCGCCAAGTAGGCGTACCTTACATCGTCGTATTCATGAACAAATGCGACATGGTTGAAGACGAAGAGTTGCTCGAACTGGTAGAAATGGAAATTCGCGACCTTCTGAGCGAATACGAATTCCCAGGCGACGACACTCCAATCATTCGCGGTTCTGCACGTGAAGCGCTGCAAAACCCAGACGGCCCTTGGGCTGACAAAATCGTCGAGCTGTTCGATCAAATCGACTCTTACATCCCGACTCCAGAGCGCGACACTGAGAAGCCTTTCCTGATGCCTGTCGAGGACGTATTCTCCATCACGGGCCGCGGTACGGTTGCTACTGGCCGTGTTGAGCGTGGTACAGTTAAAGTGGGCGACGAGATTGAAATCGTTGGTATCCAAGAAGAAACGAAAAAATCCGTTGTTACGGGCGTTGAAATGTTCCGTAAGCTTCTGGATTCCGCTCAAGCGGGCGACAACATCGGCGCATTGCTCCGTGGTGTTGACCGTAACCAAATCGAGCGCGGTCAAGTATTGGCTAAGCCAGGCTCCGTTAAGCCGCACACAGAGTTCACTGCTCAAGTGTACGTATTGACCAAAGAAGAAGGTGGCCGTCATAAGCCTTTCTTCACTGGCTACCGTCCACAATTCTACTTCCGTACAACGGACGTAACAGGTATCATTGACCTGCCAGAAGGCACTGAAATGGTTATGCCTGGCGACAACATCACCGTTACTGTTAATCTGATCGCTCCAATCGCGATCGAAGAAGGTACTCGCTTCGCTATCCGCGAAGGTGGCCGTACAGTAGGTGCTGGTGCGGTTGCATCCATCATTAAATAATGAACTGCCGGCGCGAGCCGGCGGTCCCGGCCCTTCATTCTTCGGAATGAAGGGCTTTTTCATGCGATCAGCCGAATCCTTCCCGGGCCGTTCACGAAATTGACGATATGCGCCAAGCTGTGAATGACATCGATTATATAATTTGTATAGAACGGCAAGTACAATATTATAGGGAAAATCGAGCACTCCGCAGAGGCCATACCCGCATCGAAGAGAAAGGGAAAGGATGAGAAGCACCAAAATGTGGAGAAGATTCAGAACTCATTTACATACAAGGCGTCCAGACGAGTCCGGGCAGGCTGCCGCACCGCAGCGCGACAGGTGGAATATGCATGATGACGAACAACTGCTGCAAGGAGAGATTCGCCTGCCTTCCAGCCATCCGCTGCACCGTCAAATCGGGCTGCTTGGATTGACCGAAGCCGATTTGACACTGCTCCGTCGCATTCAGCCTCATATTCTTCCTTATATGAAGGATGTCACCCGCTCTTTTTACTCTCAGATTACCGATATCAACGAACTTCGGGATATGATTATGGCCCACAGCACCTTGGAACGGCTACACTCGACGCTGGAACGGCATGTTAGCGAGATGTTCAATGGGCTTATCGATCATGCCTATATAATGAAGAGAATCAAAATTGCCGAGATGCACCGGAAGATCGGATTGGAGACGAAATGGTATATCGGGGCGTTCCAAACCCTTCAGAACGAATTGACGTCCTTAGTCTATGTTCATATCGGCGAGGAGCCGACGAGAATCGAAGCCATCATGGCAGTCAACCGCATTCTGAGCCTGGAGCTGCAGCTCGTCGTGCAAGCGTATGAAGAGCGCAGCCGGATGGAACGTGAGCAGAGCTATCAGGAGGTGAAGGAGGAGCTGAAAGGAAGCGTCTCGCAGCTAAGCGGGGAACTGGCCCGCTTGACAACGGACACGAATGAGACGATACAGCAGTTCACGCGCAAAGGGCTGGAAATGAACGACAAGATCAACCTGACGACCCAATCCGCTGCCCAGACGGAGGACAAGGCGCACAGGGGGATGGAACGAATGGTTCAATTTTCGGACGGGATTCGTGATATCGATCTCAATGCGCAGGAGATGCAGTCTCAGATCATGGACTTGAAGGATACATCGCTCCGCATCCGCTCGATTGTAGGAGCCGTGAAGGAGATCGCCGAGCAGACGGGGCTGCTGGCGCTGAATGCATCCATTGAGGCCGCAAGGGCAGGAGAGCAGGGCGCCGGATTTGCAATCGTAGCGAAGGAAGTAAGCAAGCTGGCCGCTCATACGAAGGATACGGTGGCCGACATTGAGGAGCTGATCGGCAACTCCACGCTGGCGACGAACGCGGTCGTTCACCGCATTCGGCTGGTGAAGGACAGCGTCGCGGCCGTGCATGAGCAGGCAGAGGGAACGAAGGAGGCCTTCGGCGACATTGTGCGGCAGGCCGTTCAGAGCGTGCAGGGGCTGGAGCGCTTCATGGCGGAAATGCAATCGCTGCTGGAGATGACGGAGAGCATCGGACAAGCTACGAACGAAGTGGCTGCTTCGGCCGAGAGGCTGAATGAGACCGCGCTTCGTGTGTAATTGAATCTCCCTTCTTAGATCCTCCTATTATATAGAGGGAATTCATATATTGAACGATCAAATTGGCGTACGGGGGTCTGGAAATACCCGATGAGGACGCTGTCCTGGCATGGCAAGGACGGTTACGAAAACAGTTATGAAAAAAGCTTGCAAAAGCCGGGACATTTATTTATAATAGTGAATGTTGTTCGTCGACGTTGCGATGAAGTGAGAGGTTACCGACACACCCGGCCCCTTTGCCATGGCGGTGCGGTCGGAAAATTTTCACGGAGTATGTCCGATGCAAAATTGGGCGATAAAAGGAGGGACTAAAATGGCAAAGCAAAAAATTCGTATCCGCTTGAAAGCATACGATCACAGAATTCTTGACCAATCCGCTGAGAAAATCGTTGAGACGGCAAAACGTTCCGGTGCAGGAGTATCCGGGCCAATCCCGTTGCCAACGGAGAAGCAAGTTATCACGATTCTTCGTGCGGTGCACAAGTACAAGGATTCCCGCGAGCAGTTCGAAATGCGCACGCATAAGCGACTGATCGACATCGTGAATCCAACGCCGCAAACGGTGGATGCGCTGATGCGTCTGGACTTGCCGTCCGGTGTAGATATCGAAATTAAGCTGTAAGCTTTGCATTACATTGATTCGGATTAAGGAACGAAAAGAGGTGTCAACATGAAAGGTATCTTAGGTAAAAAGCTCGGCATGACTCAAGTGTTTACCCCAGAAGGTAACGTAGTGCCGGTAACTGTTATCGAAGCAGGTCCTTGCGTCGTTCTTCAAAAGAAAGACGTCGAGAACGACGGTTATGAAGCTATCCAAATCGGCTATGCTGATAAAAAAGAAAAAAGATCGACGAAGCCGGAAGTCGGCCACGCGAAGAAAGCTAATACAACGCCTAAGCGCTACGTAAAAGAACTTCGTGGTGTGGATCTTTCTCAATTCGAAGTTGGCCAGGAGCTGAAGGCCGACATCTTTGCAGAAGGTGAATTCGTTGACGTTACAGGTATCTCCAAAGGTAAAGGATTCGCAGGCGTAATCAAGCGCTGGGGCCAAAGCCGCGGACCAATGTCTCACGGCTCCCGTTATCACCGCGGTCCTGGTTCCATGGGTTCCATCCAAGCGAACCGCGTGCCTAAAGGCAAGCGCCTGCCAGGCCACATGGGAAGCGAAACCGTAACGATTCAAAACCTCGAAGTTGTCAAAGTGGATGCAGAACGCAATGTCATCCTCGTCAAAGGCTCCATTCCGGGTCCGAGAAACAGCTTCGTTAACGTTAAGCAAGCTATCAAAAAGTAATCCGTAAGGAAAGGAGGAGCTCAGAATGCCAAAAGTAGCAGTATACAACATCAGCGGTGCGCAAGTCGGCGAGATCGAATTGGCTGACACGGTATTCGGTATTGAACCGAACAAGCACGTGCTTCATGATGCGGTTGTTATGCAGCTTGCATCGATGCGTCAAGGTACGCACAAAGTAAAAACCCGTTCTGAAGTTAGCGGTGGTGGCCGCAAGCCTTGGAAACAAAAAGGAACTGGACGCGCGCGTCAAGGATCCATTCGTTCGCCACAATGGAAAGGCGGCGGTACGGTATTCGGTCCGACACCACGCAGCTATGCGTATAAGCTTCCTAAGAAAGTTCGCCGTCTGGCAATCAAATCCGCACTGTCTTCCAAAGTTCTGGCAGAGCAAATTATCGTCTTGGATCAATTGACGATGAATGCGCCGAAGACGAAGGAATTCGCTGCAATCTTGAACAATCTGAAAGTGGACCGCAAAGCGTTGGTCGTTGTGCCTGAGTACAATGACAATGTGGCACTCTCCGCTCGCAACATTCCTTCTGTGAAGCTCGTTGCAGCAGACGGTGTGAACGTATATGACGTGCTTCGCCATGAGAAGCTCATCATTACGAAGGATGCGGTTCAGAAGGTAGAGGAGGTGTTCGCGTAATGAAAGACCCTCGCGATATCATTAAGCGTCCCATCATCACTGAACGCACAGCTGACATGATGAACGACCTGAAATATGTATTTGAAGTCGATATCCGTGCGAATAAGACGGAAATCAAGCAAGCCGTTGAGTCGATTTTCAAAGTTAAGGTAGCGAACGTGAACACGCTTCGCGTGCCAGCCAAGCCGAAGCGCTATGGCCGCTACTCCGGATATACAACCGAATGGAAGAAAGCATTCGTCACGCTGGCGAAAGACAGCAAGCCGCTTGAATTCTTCGAAACGGTATAATGACACACTCGTAAAGTAAGGAGGGAAAACCAGTGCCTATCAAAAAGTACAAACCGACATCTCCGGCTCGTCGTGGCATGAGCGTATCTACGTTCGAAGAGATCACAACGAATGTGCCAGAGAAGTCCCTGCTTGCTCCTTTGAGCAAAAAAGCAGGACGTAACAGCCAAGGAAAAATTACGGTTCGTCACCGTGGCGGCGGACATAAGCGTAAATACCGGATCATCGACTTCAAACGCAACAAGGATGGCATTCCAGGCCGCGTTGCTACGATCGAGTACGATCCGAACCGTACGTCCAACATCGCGTTGATTCATTATGCAGACGGTGAGAAGCGTTACATCCTCGCGCCAAAAGGTCTGAAAGTGAACGATGTGATCGTATCGGGTCCTGGAGCGGACATCAAGACAGGCAATGCAATGCCGCTTGAGAACATTCCAGTAGGTACAGTTATCCACAACATCGAATTGAAGCCAGGCAAGGGCGGCCAGCTGGTTCGCGCAGCGGGCACGGAAGCTCAATTGCTCGGTAAAGAAGATAAATATGTAACGGTTCGCCTGTCCTCTGGCGAAGTTCGCAAGGTCCTCAAAGTGTGCCGCGCGACAATCGGTTCCGTAGGCAACGGCGACCACGAGCTTATCAAAATCGGTAAAGCCGGCCGCAGCCGCTGGTTGGGCAAGCGTCCTACCGTCCGCGGTGTCGTCATGAACCCGGTTGATCACCCTCACGGTGGTGGTGAAGGTAAAGCTCCTATCGGCCGCAAAACGCCTATGTCTCCATGGGGCAAACCGACGCTCGGTTACAAAACGCGTAAAAAAGGTAAGCATTCCGATAAATATATCGTACGTCATCGCACGAAATAATATTTACCCGACTGCATACTCTGCGGCGTAACGCACGCAAGCATAAGGTTTTGTGAAGGGAGGATTCACACATGGGTCGCAGTTTGAAAAAAGGACCATTCGTCGATGGTCATTTGATGAAGAAAGTCGAGCAAATGAACGAGTCCAACAAGAAGGCTGTCGTTAAGACTTGGTCGCGCCGCTCCACGATTTTCCCTCAATTCATCGGTCATACGTTCGGTGTCTATGATGGACGCAAGCACGTGCCAGTGTACGTAACGGAAGATATGGTCGGACACAAGCTCGGCGAATTCGCGCCGACACGCACGTACAAAGGCCACACGAACGACGACAAAAAAACAAGACGCTAATTTTGACTATATAGCATTTGAGGGGAGGTACTTCCATGCAAGCGAAGGCACATGCGAATAATGTTCGCATTTCTCCGCGCAAGGTCAAGCTGGTGATTGACTTGATCCGCGGTAAGCAAGTGGGCGAAGCGATTGCGATTCTGCGCCACACGCCTAAATCGGCATCTCCGGTAGTGGAGAAGCTGCTCAACTCGGCGATTGCCAATGCAGAACATAACTATCAAATGGACGTGAACAAGCTCGTAATCGAGCAAGTGTACGTGAACCAAGGTCCTACTTTGAAACGATTCCGTCCGCGCGCTATGGGACGTGCAAGCCGTATCAATAAGAGAACCAGCCACATTTCTATCGTGGTATCTGAAAAATAAGGAGGGATAACGAGTGGGTCAAAAGGTAAATCCAGTCGGACTTCGAGTTGGTATCATCCGTGATTGGGAATCCAAATGGTACGCGGAAAAAGACTTCGGTACCTTACTTATCGAAGACGTAAAGATTCGTGAGTATTTGAAAAACAAATTGAAGGATGCAGCCGTATCCCGCATCGAAATCGAACGCGCGGCTAACCGCGTGAACGTGACGATCCACACAGCCAAGCCGGGCATGGTCATCGGTAAAGGCGGTTCCGAAGTTGAAGCCCTTCGTCGCGAAGTAACAACTATCGCTGGCGGCAAAAAAGTGCACATCAACATTTCGGAAATCAAAACTCCAGACTTGGATGCAATCCTCGTCGCTGAGAGCATTGCACAACAACTGGAACGCCGCGTATCGTTCCGTCGCGCTCTGAAACAAGCGCTCCAACGCTCGATGCGTGCTGGTGCAAAAGGAATCAAAACTGCAGTTAGCGGTCGTCTGGGCGGTGCAGAAATCGCTCGTTCGGAAGGTTACAGCGAAGGGACTGTGCCACTTCACACGCTTCGCGCTGACATTGACTACGGCACAGCCGAAGCCCATACAACTTACGGCCGTCTGGGCGTAAAAGTATGGATCTATCGTGGAGAGGTACTTCCTACGGCTAAGAAAAAGGCTGCTCAGGAAGGAGGCAACTAATCATGTTGGTACCTAAACGTGTAAAACACCGCAAGCAATTCAAAGGACGCTTGAAAGGTCAAGCGAAAGGCGGCACAACGCTTAACTTTGGCGATTTCGGTCTCCAAGCATTGGAACCGACGTGGATCACGAACCGTCAAATCGAGGCTGCCCGTATCGCGATGACTCGTTACATCAAGCGTGGCGGTAAAGTATGGATTAAAATTTTCCCTGACAAGCCAATCACGGCGAAGCCGCTTGAGGTTCGGATGGGTAGCGGTAAAGGTAACGTTGAGAAATGGGTAGCTGTGGTTAAACCAGGCAAGATCATGTTCGAACTTTCTGGTGTCTCCGAGGAAGTAGCTCGCGAAGCAATGCGTCTTGCCGCTCACAAGCTGCCAGTCAAGACGAAGTTCGTGAAACGTGAAGAAATGGGTGGTGAAGCATAATGAAAGCTAGTGAATTCCGCAACTTGACCACTGCTGAAATTGAACAAAAGATTGCCGGATTCAAGGAAGAACTTTTCAACCTCCGTTTCCAATTGGCTACCGGACAGCTTGACAACCCGACTCGTATCCGTGATGTACGCAAAGCGATTGCTCGCGCACATACGGTTCTTCGTGAAAGAGAACTTGGGATTACTAGTTAATCGACCTAGATGTCGAATCGGAATATAGAGATCCTGTATGCAGGAAGGAGGCCCAACACTCATGAGTGAACAACGTAACGCTCGTAAAGTGCAAGTCGGCAAAGTCGTCAGCGATAAAATGGACAAAACCGTCGTCGTCGCGGTCGAAACATACAAGAAGCATGACCTGTATCACAAGCGCATCCGTTATACGAAGAAGTTCAAAGCGCATGATGAGAACAACGAAGCAAAAATCGGCGATACTGTGAAAATCATGGAGACTCGCCCGTTGTCGAAAGACAAGCGCTGGAGACTCGTTGAAATCGTAGAAAAAGCAGTCATCGTTTAAGCAGCGAATAGCTTCAACGAAAGGAGGACAATCGAATGATTCAACCATTCACACGTTTGGCGGTCGCAGATAACTCTGGTGCGAAAGAATTGATGTGTATTCGCGTGTTGGGCGGAACCGGACGCAAAGCGGCTCACATTGGTGATTTGATCGTATGTTCTGTAAAACAAGCAACACCAGGCGGCGTTGTCAAAAAGGGCGACGTTGTAAGAGCTGTAATCGTTCGTACGAAGCGCTCCGTTCGTCGGAAAGATGGTTCTTACATCTCGTTTGACGAAAACGCGGCAGTTATCGTAAAAGAAGACAAGGGCCCACGCGGAACTCGTATTTTCGGACCGGTTGCTCGTGAACTTCGCGAGAAAGACTTCATGAAAATCGTTTCCCTGGCTCCGGAAGTGATCTAATCAACTTGCCGGCCAGGCAAGATGCAGGAGGTGTGACACATGCCACGACTGAAGAAAATTCTCGAGTCGCATAACAATAAGCTGCACGTGAAGAAAGACGATACAGTCATCGTCATCACGGGTAAGGACAAAGGTAAAAAAGGCCGCGTTATTGCTGCGTATCCGCGCGAGAACCGTGTTCTCGTTGAAGGAGTCAACATGGTGAAGAAGCACCAGAAGCCGAACGCTGCGAATCCGCAAGGCGGTATCATCGAGCAAGAAGCGCCTATCCACGTATCCAACGTCATGCACGTGGATCCGAAGTCCGGTAAAGTAACGCGCATCGGTTACAAAGTGGAGAACGGCAAAAAAGTGCGCGTCGCTAAGCGCTCTGGCGCAATCATCGACTAATCGCTAAGAAAGGAGGTCAGTGCCTTATGGCAGCTCGTCTGAAAGAACGTTACTTGAACGAAGTTACTCCTGCGCTGATGCAGAAGTTCAATTATACAACCGTTATGCAGGTGCCAAAAGTGGAGAAAGTCGTCATCAACATGGGTATGGGTGAGGCTGTTCAAAACTCCAAAGTATTGGATTCGGCTGTTGCTGAACTGCAATTGATCGCGGGTCAAAAACCAGTAATTACACGTGCGAAGAAGTCTATCGCAGGCTTTAAGCTTCGTGAAGGAATGCCGATTGGTGTGAAAGTGACTTTGCGCGGTGAGCGCATGTATCACTTCCTGGACAAATTGTTCAACGTCACGCTTCCTCGTGTCCGTGACTTCCACGGTATCTCGAACAAAGCATTTGACGGCCGCGGCAACTACACGCTCGGTCTGAAGGAGCAAATCATCTTCCCAGAGATCGAGTACGATCAAGTAGATAAAGTACGCGGTATGGACATCGTTGTCGTAACGACGGCGAAAACGGACGAAGAGTCCCGCGAATTGTTGACGCAACTCGGCATGCCTTTCGTGAAGTAATTCGCGTCGAAGGCAAACAAGGTAGTACGAACGGAACGATTCCATGAATCGATATCTTGGACACGATTTAGGAGGTGTCAACTCACGTGGCAAAAACTTCGATGAAAATCAAGCAACAACGCAAACCGAAGTTTCAAGTACGGGCATACACACGCTGTGAACGCTGCGGCCGTCCACACTCTGTATTACGTAAGTTCAAAATTTGCAGAATTTGTTTCCGCGAATTGGCATACAAAGGCCAGATTCCTGGCGTTAAAAAAGCTAGCTGGTAATCAACCCTGTTGCGGGAAGGAGGTTTACACTAATGGTTATGTCCGATCCGATTGCTGATATGCTTACACGCATTCGCAATGCTAACACAGTACGTCATGAGACCGTGGAGATGCCTGCTTCGACGATGAAGAAGCAAATTGCTGAAATCTTGAAGCGCGAAGGATTTATCCGCGATGCAGAATATATTGAAGACAACAAACAAGGGCTTATCCGCATTTTCCTGAAATATGGTGCCGACAACGAGCGTGTCATCACAGGCTTGAAGCGCATCAGTAAGCCAGGACTGCGCGTGTATACGAAGTCCACTGAGGTGCCACGCGTTCTGGGTGGCCTTGGGATTGCTATCATTTCGACGTCCAAGGGCGTTATGACTGACAAAGAAGCTCGCCAAGCCAAAACTGGCGGCGAGGTTGTCTGCTACGTTTGGTAAACCATTCGCATAAGATTGGAGGTGCAACAACATATGTCTCGTATTGGTCGTAAGCCAATTACAGTTCCAGGCGGCGTCACTGTCACTCTGGACAATAGCGTGATTACCATCAAAGGACCAAAAGGAAGCTTATCCCGTGAAATTCATAAGGACATGAAAGTGTCCGTTGAAGAGAACGTGATTCATGTTGAGCGTCCTTCTGACAATAAACTTCACCGTTCTTTGCACGGCACGACTCGAAGCGTCATCAGCAACATGGTTAACGGAGTAACGGAAGGTTTCTCCAAAACATTGGAGCTCGTTGGTGTTGGTTATCGTGCGAACAAGACCGGCAACAAACTCGTGTTGAACGTCGGATACTCCCATCCGGTTGAGATTACACCAGAAGAGGGCATCGAGTTCGAACTGCCTGCTCAGACGAAAATTATCGTCAAAGGCATCGACAAAGAGCGCGTTGGTGAATATGCGGCAAAAATCCGCTCCGTACGTGAACCAGAACCTTACAAAGGCAAAGGGATCAAGTACGAAGGCGAGCGCATTCTCCGCAAAGAAGGTAAAGCAGGCAAGAAGAAATAAACTCTTGCCTAGCTCGCTTGTCTTAGCAGCTTAACGGTTATTCCGAAGGGAGTGAATCAATCAGATGATTACTAAGGCGAATAAAAATAAAGCGCGTCTGAAAAGACATCTTCGTGTACGCAAGAAAATCGAAGGTACGACAGCACGTCCGCGTTTGAACGTATTCCGTTCCTCCAAGCACATCTACGCTCAGGTTATCGATGATGTAAAAGGCGTAACAATCGCAGCTGCATCGACGATGGATAAAGAGCTTCGCGAAGAGATCAAGAACGGCGGCAGTGTAGAAGCTGCGAGCAAAGTAGGCGAATTGATCGCAAAACGCGCCAAGGCGCAAGGGTACGACAATGTCGTATTCGACCGCGGCGGTTACTTGTATCATGGCCGAATTCAAGCATTGGCTGAAGCAGCACGCGAAGCCGGCCTTGAATTCTAAGAATTCAATCGAAGGAGGTAAACGACTTGCGAGTTGATCCTAACACGTTAGAACTTTCTGAAAAAGTTGTGCAAATTAACCGTGTTGCTAAAGTCGTTAAAGGCGGACGCCGCTTTAGCTTTAGCGCACTCGTAGTCGTCGGCGATGGCAAAGGCTGGGTTGGTGCAGGCATCGGTAAAGCATCCGAAGTACCTGACGCAATCCGCAAAGGCATCGAAGACGCGAAAAAGAATCTCATCCATGTTCCGTTCGTGAACACGACGATTCCTCACCAAGTCATCGGACATTTCGGCGCAGGCAGAGTTCTCTTGAAGCCAGCATCCGAAGGTACGGGGGTTATCGCTGGTGGTCCTGTACGTGCCGTGTTGGAATTGGCGGGAGTAGGCGATATCTTGACGAAATCGCTTGGTTCCTCGAACTCCATCAACATGGTCAACGCGACGCTCGAAGGTCTGTCCCGTCTGAAGACGGCAGAGCAAGTAGCGAAATTGCGCGGCAAATCCGTTGAGGAACTGTTAGGATAAGGAGGGGACGACAATGGCGAAGTTGCAAATTACCCTCGTTCGCAGTCTGATCGGTCGCCCAGAAACGCATCGTACAACGGTGAATACATTGGGTCTACGCAAAATCAATCAGACGGTTGTTCATGACGACAACGCAGCGATCCGCGGAATGGTGAACCAAGTGAAGCACTTGGTTGACGTCAAAGAAGTCGAAGCGTAAGCTTCCTTCATGCATGCTTCATACGCAACGCACGCAATAGCGACAACAAATAGCAGAGTCATAAATTACTAAGGAGGTGCGACGAACGATGAAGTTGAATGAACTTTCTCCGGCTCCTGGCTCCCGTAAAGACAGCAAGCGCCGCCTTGGACGCGGTATCGGTACTGGTAACGGGAAGACAGCTGGCCGCGGTCACAAAGGTCAAAACGCTCGTTCCGGTGGTGGTGTTCGTCCAGGCTTCGAAGGCGGACAAAACCCACTGTACCGTCGTTTGCCAAAACGCGGATTCATCAACCCTACTCGTAAAGAGTATGCGGTAGTGAATGTTACGGAATTGAACCGCTTCGAGGCTGGTACTGAAGTTACTCCGGAACTGTTGATGGAACAAGGCATCGTGAAAAACCCAATGAGCGGAATCAAAGTGTTGGGCAACGGTGAATTGACTGTCAAGCTGACAGTGAAAGCGAACAAGTTCTCTCAATCTGCGGTGGAGAAGATCGAGGCTGCCGGCGGCAAATCCGAGGTGATTTAATGTTTAAGACCGTATCGAATATATGGCGAGTCGAAGATCTGAGACGTAGAATCCTTTTTACGCTTATGATCTTGATCGTTTATCGCATCGGATCCTTTGTCCCGGTACCCGGTGTGGATACATCGGTTTTTGCTAATGCCAACCAGGGCACGGAGCTGTTTGGCTTCCTGAACACGTTCTCCGGCGGCGCGTTGTTTAAATTCTCTATCTTTGCGCTTGGTATATTTCCGTATATTACGGCGTCCATCATTATGCAATTGCTGACGATGGATGTTGTGCCGAAATTCGCCGAGTGGGCCAAAGAGGGAGAAGTGGGCAAGAAGAAAATTGCCCAAATGACGCGTTATGGCACCGTGGTTCTGGGTCTGATCCAAGCATTCGGTACAGCGATTGGTTTTAACCGGCTATATGGCTTGGAACTCGTTCCGAACGCCACGTACACGGATTACATCCTAATCGCCATCGTATTGACGGCGGGTACAGCGTTCCTGATGTGGCTTGGCGAGCAGATTACGGAGAAGGGAATTGGCAACGGGATTTCCATTATCATCTTCGCGGGTATCGTGGCAGGTATTCCGACACATATCCAGGAGATCGCGCAGAGCCAGTTCATTGATGGCAATCAGCTGTTCTTAAACATCATTAAGATGATCATCATTGCGCTGTTCATCGTTCTCATCATCGTCGGGGTTATCTATATTCAGCAAGGCAACCGCAAAATTCCGGTCCAATACGCGAAGCGTGTGGTCGGGAACAAAATGTACGGCGGACAAAATACGCATATTCCGTTGAAAGTCAACGGGGCAGGCGTTATTCCGGTCATCTTTGCGTCATCGCTGCTGATGTTCCCTGCTACAATCGCCCAGTTCTGGGCGGATAAAGCGTGGGCTCAATGGATAATCACCCATATGATGATCGATAAACCGCTGGGCATGGTATTGTACGTGCTCATGATTATCGGCTTCACGTTCTTCTACACGTTCGTGCAGTTGAACCCGCAACAAATGGCGGATCAAATGAAAAAGAACGGTGGTTATATCCCGGGCATCCGTCCAGGGAAAGCGACAGCCACATATTTGACGCGGGTCATGACTCGCATCACGCTGGCCGGCGCCATCTTCCTGGCGGTGGTATCCATTATACCGGTGTTCTTCGGATCACTCGCCGGATTGCCTCGTTCCGTTCAAATCGGCGGAACTTCGCTTCTCATCGTCGTCGGCGTCGCGCTTGACACGATGAAGCAAATTGAAAGCCAATTGATTAAACGCCATTACAAAGGTTTCATCAATAAATAGGCAATAGGTTCTGATGAAGCCTTGTGCTCATCGGCACCTATTGTGCTGTTTCTTGTATAGCAGAGGCTTAACGAATGGCATCGAAGCACCCCACTTCCGGCGAAGTTAAGCCTGTGCTTGCATAAAGGGGAGTGACATTCGATGAACATTCTATTCATGGGGCCTCCTGGGGCAGGGAAAGGGACGCAGGCCGAACGCATTGTTGCCGAGTTCGGCATCCCCCATATTTCTACGGGTGATGCGTTCCGCAAAGCGATGAACGAAGGCACCCCTATCGGGTTGAAAGCCAAGCAGTACATTGATCAAGGTCTGCTCGTTCCCGATGACGTGACTGTGGGCATCGTTCGCGAACGGCTCACGCAGCCGGATTGCGAAGCCGGCTTCCTGCTGGACGGCTTCCCGCGCACGTTGGCGCAAGCCGAGGCGCTGGACGGCATCCTGACGGAGCTCGGCCGCAAGCTGGACCACGTCATTAATCTGAGCGTTGACCGCGATTTATTGCTGGCTCGTCTTACGGGACGACGTATCTGCAAGTCTTGCGGCGCGACGTACCATGTCATGTTTAACCCGCCTACACAAGCAGGCGTTTGCGATAAGTGCCAAGGCGAGCTGTACCAGCGCTCGGACGATACCGAGGAGAAGGTCGGCACGCGCCTTGACGAATATATCAACAAAACGGCTCCTTTACTCGAATACTATGGGAACAAGGGCTTGTTGCGTGAGGTTGACGGGGAGAAGGAAATCGATACGGTGACGTCTGAAATCGTATCTTTACTGCGAGGTTAAAAAAGATGATCATCTGTAAGTCCGAAGTAGAATTAGGCTTCATGAGAGAAGCTGGGCGAATTGTTGCGGCAACGCATCGTCTTCTGGCCCAATCCATTAAGCCAGGGATCACGACTCGTGAACTCGATTCTATTGCAGAGACGTTCATTCGCAGCCAAGGGGCGACACCTTCGTTCAAAGGGTATAACGGATTCCCCGGCAGCATCTGCGTATCAGTCAACGAAGAACTGGTGCACGGCATTCCCGGCACACGCAAGTTAAACGAAGGCGACATCATCAGCATCGATATCGGTGCGGAATACCGTGGATATCATGGAGACTCGGCCTGGACCTATGGCGTCGGCACGATCTCGGAGACAGCCCGGCGGCTGCTCGAGGTTACGGAGCAATCGCTCTATGCAGGGCTCGCCCTAGTCAAGCCGGATACGCGTCTTTTTACGATATCCCATGCGATCCAGCGCGTAATCGAGGATGCAGGTTTTTCCGTCGTGCGAGAATACGTTGGGCACGGGATTGGAACGGATCTTCACGAAGAGCCGCAAATCCCGAATTACGGGATTCCGGACCGCGGCCCGCGTCTCAAACCGGGCATGACGCTTGCGATAGAGCCGATGGTCATTGTCGGTGAGCGGTATGTCAAGACGCTCGCAGACAACTGGACGGTAGTGACGGCGGACGGAACGCTGTGCGCTCACTTCGAGCATACGGTAGCCGTAACGCCGGAAGGTTGCGAAATTTTGACGAAGCTGGTTGAGTAGGTGATGGACGATGAGTGAACAATCAACCCCTCGTCTCGGCCAATTCGTCAAGGTGCTTCGAGGTCGTGATGCGGGCAAGCTCGCAGTCATCATCGGCATTGAAGAATCGCGCTACGTCAATATAGCGGATGGGGACAAACGAAAGTTTGACCAGCCTAAGCGAAAAAACTTGCTTCATCTCGAGGTGCTACCCGAGATTAGCCATGAAGTTGTCCGAAGTTTACAGGAGAGCGGCCGGGTTACGAACAGTAAGCTCCGGTACGTCCTGACGAAATTTGCGGAAGAGTCAGCCGCTGCAGATGTTGAACAGAAAGGAGAATGACGTTGGCCAAGGAAGATGTAATTGAGGTGGAGGGAACGGTCATTGAGCCGTTGCCGAATGCAACGTTTCGAGTTGAGTTGGAGAACGGTCATCAAATTTTAGCCCATGTTTCCGGCAAGCTGCGGATGCACTTCATCCGTATTCTGACAGGGGACAAAGTGGTCGTGCAACTTTCGCCATACGATTTGAGCAAAGGTCGCATCACATATCGGAAGTAGCGCCCGGCTATGGCCGAGGAGCACTTGCATGCACTTGCAGGCCGTCAGACGCGGGCTGGAGATACGGGTGCAACTTGATAACTAGGAGGTATTCAGCATGAAGGTAAGACCTTCTGTTAAGCCGATTTGCGAGAAATGCAAAGTCATTCGACGCAAAGGCAACGTTATGGTAATCTGTGAAAATCCGAAGCATAAACAAAAACAAGGATAAAAGAAGGGGGTGTAGCGTTAATGGCTCGTATAGCTGGTGTGGACTTGCCACGTGATAAACGCGTTGAGATCGCCTTAACATACATTTTCGGTATCGGAAAATCGACTTCTCAGAAAGTCATTGCGCAAGCTGGTGTGAACCCGGATACTCGCGTTCGCGATTTGACGGAAGACGAAGTGAACAAAATCCGTGAGGCGATTGACAAAAATGTGAAAGTAGAAGGTGACCTCCGCCGCGAGATCTCTTTGAACATCAAACGTTTGGTCGAAATCGGATCCTATCGCGGAATCCGCCATCGCCGCGGATTGCCTGTTCGTGGGCAACGTACGAAGACAAATGCTCGTACGCGTAAAGGCCCTCGTCGTACTGTAGCGAACAAGAAGAAGTAATAAGGGGGGATAACTAGCAATGGCTAAAGCGAAAAAAGTCGTACGCACAAAACGTCGTGACCGTAAAAATATTGAGACTGGTGTGGCTCACATTCGTTCGACGTTCAACAACACGATCGTGACGATTACTGACCCGCACGGCAACGCAATCTCTTGGGCAAGCTCCGGGAATTTGGGCTACAAAGGATCCCGTAAATCGACTCCGTTCGCTGCGCAAATGGCTGCAGAGTCCGCTGCCAAAACGGCAATGGAACACGGCATGAAGTCGGTTGAGGTAATGGTTAAGGGCCCTGGCGCAGGTCGTGAAGCTGCTATCCGCTCCCTGCAAGCTGCAGGCTTGGAAGTCAGCATGATCAAAGACGTTACGCCAATCCCGCACAACGGCTGCCGCCCGCCAAAACGTCGTCGCGTATAATGATGGCACACCGATGCGTGTAGTATTAAGCTAGCGCCTGTTGGGAATAATGGTTGTTTAGGCATACTGCATGAATCGACCGACCGTAGGTGTTTGACGTTGATAAACGCCAGCGACGTTTGAAGGAGGGTTATACAGTGATTGAGATCGAAAAGCCGAAAATTGAGACCGTGGACGTCAATGAGGAAGGCACATACGGCAAATTTGTCGTAGAACCGCTGGAGCGAGGATACGGAACGACGCTAGGTAACTCCCTGCGCCGTATTCTGCTCTCCTCCTTGCCTGGTGCTGCGGTGACGTCCGTCCAAATCGACGGTGTCCTGCACGAGTTCTCGACGATTCCAGGCGTCTATGAAGACGTAACGGAAATCATCTTGAACTTGAAGGCCCTGTCGCTCAAAATCCACTCCGATGAAGAGAAAGTTCTCGAAATCGATGCGGATGGCGAAGGGGTTGTAACGGCTGGCGATATTCGAGCGGACAGCGATGTGGAAATTTTGAACCCGGATCTCCGCATTGCAACTTTAGCGCAAGGTTCCAGACTCCATATGCGAATCTTCGCAAATCGTGGTCGTGGCTATGTGCAGGCTGACGGGAACAAACGGGAAGACCAACCGATTGGTGTGATCCCGGTTGACTCGATTTACACGCCGATCTCCCGCGTGAACTACAACGTGGAGAATACGCGTGTCGGCCAGGTGACGAACTACGACAAGTTAACCCTTGAAGTGTGGACGGATGGAAGCATTCGACCGGAAGAAGCGGTGAGCCTCGGTGCGAAGATTTTGACGGAGCACTTGATGCTGTTCGTCGGATTGACGGATGAAGCGAAAGACGCGGAAATTATGGTTGAAAAAGAGGAAGACAAAAAAGAGAAAGTGCTTGAGATGACAATCGAAGAGCTCGATCTCTCCGTTCGTTCCTACAACTGCTTGAAGCGTGCAGGCATCAATACGGTTCAAGAGCTGATTACGAAGACCGAAGAAGATATGATGAAGGTCCGGAACCTGGGCCGCAAATCTTTGGAGGAAGTTCAAGAGAAGCTCGAAGAACTCGGCTTGGGCCTTCGCATGGAAGACTAACAGGAACTTGGCTTAGAAGGAGGGGAAATAGCAATGGCATACCAAAAGTTGGGTCGTGATTCCAGTGCCCGTAAAGCATTGTTCCGCGACTTGGTAACTGATTTGTTCTTGTATGAGCGTATTCAGACGACGGAAGCGAAAGCGAAAGAAGTTCGCTCCATCGCTGAGAAACTCATTACGCTGGCGAAACGTGGGGATCTGCATGCTCGCCGTCAGGTGGCTGCATTCGTTCGCCGCGAGACTCTGAACGGAGAACAGGATGCAATCCAGAAGTTGTTCTCGGATATTGCTCCACGCTACACAGAACGTCCAGGCGGCTACACCCGCATCATGAAATTGGGACCGCGCCGCGGCGATTCTGCGCCTATGGTGTACTTGGAACTGGTTGACCGCGCGTAAGTTCGCGGTCCTGTTTAGCGATACGATAACGACGCAGCAGCGGCGTGAAAGAAGGCTCCCATGAGGAGCTTTTCTTTTTAATCGCCTCGGGACGCTGTCGTCAGCGGCCCAGGCACCCCGCTGCCATGCATGCGGTTCACCACGGAGGTGCTATATGCGTAACATTGGAATGCTGTTAAGCTATGACGGCACGGCATACAGCGGTTACCAGACGCAGCCGGGTCGGGATACGATACAAGGACGCATCGAAGAAGCGATTCACATGTTGACGAAGGAGCATGCGGCCGTTACGGCTTCCGGGCGTACGGATGCCGGTGTGCATGCGCTCGGGCAAGTGGTTAACTTCGCGACCGAGTCATCGATACCCATCGAACGTTGGTGCGCCGCGATGAACTCGCGTCTGCCCGATGACATTGTCATCCGGGATGCATGGGAAGCTCCCGAATCGTTCCATGCCCGATTCTCAGCGAAGCGCAAGACGTATCGTTATTCAATCCTGGCGGAGCGGACGCGTGATGTTTTCCGGCGCAATGTGGAATTCCATCATCCCGCACCGCTTGATATTGAGGCGATGCGGCAGGCGCTTCAGCACTTCGTTGGAGAGCATGACTTTACGTCAGTCGCATCGCCCAAATCACCGAAACTAACCAATGTGCGCACGATTTACGAGGCGCGCTTGGAGCATGAACCGAATACGAACCATGAGCCCGGCCGGGGCCGGATTTATGTGTCCGTGACGGGGAACGGCTTCTTGTACAACATGGTACGCATCATTGCGGGCACCTTGATCTGGGTGGGCGAGGGTAAGTTCTCTCCTGATGATATTGTACCCATTCTTGCAGCGAAAAACCGGGAGTCCGCAGGACCGACGGCAGTGCCTCACGGCCTGACGCTGTGGAGTGTTGAATATGACGGAGAAGACCGGATGGATAAGGCCGTCCCGGTTCTTGCTGAAGGGAAAAAAGACCTTGCATAATAGCACCGAATACGGTAAAATAACATCTGTGTTTCTTTAGGCTTTCCCACGGCCCCGCAAAGAAATCACGCTGCCTATGGGCAGTTTTTGACAGATTTTGTGACAGATCAAGAAAACGAACGTACTGAACGAATATACACACGAACTATCGTAGCGATGGTAATGAATAAAGATTGTGATATGCGACGCAGTGTGCCGTTCACACTGTATCGAAGGTCATCAGAGGAGGATGTTTCATGCGTACCACTTATATGGCGAAGCCAGCTGAAGTTGAGCGCAAATGGTTCGTTATCGACGCAACTGGCAAGACACTCGGTCGCCTTGCTTCTGAAGCAGCGGCTCTTATCCGCGGCAAGCACAAGCCGACATTTACACCACATGTTGACGGCGGCGACTTCGTCGTTGTTATCAACGCAGAGAAAATCGTCTTGTCCGGCAACAAGCTGCAAGACAAGAAATACTATCGTCACTCCCTCTATCCAGGCGGTCTGAAAGTGACAAGCGCACAGGAAATGCTGAACAAGAAGCCTGAGCGTATGATTGAACTTGCGGTTCAAGGCATGCTGCCAAAAACGCGCATGGGCAACAAAATGAAGCTTCGCATCAAAGCATATGCCGGCGCAGAACACCCGCATCAAGCACAACAACCTGAAGTTTACGAACTTCGCGGATAATAGAAAGGGGAGGACAGTTTCATGGCACAAGTACAATACTATGGGACAGGTCGTCGCAAGCACTCGGTAGCACGTGTTCGTCTCGTACCGGGCGAAGGCCGCATCGTGATTAATAAACGTGACATTAACGAATACTTCGGTTTGGAAACGTTGAAGCTGATTGTAAAACAGCCGCTGAACCTTACTGAGACTCTTGGCAAATATGATGTAATCGTATTGGCTCACGGAGGCGGAACCTCCGGACAAGCAGGAGCTATCCGTCACGGGATCTCCCGTGCGCTCCTGAAAGCAGATCCGGAACTGCGTTCTTCTTTGAAGAAAGCAGGATTCCTGACTCGTGATCCGCGCATGAAAGAGCGTAAAAAATACGGCCTCAAAGCGGCTCGCCGCGCGCCTCAGTTCTCGAAGCGTTAAGAAGCCTGTTATATCAACGATTATCGCCCTTGGCCCTTGTTGGTCAAGGGCTTTTCATTTGTTCCAGGAGGCCGCTTGAACCGTTCGTCACCAACCTTCCTTCCGGGCATACAGTGTATAGACGTTTACCTAAGAAGGAGGAAGCCATGATGAGCGATACCGTGCTGCAAGCAGCGGATGTGACGTTGGCCGCCGATTCCAATCAGGTCCTCAATTATAAGCGCGATCCGTACAATTACATTACGCAGCTGTTCGGGGAACAGCTCCCTGCGATCAAGAATGGACTTTTCAATGTCCATATGACTCGGGGCATTATTATACAGCCGCATTGGCATACGAATGTAACGGAAACGGTCTTTGTCATTAGCGGTGAGGTCATTACGGCGGTGTTTAACCCGTTTGCGCGTAAGCTGATGGTCTATCATCTGAGGCCAGGCCAAGTCTCGATCTTCCCGAAAGGCTGGTTTCATTGGATTATTGCCGAATCCAGCCAAGCTCATATCCTTACGATTTTCGATCATCCGACTCCGGATATTGTGTTTGGATCGGATTTTCTGCGGGCCGTACCGAAGGAAGTGATGCAGCGTGCCTATTGCGTGAACGCAGAGGACTATGCGAAAGCGGTAGCTCCCATTACGGAATCGCTGATTCTCGGCCCTCCTCCCGGGTGTATGCAGCGATCGGTTGACCCGACGGGCATGCATCACGACGCAAGACTCTATTATTGAGCCCTCCTTGTGCCTGCCGCCGGAAGCCTATATTCCCGACTCCCCCTTTTTCCGCGCAGGGAAACAGGGGTTTTGTTATATATGCCGACCGGTGCATCCGTTATAATGAGAATACACAGTAGTTCTCAATTCAAGTCTGGCAATGGTGCGGACAGGAGGAATGCCGATGGCATCACAAGAGAGGACGGAGCAGCGCTTGCTCTCGGCAAGCGAGAATTGTCAGCGGAACGAGGAGCCAAACGGTGAGAGCTCCCTTAACTTTGAACCGGGCGTTCGGGATCGGGCCTATTGGCTGCATTCGCTTGAGCGACTGGCGACTCCAGTCTTGAAGGCGCTTGCAGAGCGGCGCTTGCAACGGGATATGCCGCTGGAGAGCAGCGGTGACGGTCGCGGCCCGTTCGCCGGGCTGGAAGCGTTCGGCCGCTTGATGGCCGGCATCGCGCCTTGGCTGGCGCTGACGGGTGGCCCCCCGGAAGAAGCGGCACTGCGGGAGCGGATGAAGGGTTGGTATATGGAGGCGACCGATGCGGCCACCGCGCCGGATTCACCGGACCGGCTGAACTTCAGCGAAGGATATCAACCGCTTGTGGATGCGGCTTTTCTGGCGCAGGCGCTGCTAAGGGCGCCGGAGGCACTGTGGCTTCCGCTGCGCGACAGAGTCCGCCAGCAACTCATTCACGCATTGCGGGAGACGCGTCGCATCCGGCCGCACTATAACAATTGGCTGCTGTTCTCTGCAGCTATCGAGGCGTTCCTGCACCAAGCGGGTGAAGCCGATTGGGACGCGATGCGGATCGATTACGCCTTGACGCAGCACGAGTCATGGTATGCAGGCGATGGCGCTTATGGAGACGGTCCGGCCTATCATGCCGACTACTACAACAGCTTCGTTATCCAGCCGATGCTGGTGGACCTCTTGACGGCGGTCGGCCATCGCTACCCGGACTGGGAACGAATGAAGGCGGCGGTATGGAAGCGCGCTAAGCGGCATGCGGGGCAATTGGAACGGATGATCTCCCCTGAAGGGACCTTCCCGCCTCTTGGACGATCGCTCGCTTACCGCTGCGGCGTGTTTCAGTTGTTGGCACAGCTGGCCTGGCTGGATCAGCTGCCGCCCTCATTGTCGCCGGCACAGGTGCGCTGCGGCTTGACGGCCGTCATGAGGCGCATGCTGGAGGCGTAAGGAACCTTCACTGCGGATGGGTGGCTGACGATCGGCTTCTGCGGCCATCAGCCTGGTATCGGAGAAGCCTACATCTCGACGGGCAGTCTTTATTTATGTTCGACGGTCTTGCTGCCGCTCGGTCTCTCTCCCGCCCATTCTTTCTGGCAAGGGGAGGAAGCTTGGACCTCGCGCAAGGCATGGTCCGGAGAACCGTTCCCCATCGATGAGGCAATCGCGGATTAGCAAGCAGAAGGATTCGTCTTACAGAATGGAATGAGCAAAGGGGATCGGGCTTGAACGGCAAGCCCGATTTTTGTTGTCCGTGAACATTCACCTGGGGCATTGTCCCGGTATATGCTGTAACATCGAGACGTTGCACATCGCTGCGGAAAAATAAATTGACAAAGATAGGAAAGTACTTATAATTAAATTAACAAAACATATTGAAAAACTCGGAATAATTCATAAGTGGAGGAGCGACACATGAATCTGTTGGAAAAGGAAGCGCTGGCGCAGGAAAAGGCAGAGCAATTTGAGCATGCAGCTCCGGAAGAACTGATTGCCTGGGCGGCCGAGACATTTCCGAAATTGACCTTCGCATGCAGCTTCGGCGCGGAAGACGTTGTTCTGGTGGATATGCTGCAGCGCATCAGCCCGGCAACCGATATATTCTATTTGGATACCGAATTTCACTTCCGGGAGACTTATGAGACACGCGACCGGCTGAGCGAGCGTTATAATCTGGAGTTCGTCCGCGTCGCTCCGGCGCTCTCGCCGCAAGAGCAGGCTGAACTGCATGGGGATGCACTGTGGGAACGGGAGCCGAATCTATGCTGCAGTATCCGGAAGGTCGAGCCGTTGACCGGCATTCTCGGGCAATATGATGCCTGGATTACCGGGATTCGCCGCGATCAGGCGCCGACCCGGGCCAATGCCAAGAAGGTCGAGTATGATACGAAGTTCGGCCTGATGAAGTTCAATCCGCTTGCCGCGTGGACCTCCGAAGACGTGTGGACCTACATTCATTCGCATGACGTCGTCTACAATCCACTGCATGATCTGAATTACCCCAGCATCGGCTGCAGCTACTGCACGCGTCAGGTGCTGCCTGGAGAAGATCCGCGCGCCGGTCGCTGGTCCGGAACCGGAAAAGTGGAATGCGGGCTTCATCAGCAATAAGCGAAGGGAGAACGAATAATGACTACAATCCTGCCGCATGGCGGACAACTCATCTCCAGACTCGTCCCGGAAGCGGAGGCCGGGCGAATCGAGCAGGAGGCTGCCGGGCTTCCCGCCATACGAATCAACCGGCGGACGCTGTCCGATGCTGATCTCATTGCCATAGGGGCATTTTCTCCCTTACAAGGCTTCATGAACGAAGAAGATTACCGCCATGTCGTGGAACGGATGAGACTCGCGGACGGTACGGTGTGGAGCCTTCCAATTACGCTCCAGGTCCAGGCGGAGACCGCACACACCTTGCGGATCGGCGAAGAAGCCGCCCTCATTGGTGAAGAGGATGACGTATTGTACGGAACGATCGCGGTGCAGAGTATCTTCGAGATCGATCCATATCAAGAGGCGGAGCAGGTGTTCCGCACGACCGATGCCGCTCATCCCGGCGTCCAGAAGCTGCTGGAGCGCCCGGCGTTCTGTGTCGGCGGAAGCATTCGCTTGCTGCGCAGGCCGAAGCCGGAACGCTTCGGCGAGTATTACTTCGATCCGGCCAAGACGAGACAGATCTTCCGGGACCGCGGCTGGCGAACCGTCGTCGGCTTCCAGACCCGCAATCCGGTTCATCGGGCTCACGAGTACATCCAGAAGAGCGCAATGGAGATTGTCGATGCGCTGTTCCTCAATCCGCTCGTAGGCGAGACGAAGTCCGACGATGTGCCTGCGGATGTGCGCATGCGCAGTTATGTCAGCCTGCTGGAGCATTACTATCCGAGAGATCGGGTCTTTCTCGGCGTCTTCCCGGCCGCGATGCGGTACGCGGGCCCGAGAGAGGCTATTTTTCACGCTATTGTCCGCAAAAATTACGGCTGCACCCACTTCATCGTCGGCCGCGATCATGCCGGCGTAGGCGATTATTACGGAACTTATGAAGCGCAGCATATTTTCCGTGAATTCGAGCCGGAAGAGCTCGGCATTATCCCGCTCTTCTTCGAGCACAGCTTCTATTGCACGGCTTGCGGCAATATGGCATCCAGCAAGACATGCCCGCATCCGAAGGAGCGGCATGTCGCCTTGTCCGGGACGAAGGTGCGCGAGATGCTGCGGAACGGCATTTGCCCGCCGCCTGAATTTTCGCGTCCGGAAGTGGCCCGGATCCTGATCGAGGGCATGTCGGAACCGGCCAATCTGAAGGCGTAGACCCGATTCCTCCACCTAGCTATGGTACGTATAAATCGATGTATATTTGTCCACCTTGTCCCATATAGATGATTAGTGTCTGTATGGGAACGGAGGTGGACTTTTTGTATGAACAAATGGACTGAAAAACGAAGCAAAAAAACATCAATTCTATGGATACCGCTGCGAAGCGTGCGTAAATGGCTCGTCAGCATCTGCCTTGTGCTGGCGGTCATCGCCATCATGACCGCCGAGATGCCGGCCACGAAGACATGGACTTATTGGACGATTCCGTTATCCGGCAAGGTCGTCATCATTGATGCGGGCCATGGAGGTCCGGATGGCGGCGCGGTCAGCAAGCAAGGGGTGATTGAGAAAGATATTAATCTCTCTATCGCTTTATATTTGCGCGATTATTTGCAGCAGGCGGGAGCAGTTGTCTTCATGACCCGGGAAGGGGACTACGATCTGGCGGCCCCGGATACCAAAGGGTACTCGAAGCGCAAGGCGGAAGACTTGAAGCGGCGCGTCAGCTTCGTTCAGGAAAAGAAAGCGGACATTCTGATTAGTCTGCATATGAATAGCATCCCGTCGGGCAAGTGGAGCGGCGCCCAATCGTTCTATACGAAGCGGCACCCGGAGAGCGAGCGTCTGGCCAAATGGATCCAGTCCGAGATCCGGCACAATCTCGAAAATACGGATCGGGTGGCCAAGCCGGTAGATCGGCGCTTATATCTGATGGATCACATCGAGATTCCGTCTGCGCTCGTTGAAGTGGGATTCCTCTCGAATCTGGAAGAATCCCGCAAGCTGGCCGACGAACAGTATCAGCGGAAGGTGGCTGCCTCGGTCTACAAAGGAATACTCCGCTTTATGTCAGGGGAAAACATTGGTAAATAGAGTTCCTATGATATAATAGACTACGTAACGAAGCAGCATGTCCGCCTGCTGACCTTGATAGAGACGAGGTGCCATCATGATCACGAAAGAAGATATTTTGCAAGCGCTGCATGGATTAACGGAGCCCGTGACAGGCCAGGAATTGACTCATATTCAATGGATTCGCGATCTGATGATCAAGCCGGGAGAGGTGAAGCTAACCGCCCTGATCGCTCCCCAGGCTGCAGATGCAGAAGCGCGAGAGCGGCTTACCCGCGAGATTAAGACACGTCTGTCACCGCTTGGCCTGGACGATGTCCATGTACGCATCCGCCTGGCGACGGCGGCGGAGCTGCAAGCCATCGGCCTGCAGCCAGCCGAAGAAACCGCCGGACGAGGCGCAGAGCCTGCAGGTCATGGAGCGGGGATGGAGCTGCATCCGCTGCTCAATCCGGCTTCAGGCGTAGAATTCATCGCCGTGGCCAGCGGCAAGGGCGGCGTCGGCAAATCGACCGTCACGGTTAATCTGGCGGCTGCTCTGGCCCGGCTGGGCAAGCGGGTCGGACTCATCGATGCCGACATCTATGGCTTCAGTGTCCCTGATATGATGGGGATTGAAGACCGCCCGATCGTGCGGGACAACATGGTGATCCCGATTGAACGGTTCGGCGTCAAAGTGATGTCGATGGGCTTTTTCGTGGAAGACAATAGTCCGGTTGTATGGCGCGGCCCGATGTTGGGCAAAATGCTTCGCAACTTCTTCCAGGAAGTGGAGTGGGGCGGGCTCGATATCGTGCTGCTTGATCTCCCTCCGGGAACTGGAGATATTGCGCTGGACATTCACCAGATGATTCCTCACAGCAAGGAGATTATCGTCACGACGCCTCATTCGACGGCTGCCTTCGTCGCAGCCCGGGCCGGTTCGATGGCGCTCCATACGAAGCATGATATCCTCGGCGTCGTGGAAAATATGGCTTATGTCGAGTGCGGGCAATGCGGAGACAAGCAGTACGTATTCGGCCGCGGAGGCGGGGGCAAGCTCGCGGAAGCGCTTCACGCCGATCTGCTGGCCCAGATTCCGCTCGGTTCGCCGGACAATCACCCGGCAGAGCCGGACTTCTCGCCTTCGGTATACAAGGCGGATTCGGCTATCGGCAAGCTGTACACAGAACTGGCCGAAGAAGTCGTTCGGCGCTTGTCCTGAACGGCATCATCGCTCCATACAAAAGGACTCCCGTGTGGAGTCCTTTGCATTTACAGGGGAGGGGAGGCCTATGAACCGGAGCCGCCGCCTCCTCCGCCGCCCTCTTCTTTTCCGCCTCCGCCTTCGTGGCCTTCCTTGCCCTTCTCGCCTTCCTTCTTTTTCTTTCCCTTTTCTTCCGGCTGAAGCTCTTCCTTCACGACTTTGCTCAATAAATCCATAACTTCGAGCTTGAATAACGGGCTGCCCATGGCATCTTTAACCAACGTCATCAGATTTTTGCGGTATTCCGGGGTCTTCATCAGTTCGAGATAGGATTTGGACATATCGGGCGACTTCAACATATCGCCGAACGCTTTCTGATATGTCGGATCTTTGATTAGCTGCTGATGGAGCTCTTTATTTTCCTTATTGATGGCTTTGGCGAATTCTCCGGCGAACTTCGGGTCCTTCATAACCTCTTCGATGACCTTCTCATATTCGGGCGATACGAGCGTATCCTTGACTGCCATGCGGATCTGTTCCTGCTGCTGGATCGTTAACGCCTTCATCTGCATGCCGCCGCCAGCTCCGCCGGATGTCGCGGAATGCACCGCTTTTTGTCCTTCTTCGCTCTTGAGAATATCGATAACCATGCTTTTTAGTTCTTTATAATCCATGCTGCTCTGGGCAGCGGGGTGTTCACTTCCGCAACCGGCGACAAGCAGCATCATAATGGCGCCAACCATCGCGAGACGGATGAATGATGTCTTCATGGCACGGCACTCCTTTCTGTCCCATTCATGCCTTTACGCGTAGTATGGCAGGACGAATTGTGAATTATGTTTGTCAGTTATAGTTTTTTGCTGAGAACCTTGGTAAAATAATGAACATTGCGGAGGTGCAGTGCCTTGACGTTGAAAAAATGGTTTTATTTGTTTTGGACCACGCTCCTTATCGGAGGCGGAATCACATTAGTGATGGGTCTGTCCCTGCAAATCATTCAGGGAGAATTCCAAAATTTCACTGGCCCGATGGACAGGGTATTGAATGTAGTGCAGCTGATTTTGAGCGGCTTTACTGTAAGCGTATACTCGCAAATGGGTTTTTTTGCGTATCTTACGTTGAATTTCATTGCCATCGGATTGTTCAAAAAAAGTTGGCCGTACATCCAAGCGGTGCTCACCGTCATTGCTCTGCTCGATCTGATGTTCCTGCGCATGCTGCTTGCGGATAATGCATCGCAGCGGGGCGGAGACGCGATGAACGATATGTTGCTTGGACTGGCCGTGCTCGCAGTTGCCCTGATCGTCGGTTATTTTAAAGTCAAGGCAACCAACAGGACCGCATTCATACCTACTTTATTCTTCATGATCGCCATTACGACGGTCGAGACGCTGTCCGCCTTGAATATTAGCGGGATTGCGACCTGGTACGTCTATCTGCCGCTCGCGGCATGCAACGCCTATCAGGTGCTCATGCTGAACCGGATACTAGGAACACCAAAAAGCTGACGGAATTCCGCCAGCTTTTTTCATGCGGCAAGGCAAAGGTGCATATGCTACATTCCAACAGCCTTATGCAGGTGCTCGCTCATCGTTGTCTTGTCCTCGATCGGCTTGCTCTTCATATCGGTCTGCTGAATCAGCTCCGACACGGTGACGAATTCATATCCTTTGGCCCGCAGACTGTCGATGATGGCGGGGAGAGCGAGATGGGTCTGCTTGCATGAATCGCTGGCATGGAGCAAG